>NZ_MJXJ01000023.1:0-348534 GCF_001762735.1 Campylobacter sp. BCW_6461 | reverse complement strand
ATATAAATACTTACACAAATATTTATACTATTTAATCCTTTGTTTAATCCCCTTTTAAGTTTAATTGGTTATACTTTCATTTCCTTTTTTTGAAAAAAGGACTTAAAATCTTTTAAATTATAAAGTTTCACTAGCTTAGTAGATTTTATAAATTAACTCTTTTGGTTTTTGTCTTATAAACTAAAAGCTTTTTTATAAATCTTGTTTTTTAATTTAAAAACTTTTCTTTTAAAAATGATTTTTTGTTTTGTTCTTTTAACTTAGTATTGTTATTCAAATCTTATTAGTCAATCTTTGAAATCTAAATAAGTGATCGATTGAGCCAGAAAGATTTAGGCATAAGTAATTATGTAAAATCTATTCAATCTAATAATTAAAAAGATTAAAAGTTTTTCTTTTAATCTTTCATAACTTTTTCTTTGAAGAAAAAGATTAAACTATCTATAATTTTTATGGAGAGTTTGATCCTGGCTCAGAGTGAACGCTGGCGGCGTGCCTAATACATGCAAGTCGAACGATGAAGCTTCTAGCTTGCTAGAAGTGGATTAGTGGCGCACGGGTGAGTAAGGTATAGTTAATCTGCCCTACACAAGAGGACAACAGTTGGAAACGACTGCTAATACTCTATACTCCTGCTTAACACAAGTTGAGTAGGGAAAGTTTTTCGGTGTAGGATGAGACTATATAGTATCAGCTAGTTGGTAAGGTAATGGCTTACCAAGGCTATGACGCTTAACTGGTCTGAGAGGATGATCAGTCACACTGGAACTGAGACACGGTCCAGACTCCTACGGGAGGCAGCAGTAGGGAATATTGCGCAATGGGGGAAACCCTGACGCAGCAACGCCGCGTGGAGGATGACACTTTTCGGAGCGTAAACTCCTTTTCTTAGGGAAGAATTCTGACGGTACCTAAGGAATAAGCACCGGCTAACTCCGTGCCAGCAGCCGCGGTAATACGGAGGGTGCAAGCGTTACTCGGAATCACTGGGCGTAAAGGGCGCGTAGGCGGATTATCAAGTCTCTTGTGAAATCTAATGGCTTAACCATTAAACTGCTTGGGAAACTGATAGTCTAGAGTGAGGGAGAGGCAGATGGAATTGGTGGTGTAGGGGTAAAATCCGTAGATATCACCAAGAATACCCATTGCGAAGGCGATCTGCTGGAACTCAACTGACGCTAAGGCGCGAAAGCGTGGGGAGCAAACAGGATTAGATACCCTGGTAGTCCACGCCCTAAACGATGTACACTAGTTGTTGGGGTGCTAGTCATCTCAGTAATGCAGCTAACGCATTAAGTGTACCGCCTGGGGAGTACGGTCGCAAGATTAAAACTCAAAGGAATAGACGGGGACCCGCACAAGCGGTGGAGCATGTGGTTTAATTCGAAGATACGCGAAGAACCTTACCTGGGCTTGATATCCTAAGAACCTTTTAGAGATAAGAGGGTGCTAGCTTGCTAGAACTTAGAGACAGGTGCTGCACGGCTGTCGTCAGCTCGTGTCGTGAGATGTTGGGTTAAGTCCCGCAACGAGCGCAACCCACGTATTTAGTTGCTAACGGTTCGGCCGAGCACTCTAAATAGACTGCCTTCGTAAGGAGGAGGAAGGTGTGGACGACGTCAAGTCATCATGGCCCTTATGCCCAGGGCGACACACGTGCTACAATGGCATATACAATGAGACGCAATACCGCGAGGTGGAGCAAATCTATAAAATATGTCCCAGTTCGGATTGTTCTCTGCAACTCGAGAGCATGAAGCCGGAATCGCTAGTAATCGTAGATCAGCCATGCTACGGTGAATACGTTCCCGGGTCTTGTACTCACCGCCCGTCACACCATGGGAGTTGATTTCACTCGAAGCCGGAATACTAAACTAGTTACCGTCCACAGTGGAATCAGCGACTGGGGTGAAGTCGTAACAAGGTAACCGTAGGAGAACCTGCGGTTGGATCACCTCCTTTCTAGAGTACAAAGTAATAAGTCTCACAACTATTACTTCAATATATAAACTCAATTGATTCTTGTTTAGATTTCAAAGATTGATGATAAAGCTAATTGTTTATGGGGAATTAGCTCAGCTGGGAGAGCGCCTGCTTTGCACGCAGGAGGTCAGCGGTTCGATCCCGCTATTCTCCACCATTTATTAAGGGCCTATAGCTCAGCTGGTTAGAGTGCACCCCTGATAAGGGTGAGGTCACAAGTTCAAGTCTTGTTAGGCCCACCATAAAAAAGATTTGAATAAAGAAGCTTTAAAATCTAAAGCAAGTATATAAAATAGATTAAATATAAAATATAAACTCTATACTTAGATTTATTTTTATCTTTAACTATAAAAGAATATACTTTAATAGATATAAGTAGCATATACATTATGCATTTATATTTATAATGATTATGTTAATATATATACTTCCTTTAGGTTTTAAACCTAAATGTTCTTTTAATTATCATTGTTAAGAGTCACAAGCAAGTTTTAATAAAAACAATTTTACAGGACTTGTTAAAGGATAAAACCTATTTATCTTTTCTTTAGTTTAACTTAACTTTTAGCTGTCTTCTCTTCTATGAATAAAGAGAATATTAGATTTAAGGATTATAAATTAAAGACAAGTTTCAAACTCACAGCTTAGTTGAGACTAAATCATTTAGTTTTATATTAAGTGTTTGAATGCTTTCCGTCTTAAGATAAAGAAGTCTTATCATAAAAACTTTAACAAGGAAGTGATGCGTTTTAGAATCAATAATAAAAGGTAAAAAAGGTAAGCTACTAAGAGCGAATGGTGGATGCCTTGACTGGTAAAGGCGATGAAGGACGTACTAGACTGCGATAAGCTACGGGGAGCTGTCAAGAAGCTTTGATCCGTAGATTTCCGAATGGGGCAACCCAATGTATAGAGATATACATTACCTATATAGGAGCGAACGAGGGGAATTGAAACATCTTAGTACCCTCAGGAAAAGAAATCAATAGAGATTGCGTCAGTAGCGGCGAGCGAAAGCGCAAGAGGGCAAACCCAGTGCTTGCACTGGGGGTTGTAGGACTGCAATGTGCAAGAGGTAAGTTTAGCAGAACATTCTGGAAAGTATAACCATAGAGGGTGATAGTCCCGTATGCGAAAAACAAACCTTAGCTAGCAGTATCCTGAGTAGGGCGGGACACGAGGAATCCTGTCTGAATCCGGGTCGACCACGATCCAACCCTAAATACTAATACCAGATCGATAGTGCACAAGTACCGTGAGGGAAAGGTGAAAAGAACTGAGGTGATCAGAGTGAAATAGAACCTGAAACCATTTGCTTACAATCATTCAGAGCCCTATGTAGCAATACAGGGTGATGGACTGCCTTTTGCATAATGAGCCTGCGAGTTGTGGTGTCTGGCAAGGTTAAGCAAACGCGAAGCCGTAGCGAAAGCGAGTCTGAATAGGGCGCTTAGTCAGATGCTGCAGACCCGAAACGAAGTGATCTATCCATGAGCAAGTTGAAGCTAGTGTAAGAACTAGTGGAGGACTGAACCCATAGGCGTTGAAAAGCCCCGGGATGACTTGTGGATAGGGGTGAAAGGCCAATCAAACTTCGTGATAGCTGGTTCTCTCCGAAATATATTTAGGTATAGCGTTGTGTCGTAATATAAGGGGGTAGAGCACTGAATGGGCTAGGGCATACACCAATGTACCAAACCCTATCAAACTCCGAATACCTTATATGTAATCACAGCAGTCAGGCGGCGAGTGATAAAATCCGTCGTCAAGAGGGAAACAACCCAGACTACCAGCTAAGGTCCCTAAATCTTACTTAAGTGGAAAACGATGTGAAGTTACTTAAACAACCAGGAGGTTGGCTTAGAAGCAGCCATCCTTTAAAGAAAGCGTAATAGCTCACTGGTCTAGTGATTTTGCGCGGAAAATATAACGGGGCTAAAGTAAGTACCGAAGCTGTAGACTTGCACACAACTTAGATTATTTAAGTTTAGAATATGAGAAACTAAGTTATATGTTTAGTTATATTTTTACTGATTTTTATAGAGTAAAGATAGAAATAAAACTTAGTAAAATCAGTAAAAATATTCTTAGACTAAAGTTAAGTAGTTTAAGTTGTGTGCAAGTGGTAGGAGAGCGTTCTATTTGCGTCGAAGGTATACCGGTAAGGAGTGCTGGAGCGAATAGAAGTGAGCATGCAGGCATGAGTAGCGATAATTAATGTGAGAATCATTAACGCCGTAAACCCAAGGTTTCCTACGCGATGCTCGTCATCGTAGGGTTAGTCGGGTCCTAAGTCGAGTCCGAAAGGGGTAGACGATGGCAAATTGGTTAATATTCCAATACCAACATTAGTGTGCGATGGAAGGACGCTTAGGGCTAAGGGGGCTAGCGGATGGAAGTGCTAGTCTAAGGTCGTAGGAGGTTATACAGGCAAATCCGTATAACAATACTCCGAGAACTGAAAGGCTTTTTGAAGTCTTCGGATGGATAGAAGAACCCCTGATGCCGTCGAGCCAAGAAAAGTTTCTAAGTTTAGCTAATGTTGCCCGTACCGTAAACCGACACAGGTGGGTGGGATGAGTATTCTAAGGCGCGTGGAAGAACTCTCTTTAAGGAACTCTGCAAAATAGCACCGTATCTTCGGTATAAGGTGTGGTTAGCTTTGTATTAGGATTTACTCCGAAAGCAAGGAAACTTACAACAAAGAGTCCCTCCCGACTGTTTACCAAAAACACAGCACTCTGCTAACTCGTAAGAGGATGTATAGGGTGTGACGCCTGCCCGGTGCTCGAAGGTTAATTGATGGGGTTAGCATTAGCGAAGCTCTTGATCGAAGCCCGAGTAAACGGCGGCCGTAACTATAACGGTCCTAAGGTAGCGAAATTCCTTGTCGGTTAAATACCGACCTGCATGAATGGCGTAACGAGATGGGAGCTGTCTCAAAGAGGGATCCAGTGAAATTGTAGTGGAGGTGAAAATTCCTCCTACCCGCGGCAAGACGGAAAGACCCCGTGGACCTTTACTACAGCTTGACACTGCTACTTGGATAAGAATGTGCAGGATAGGTGGGAGGCTTTGAGTATATGACGCCAGTTGTATATGAGCCATTGTTGAGATACCACTCTTTCTTATTTGGGTAGCTAACCAGCTTGAGTTATCCTCAAGTGGGACAATGTCTGGTGGGTAGTTTGACTGGGGCGGTCGCCTCCCAAATAATAACGGAGGCTTACAAAGGTTGGCTCAGAACGGTTGGAAATCGTTCGTAGAGTATAAAGGTATAAGCCAGCTTAACTGCAAGACATACAAGTCAAGCAGAGACGAAAGTCGGTCTTAGTGATCCGGTGGTTCTGTGTGGAAGGGCCATCGCTCAAAGGATAAAAGGTACCCCGGGGATAACAGGCTGATCTCCCCCAAGAGCTCACATCGACGGGGAGGTTTGGCACCTCGATGTCGGCTCATCGCATCCTGGGGCTGGAGCAGGTCCCAAGGGTATGGCTGTTCGCCATTTAAAGCGGTACGCGAGCTGGGTTCAGAACGTCGTGAGACAGTTCGGTCCCTATCTGCCGTGGGCGTAAGAAGATTGAAGAGATTTGACCCTAGTACGAGAGGACCGGGTTGAACAAACCACTGGTGTAGCTGTTGTTCTGCCAAGAGCATCGCAGCGTAGCTAAGTTTGGAAAGGATAAACGCTGAAAGCATCTAAGCGTGAAGCCAACTCTAAGATGAATCTTCTCTAAGCTCTCTAGAAGACTACTAGTTTGATAGGCTGGGTGTGTAATGGATGAAAGTCCTTTAGCTGACCAGTACTAATAGAGCGTTTGGCTTATCTTTAATAAAGCATCACTTCCTTGTTAAGGTTTTTAAGAAGACTTTGAATATAGATAATATTTAGAGTTTAATAGAAATCTTTCAAGTAGAGTTTGTATTAGAACTTGCTCTTAACATTGTTTTTTAAGTATTCTATATAAAAACTTATCAAAGATAAAAGATAAGAAAAGAAGAAAGAGAATAAAGAAAAAAGTAAAGAAATAAAAGATTAAGCTTTATTTTTTAAATTCAATCTTTCAAAGAATATTTAAATAACAATGTCCGTGATTATACAGATGTGGAAACGCCTTGCTCCATCCCGAACCAAGAAGCTAAGCACATCGTGGGTGATGATACTACGCCTTACTGGCAGGGGGAAAGTAGCTCATTGCGGACTTGTTAAATGTCTTCATTACTTACTTTATATATAAATCCTATGTTTATTTTTATTGTTGTTTTAGATGATACTTAGAATCGTGTTTAAAAAAGAGTTTGCTGCTGGTTAGGGTTTTTAGAGAGAATAGGGTGTTTTTAGGGGTTTGAAAATACTAGAAGGATAAAATTTAAAATTTTCTATGAAAAGTAAAATAAATTAAATTTTATTCACACATTCTTTAAAGACTTTTCCACGCTCTGCGTAAGAGTTGAACTGATCTAAACTTGCACAAGCGGGACTTAAAAGAGCTACTTCATTGACTCTTAAGTGATTTGAAATTTCATTTACAGCTTTAGATAAAACTTCACATTTATAGGCTTTCAAATTCGCTTTTTTTGCATAATCAAGCATTTTTTCGGTACTAATGCCTATAGCATAGAGTTCTATATCAAATCCTTTCATAAAATCAAATAAATTACTAAGATCTACACCCTTATCATCTCCCCCTATGATAAGATGGATTTTTTTATCTTTATAGCGACTAAGCGCAGCCATTACTGCACTTTCATTTGTGGCTTTAGTGTCATTTACCCAAAGCCTATTTTGACTGTCTTTAATCTCTTCGAGTTTATTTTTTTTCATTACAAAGCTATTTAAAAGCTCATAGCTTAAAGTATCAAGTAGAATTTTTTCTATAGCTAAAGCCATGATAGCATCGAGTAAAAAAGGACTTTTAAAGGAAATTTTTTCCGTATCAATGCCAAATTTAACAGCTAGATCTTTTTCATCTTCATAGCTTATTTTATGAGCTTTTGTTGGAGTATTTGCATAAATTTTAGGCAGTATTGTTACATCACATTCATTCATTCTTTTTAAAACGCTTAGCTTATCTTGAACATAATTATCAAAACTTCCATGCCAAGAAAGATGATCAGGACTGATGGGTAAAAGTGCATAAATTTCAGGTTTAGCTTTATGAGTGTAGTGTAGGGTAAAAGATGAAGTTTCAAGTATCCAAAGTTTTTCATAAGGATTAAGCTCTGCTAAAGGAGTTCCAACATTTCCACCCATAACAGCACCAATATGTGATAATAAATGTGTAGCCATTTGAGTAGTGGTTGTTTTTCCATTAGTTCCACTTATCCAAACAGATTTTGGCATGACATCGTAAAAAAAGTCATATTCACTTTGTAAATTTTTTGCTTCTTGAATGAGTTTGTGCTTTGGTGGAAAACCTGGACTAGGAATTTCAATGTCGCTTAAATTATCATCAAAATCATTAGGATTTAAAAGTAAATTTCCTAGTGTATCTTTTTTTGTTTCTGTAAAATGATCATCATAAATATCAAAAGGTCCAAATTTATCTACTAAATTTTCAGCAATAGCACGTGTGGTTTTTCCGTATCCAAAAAGTGAAATTTTCATTATCTTAGCTTTATTGATGCAAGTGCAAGCAAATTTGAAAGTAAGGCTATCATCCAAAAACGCACTATAATTTTATTTTCCACCCAGCCAACTTTTTCAAAATGATGATGAATAGGCGCCATTTTAAATACTCTTTTATTAAAAATTTTAAAACTTCCAACTTGTAAAATTACAGAAACAGTTTCAAGAACAAAAACAAAACCTATGAGTAAAAGTAAAATTTCATTTTTGCTAATAACGGCTAAAAATCCTATAAAGCCACCTAAAGCTAAACTTCCACTATCTCCCATAAAAACTTGTGCAGGATAACAGTTGTACCATAAAAATCCCATTAAAGCACCAATTAGCGCTGCACAAATAATCACTACTTCACCAAGTCCTTGAATTTTTGGCAAAAGTAGATATTCACTATAATTTAAATTTCCACTCAAATATAAGAATATCCCTAAAGTAGATAAAGAAAAAATGCCTGGAACTGTAGCTAAGCCATCAAGTCCATCGGTTAAATTTACAGCATTAGAGCTAGAAATTAAAACCAAAATCCAAAAAGCAATGGCAAAAATTTCCATATCAAAAAGAGGGTGTTTGTAAAAAGGTATAAAAAGTTCCGTGCTAAGCTCTGAACTAAAATATAAAGGTAAGATGCAAATAAGTCCAGCGATGATTTGTGCTAAAAGCTTCATTCTTGGACTAAGTCCTGAATGATTATCTTTTTTTAGAACTTTGCCTAAATCATCTATGAGGCCTATCAAACAAAAAAGTATCAAACAAAGTAAAGCACTTATAGCAAAAATATTATCAAATTTGATACAAAATAAACTTGCGATTACCGCAGAACTGATGAAAATAAGCCCACCCATGGTTGGAGTATGGCATTTGGTTTTATGAGTTTCTGGGGCGTATTCGTAAATAGGTTGACTAGCATTTTTAGCTTTTGCCCAAGTAATAAATTTAGGCATTAAAAATAAAGACAAACATAAAGCGATAAAAAATGCAAAGCCTGCACGCACACTAATATAAGTAAAAAAAGCATAATGACTTAAATCTGAAAGATAATACAAAACCTAGCCTTCTTTTTGGTTTTTAAAAGTTTAATTTTAGTAAAATCTAACCAAAAAAATTCTTATAAAAGAGAGAAAAATGAAGCAAAAATGCGTTTTAATTATTACAGATGGAATAGGGTATAATAAGAATAGTAAGTTTAATGCTTTTGAAGCAGCTAAAAAACCAAGTTATGAAAAGCTTTTTAAGGAAGTCCCAAATTCTTTACTAAAAACGAGTGGTTTAGCTGTAGGTTTGCCAGAAGGGCAGATGGGAAATAGTGAAGTAGGGCATATGTGTATAGGAAGTGGGCGTATTATTTATCAAAATTTAGTGCGTATTAATAAAGTCATTGAAAACAAAGAACTTGAAAAAAATGAGAATTTACAAAAACTTTTAGCAAAATGTAAAAGAGTGCATATTATAGGGCTTTATAGTGATGGCGGGGTACATTCTATGGATACGCATTTTAAAGCCATGCTTGAAATTTGTGCGAAAAATGGCAATGAAGTTTTTGCTCACACAATCACTGATGGGCGTGATGTAAGTCCAAAAAGTGGCTTAAATTTCATAAAAGATTTAAAAGAATTTTGTGAAAACTTAGGCGTGCATTTTGCTACGCTTTGTGGGCGTTTTTATGCTATGGATAGAGATAAGCGTTGGGATAGGGTAAAAGAGTATTGTGAGTGCTTGTTAGGTAAGGCTTATAAAGTGCCAAATTTATTAGAATACCTACAAAAATCTTACGATGAAAATGTTACTGATGAGTTTATCAAAGCAGCTCAAAATGAGAATTACAAGGGCATGAGAGAAGAAGATGGCATTATCTTTATCAACTTTAGAAATGATAGAATGAAACAACTTGTTGAAGTGTTAAATTCTAAGGATTTTAAAGAGTTTGAACGCGAAAAAATCTTTGAAAATTTACTTACTATGAGTGTTTATGATGATAAATTTAAACTCCCTGTGCTTTTTGAAAAAGAAAAAATTGAAAATACTTTAGCGCAAGTGATTTCTAAAGCAGGGCTTAGTCAGCTTCATACCGCAGAAACCGAAAAATACGCCCATGTAACTTTCTTTTTTAATGGCGGAAAAGAAGAGCTTTTAGAAAATGAAACAAGGGTTTTAATCCCAAGCCCCAAGGTAAAAACTTATGATGAAAAACCCCAAATGAGTGCTTTTGAAGTGTGTGATGCAGTGAAAAAAGGCATAGAAAAGGGTGAGGATTTTATAGTGGTAAATTTTGCAAATGGAGATATGGTTGGACATACAGGTGATTTTAATGCTGCTATAAAGGCTGTCGAAGCGGTGGATACTTGTTTGGGCGAGATTATAGAATGTGCAAAAAAGCATGATTATGCTTTTATCATTACAAGTGATCATGGAAATTGCGAGGCTATGCAAGATGAAAAAGGAAATTTGCTTACCAATCACACCACTTTTGATGTTTTTGTTTTTGTGCAAGCAAAGGGAGTTTCAAAGATTAAAGATAATATGGGGCTTAGCAATATCGCTGCAAGCGTGCTTAAAATTTTAGACTTAGAAATTCCAAAAGAAATGAATGAGGCTTTATTTTAGTTTGTTTGCCTTTTTTATAAGAAATTTGTTAAGATTGCAATTTTTAAAATTAAACTTATTAAGGATAGATAATGAAATTTAGTGGAAAAAATGTTTTAATTACTGGAGCAAGTAAGGGAATAGGTGCTTCTATCGCAAAAACTTTGGCGGGTTTTGGACTTAAAGTTTGGATCAATTATCGTTCAAAACCTGAACTTGCAGATGCTTTAAAAGATGAAATTATTGCAAGTGGTGGCGTTGCTGCTGTGATTAAATTTGATGCAAGCAAAGAAGATGAGTTTGAAAACGGTGTAAAAACTATAGTTGAGAGTGATGGAGAATTAAGTTATCTTGTAAATAATGCAGGCGTTACAAATGATAAACTTGCTTTAAGAATGAAATTAGAGGACTTTAGTAGCGTTGTAGATACAAATTTAAGCTCAGCTTTTTTAGGTTGTAGAGAAGCTTTAAAAACCATGAGTAAAAAACGTTTTGGTGCTGTTGTAAATATCGCTTCTATTGTCGGAGAAATGGGCAATGCTGGACAAGTAAATTATTCTGCTAGTAAAGGTGGAATGATAGCTATGACTAAATCTTTTGCTAAAGAAGGAGCAAGTAGAAATTTACGCTTTAACTGTGTGACTCCAGGTTTCATAAAAAGCGATATGACTGAAGTTTTAAGTGATGAAATCAAACAAACCTATCAAGACAATATCCCTTTAAAACGCTTTGCAGAACCTGAAGAAGTGGCTAATTGTGTAGCGTTTTTACTTAGTGATTATGCCTCTTATGTGACAGGCGATGTGCTTAAGATCAATGGTGGTTTATATATGTAAGGAAAAATGATGGATTTAAAAGAAATAGCACAATTTTTAGATGATAATGCACCAGCATTTTTAGCCACTTTAGGAACTTGTGGAAATCCTAGAGTGCGTCCTATACAAAGTCCATTGCTTGTGGGAGATAAAATTTATTTTTGCACAGCAAATACAAAAGGACTTTTTAAGCATATAAAAAATTATAATGGTATTGAATTTTGTTCTTGTGCAAAAGATGGGACTTTTTTAAGACTTAGAGCTAATGCGGTTTTTGAACCAAATTTAGAAGTTAAAAAAATGATGTTTAAAAAATATCCTTATCTTGTAAATCTTTATGAAACTCCGCAAAATCCAAAATTTGAAGTTTTTTATCTTGATCATTTAAGCGCTAGAATGCAATTTGTGAATGGAGAATTTAAGCTTTTTAAGGCTTAATGATTTGATAATTTTATTAACTATATATTAATTAAGATAAATATTATCTTAATTAATATTAACTTTTTGTTATTTTTTTTAAGGTATAATCATTCCGTTTAATTTGCAAGGAATAGATTATGATATATTGCAAAAATTTTTTAATATTTATTTTATTATATTCATCTATCTTCTTTGATTACTTATCTTATGCTTTTTTATATTTACTAAATTATAAATTTGTTTTTAATCCATTTTATATTGAAAGGAGAGTTTGTTTTTGGATTTTTGGCATGCGGTTATGTAAGATTGACTTACATTAAAAATTATTATTAATTTTTTTAAATAAGGAGAATGATATGGGTGAATTTTCTAGAAGAGATTTTATAAAAACAGCCTGTATTAGTGTAGGAGCTTTAGTTGCAAGTTCAAGTGGAGTTTATGCTTTAGATGATTCATCTAAGATGGATAAAGATACAAATTTACCTTCTTGCGATGTTTTGGTAATTGGATCAGGTGGAGCAGGTTTGCGTGCTGCAGCCGCAGTGAGAAAAGAAAATCCAAAATTAAGCGTTGTAGTAGCTACAAAGATGATGCCATCGCGTAACGCAACTTGTATGGCAGAGGGTGGAATTAATGGAGTTACTGATTTTTCTAATGGAGATTCCTATAAATTACATGCTTATGATACTATTAAAGGCGGAGCTTATTTGGTAGATCAAGAGGCGGCTTTAAAATTTTGCGAATTAGCTGGAAAGGCTATTTTTAATATGGATTTTATAGGAACCTTGTTTTCAAGAAATGAGCAAGGTGGAGTAGCTCAGCGTTTAATGGGAGGAGCTTCCAAGAAACGCTGTAACTATTCTGCAGATAAAACAGGTCATATTTTAATGCATTCTTGTTTAGATGATGCTATTAGTAGTGGTGTGAAATTTTTAATGGATCATGAACTTTTGGATATAGGTGTTGTGGATGGAAAATGCGAGGGTGTCGTTTTAAGAGATATACAAAGCGGTGGAATTTATCCTGTGTTATGCAAAGCTTTGGTGATTGCTACAGGGGGATACACAAGGATATTTTATAATAGAACTTCAACTCCTTTTATTGCCACAGGAGATGGTGTGGCAGCTGCTCTTAGAGCAGGACTTGGTTTTGAAGATCCTGAGATGATACAATTTCACCCAACAGGAGTTGCAAATGGTGGAACTCTTATTACAGAAGCGGCGCGCGGTGAAGGGGGATATCTTTTAAATAATCGTGGTGAGCGTTTTATGAAAAATTACCATGAAAAAATGGAGCTTGCACCGCGAGATATGGTTGCGCGTGCTATAGAAACAGAAATTCGTGAAGGTAGAGGTTATGGCGAGGGACTTGGAGCTTATGTTTTGTGCGATGTACGCCACTTAGGAAAAGAAAAAATTTTAAAAGATTTACCAAAAATTCGTCACACTGCAATGCTTTTTGAAAATATTGATTTAGTAGATACTCCTGTACCTATCCGTCCAACGGCACATTATTCTATGGGTGGAATTGAAGTGGCTAAATTTGAAGATATGAGTACTAAAATTGCTGGAATTTATGTAGGTGGAGAAGCTTCTTGCATTTCTATACATGGAGCTAATAGACTAGGGGGAAATTCTTTAGCCGATGCAGTTGTAACAGGGCATTTAGCAGGCATTGGTGCGACAAATTATGCTAAAGATGCAAGTTTTGGAAAAGGGGCAAAAACTCATGAACTTGCTCAAAAATGGCAGGTTAGATTTAAAGAAATTACAAATAATGGCGGAAATGGTCAAGAAATGTATGAATTGCGAGAAGAGCTAGGAAGTCAAAATTGGGATAATATGGGGATTTTTAGAACTCAAGAAAAACTCGATCTTCTAGCAAAAAAATTAGAAGATATACAAGCGAGATATGAAAAAATTCGTATTCCAAATCCTAATGAAGTGATGAATACTGCTTTTACAGATTATGTAGAGCTTGGTAATTTGATTTTACTTTCTCGCTGTGCTTGTTTAGCAGCTAGAAATAGACTTGAAAGCCGTGGGGCTCATACTAGAGAAGATTATCCAAAGCGAGATGATAAAAATTTCTTAAAACATAGCATTGTAAATTTAGAAAATGATGAATTAAAACTTAGTTATAAAGATGTCGTGGTAACTGAGTTTTCACTTGATGGAAGGAGAGTACAATGAAAATCATCATAGATCGTTTTAATGGCAAGGAAAAATATGAACAAAGTTATGATATTGATGATAAGGATATACAAGGAAAAACTCTGCTCTCTCTTTTACTTTTTATTAAAAAAACAAAAGATATTACTTTAAATTTTACCGCCTCTTGTCAATCTGCGATTTGTGGGGCTTGTGCAGTTCGTGTGAATGGGCATTCTTATCTTGCTTGTGATACTAAAATGCAAGATTTATTAAAAGAATATGATAATCCTTCAAGTATACGCATTTCTCCGCTTGGAAATTTTAGAGTAATTTCTGATTTAATTGTGGATTGGGAGCCTTCTATAGAAAATTTAAGAAAAATTCGTCCTGCCATGGTGGCAAAAAATGAATTTTCAGCGGAAAAGGGCTGTAAACAAAGTCAAGAAGAATTTGATCGTATTAGCAAGCAATGGGATTGTATTTTATGTGGTAGCTGTGCTTCAGAGTGTAATAAATTAGAAGCAGATAGTAGCGATTATATGCAACCTTTTGTTTTTACTCATGCTTGGCGTGCAGCGGCGGACTCTCGAGGTAAGGATCCTATGTTGCATGTAAAACCCAGCGTAATGAATGGACTTTGGCTTTGTGTTCATTGTCAAGAGTGCGCTGATCGTTGTCCAAAGGGTATAAGTTCAGTAAGTGATATAGCAAATTTAAGAGTGATGGCGATTAAAAAAGGTTTAAATGAAGGCTTAGGGCCTGATCATGCTGAAGCTTTTTATAAAGATTTAGTTGAAGGTTCAGGACGCTTGAATGAAATTTATCTTGCTTTGCGTTCTGAGGGTGTTATAGGTTCTATGGGTAAAACAGATATAGCTTTTAAACTTATGCGTGCAGGAAAAATGAATCCTATGCATGTTTTTGGCGAGGGTGAAATAGAAGGGCATAAAGATTTGGTTAAAATGATAAAGGCGGCACAAGAAGCTGCTGTTAAGGAGTAAAATATGCAAAAAGAGTACGCTTTTTTTCCAGGTTGTGTTTTATCTCAAGCTGCAAAAGAATCTAAAATTTCACTTGAAGCTATTGCACCTATTTTGGGTTGGAAGTTGAATGAAATTAAGGGGTGGAGTTGTTGTGGGGCTTCTCAAGCGCAGTGTGTTGATCCTATTGCGACTTTGGTAGCTAATGCAAGAAATATTGCTTTAGCAGAAGAGATGAAAATGCCAATGCTTACAACTTGTAGTACTTGTATGCTAACTTTAGCTAAAGCAAAAAATACTCTTGATAAGGGTGCAAAAGAACGCATCAATACTTTTTTAGCAAAAGGTGGAATGAAATATCAAGGTTCAACGCCTATTACAAGTCTTTTGTGGGAGCTTTATGAGGATTTGGATAATTTAAAAAGCAAGGTGAAAAAGCCGCTTTCAAATTTAAAAGTAGCTTTATTTTATGGTTGCCATAGTTTAAGACCTGAAGATGCTTTCGGTAAAAAAGAAAGTTCAACCAATCCAAAAAGTTTTGAAAGTGTAGTAGAAGTTTTAGGGGCTAAAATAGTTCCTTTTGAAAAACGCCTTGATTGTTGTGGTTTTCATGCTTCTTATCCTGCAGAAAAATCTGTGAAAAAAATGTCTAGTCAAATTGTCAATAATGCAAGTGAAAATCAAGCTGATTGTGTTGTAACACCTTGTCCACTTTGTCAAATGCAGCTTGATATCTATCAAGAAAGATTTCAAGATTATACTAATTCTAAAGCAAGATTGCCTATTATTCATTTATCACAATTAGTAGGACTTGCATTAGGACTTTCTAAAGAAATGGTTGGTTTAGATTATAATATTATTGATGCAAGTAAAATTGCATAAAAACATGGGCAAAAAGCCCATGTTTAAAGATTTAATTCCATTCTTAAAGAATGCTCCCAAAAAGCCACTTCTAAGCGTGTTACAGTATGAAAAATTTCGCTGAGTTTTTGGAATTTTTGTGCACCAACACTTGAAGTATAAGAATTAACAAAATCTTCAAATTCTTTAGCTTCATTTTGAAAATTTTCACTTCCATAGGTCAAAATCCATTCCTTGTAAGGATGATCTTTTAAATTTTCATTTTTTAAACGATTTATAATTTCAGCACCTATTTTTGCATAGCCTATAGCGCAAGCACTAAGAGCAACTAACATATCTAAAAAATCTCCATTTTCACCTACGCTTAACATATAACGCGAATAGGCTATATTGACTAAACTTTCATCTTTTATATCGAGTTCATCTGCATTAATGCCAAGAGATAAAATTGCACGATGAAGTTCCATTTCTCCTTCAACTATATAATTTTGAAATTTCATAGCAAAACGAAGTTCTTTTGCAGTATTTGAGTTAAGTGCTAATCTTGCATAACATTTTGCGTAATTAAGCAAATAAATATAATCTTGCTTGAGATAAAAAAGAAAATTTTCTTGCTTTAGGCTTTTATCTTCCAATTTTTTAACAAAATCATGATGTAGATAAGCATTCCAAATTTTTTGATTTTCTTTGATTAAATTAGAGAAAAGCATCATTTTTCCTTTATGTTTTAATATTTTATTTTCAAGTATAATGAAAAACTATAAATATTTTAAGCTTTTTATAGTAAAATACGCTTTATTTTAATTTTTTGAAGGAGAACAAATGGCAACATTTGATGATGTAAAAGCAGTAGTAGTAGAGCAATTAAGTATTGATGCAGATGCAGTTAAAATGGAATCAAAAATTATTGAAGATTTAGGTGCTGATTCTTTAGATGTTGTAGAGCTTATTATGGCTTTAGAAGAAAAATTTGAAATAGAAATTCCAGATAGTGATGCTGAAAAATTAATTAAAATTGAAGATGTTGTAAATTATATTGACAATCTAAAAAAATAATTTTTTTTCTTGCAAGGAGCTTATTCTTGAAAAGAGTTGTAGTTACAGGTATTGGTATGATCAATGCCCTTGGTTTAGATAAAGAAAGTTCATTTAAAGCAATTTGCAATGGAGAAAGCGGAGTAAATAAAATTACTCTTTTTGATGCTACGGACTTTCCTGTTCAAATTGCAGCTGAAGTTAAAAATTTTGATCCATTAGAGGTTGTTGATGGCAAAGAAGTAAAAAAAATTGACCGTTTCATACAACTTGGAATTAAAGCAGCAAGAGAAGCAATGCAGGATGCTGGATTTAGTGAAGAATTAGATAAAGAAGAATTTGGCATTGTTTCGGCTTCTGGTATTGGAGGTTTGCCTAACATAGAAAAAAATTCCATTATTTGTTCCGAGCGAGGTCCGCGTAAAATTTCCCCTTTTTTCATACCTTCAGCACTTGTAAATATGTTAGGAGGTTTGATTTCTATAGAGCATGGGCTTAAAGGGCCAAATATTTCTTGTGTTACAGCTTGTGCAGCAGGAACTCATGCTATAGGAGAAGCTTATAAAAGTATAGCTTTGGGAAATGCTAAAAAGATGTTAGTCATAGGTGCAGAAGCTGCGATTTGTCCTGTAGGTATAGGTGGTTTTGCTTCAATGAAAGCTTTATCAACTAGAAATGAAGATCCAGAGCATGCTTCAAGACCATTTGACAAAGAAAGAGATGGTTTTGTCATGGGAGAAGGTGCTGGAGCTTTAGTTTTTGAGGAATATGAAGAGGCTAAAAAACGCGGTGCTACGATTTATGCTGAATTAATTGGATTTGGAGAAAGTGCAGATGCGCATCATATTACTTCACCAACTTTAGATGGGCCTTTAAGAGCTATGAAAAAAGCTTTAAATATGGCAGGGAATCCAAAGGTAGATTATATCAATGCACATGGAACTTCAACCCCTGTAAATGACAAAAATGAAACAGCAGCAATTAAAGAGCTTTTTGGCAATAATATCCCGCTTATAAGTTCCACCAAAGGACAAACAGGTCATTGCTTGGGTGCTGCAGGTGCAATTGAAGCAGTTGTTAGTGTTATGGCTTTAAGAGATGGGGTAGTTCCACCTACAATCAATCAGCTTGTAAAAGATGATGAATGTGATCTTGATTATATTCCAAATATATCAAGAAAAGTAGATTTAAAAGTGGTGATGAGTAATTCTTTTGGTTTTGGTGGCACAAATGGCTGTGTTGTATTTAAAAAAGTAGATTAATATGGCTTCTTATTTAGATTTTGAAAAAAATATTCAGCAAATTGACGAGGACATTATCAATGCTCAGATTAAAGGAGATACTGAAGCTGTATCGATTTTAAAGAAAAATCTTGAAAAAGAAATTTCTAAAACTTATAAGAATTTAAGTGATTTTCAGCGTTTGCAATTAGCGCGTCATCCAGATCGCCCTTATGCTCTTGACTATATTGAACTTATTTTAAATGACGCTCACGAAATACATGGTGATCGTGCCTTTAGAGATGATCCTGCTATTGTTTGTTTTATGGGTTATTTAGGAGAGAAAAAAATAATTGTAATTGGTGAGCAAAAAGGACGTGGAACAAAAGATAAAATCGCTAGAAATTTTGGGATGCCACATCCTGAAGGATATCGCAAAGCCTTAAGAGTAGCAAGACTTGCAGAGAAATTTCAAATTCCTATTTTATTTTTGATAGATACTCCAGGTGCTTATCCTGGAATAGGTGCTGAAGAAAGAGGACAAAGTGAAGCTATCGCTAGAAATTTATATGAATTAAGTGATTTGAAAATACCGACCATTGCTATAGTTATCGGAGAAGGCGGTAGTGGCGGGGCGTTAGCTATAGGGGTTGCAGATAAACTTGTAATGATGAAAAATTCTGTTTTTTCAGTAATTTCTCCTGAAGGTTGTGCTGCAATACTTTGGAATGATCCTGCAAAAAGTGAAGCTGCAACCAAGGCTATGAAGGTAACGGCTGATGATTTAAAATCTCAAGGTTTAATTGATGATGTTATAGATGAGCCTACAAATGGTGCACATCGCAATAAAGAGGCTGCAGCAGTAGCTATTGCTGATTATGTAAAAAAATCTCTAAATGAACTTGAAAATATTGATGTACGAGAACTTTCTGCAAATCGTATGCAGAAAATTTTAAAGCTTGGAGCCTATCAAGAGGCTTAGGCTTTTACTTCGCTTTTTTAAATAATTTTATTATTTATAATTGTTATCAAAATTAAGTTAATTAAAAGTATTCTTTTTTTATACTTCAAAAATGATTTTAAATATCAAAATAATTATTTTTAAAGGAATTAATTTGACTCAAATCAAAAATATAAAATTTAAAAAAAGTTTACTGTGTTTTTTAATTTTATCTGGAGCTTTGTTAAAAGCAGAAGAAAAATATCAACTTAATGATGTTGTGGTTAGTGCTAGTGGTTTTGAACAAGATTTGGTTGATGCGCCTTGCTAGTATTTCTATCATTACAAAAGAAGAGCTTGAAAAAAGCCAATTAAGGATATAGGAGAGGCTATAGGAGATATTCCAGGTGTAGATGTGACTATGAATAAAACAGGCACTTATGATTTTAGCATACGAGGTTTTGGTAGTTCTTATACTCTAGTTTTAATTGATGGAAAACGTCAAAGTGTTGCAAATGGGTTTTATGATAATGGTTTTAGCGGCAGTGAGTCAGGATATCTGCCACCTTTGTCTATGATAGAGTGTATTGAGGTTATACGTGGTCCAGCTTCTACACTTTATGGCAGTGATGCTGTAGGCGGTGTGGATAAATATTATCACTAAGAAAAATCCTGATAAAATCGAAGCAAATATAGAATTTAATACTCTTTTACAACAGCACTCTAATCACTATGGTAATGCTGAGGGATTTAATGCTTATGTAGCAACTCCTTTGATTGAAGATATATTATCAATTTCTGCAAGGTTGAAGTATTATGATAAGGCAGCTTCTGATTTAAAATGGCCTACACCGGTTTGGAATAATAACAATCAAAGACCTGATAATTACCAAATTGCTAGTCATAGTCCAGGTGCTTTTACTAGTTTAGGTTTTGGTTCTAGGCTTAATTGGACAGTAGATGATAAAAATAATATATATTTTGATATAGAGCGATATATTAATGAAATTTCAGTGAATTCTACAAGTAGTAGGGCTATTAAAAGTGAAAGACAACTTTTTAAGGATAATATTGTTTTAAATCATGATGGTAACTATGATTTTGATTCAACTAACTCATATTTACAATATGGTAGCACTAAGGATAAGGAGCTGCATAGCCAAATTTGGGTAGGAGAAGGTAAGGTTGTTTTACCTTGGAATTTAGGTCAATACGGTAATTTAGTAAATACCTTTGGTGCAAGGATTGATTATGAGATATTAAAAAATGATCAAGCGAGCGCAGGTAGTCAAATAAGAGGTAAAAATCTTGATCAAACCACGGTTGCGCTTTATGGGGAAATGAGTATTTTATAACCGATGATTTGATTTTTACTACAGGTTTGCGTTATATTTATAGCGATTTGTTTGATTCTGAATTTACGCCTAGGGTTTATTTGGTTTATCACTTAAATGATAATATAGCCTTGAAAGGAGGTGTTTCAAAAGGCTATAAAACTCCTGCTGCCAAGCAGTTGACAAATGGATATTATAATTATGCCAATAATAATGCTTATTTTGGAAACCCTGACTTAAAACCAGAAGAAAGTATAAATTATGAATTGGGTGTTGATTTTATGGTATTTGATTTTGCACATTATTCTATTACAGGATTTATTACTGATTTTACAAATCAAATCAGTAGTGAAGATTTAACAGGTATGCAAAATGATATTAATTGTAGCAATGGCATTGTTTGTAAGCGTCCTATTAATCTTGGAAAAACGCAGACTAAAGGTATAGAATTTGCATTTAATACCAAAACTTACAATGGCTTTAGCCTAAATTCAAGTTATACTTTTATGGATAATCGCTACAAAGATGGTCAAAAAAATTGGTTTGGTGGTGATAGAATAGAAAATTTACCAAGACATATAGCAATGTTAAAATTAAACTATGAGCGAGGTAAATTTAGTTCCTATATAAAAACACGAGCAAGACTTGATACTATAGCTAAAGCAAAAGGTGGCGGTAATGGTAGTCTGCCATGGTAAAAATATAAGCCTTTTTATATAGTAGATTTAGGGATAAATTATAAAATCAATAAGCAATCTAGCTTAAGTTTTGCAGTGCAAAATCTTTTTGATAAAAATTTCTTTGATCCGCAAGTTACAAGATGGGATGGGGCTAATCCTGCTGGATATGCAAATCGCTATCAAGATTATACAGAAGGAAGAAGTTTTTGGTTAAGTTATAAATATGATTTTTAATTTTTTAAGGCTTTAATCACCTTTATATTTTCAAAAAAGCAAAAATAAAGTACAATGTGAAAAATAAATAAAAGGTTTTATTATGGCGTTTAAAAATTTAAAAGAACTTTCTTTTGAAAAATCAAATTATATTAAGCCTAAGAGATTTGTTTATGAAAGTAATGGTAGGCTTTGCACTTGGGATTTTATAGAATCTAAAGATAGTGTTTCAGTGCTTTTGTATCATAAAGAATTAGAAAGTTTTATTTTTGTACGCCAATTTCGTATACCACTTTGGTATCATCAAATGCATGATAAAGATTATGTAAAAGATGATGATATGGGCTATACTATAGAGCTTTGTTCTGGGCTTGTGGATAAAAAATTATCTTTAGAGGAAATAGCAAAAGAAGAATGTATAGAAGAACTAGGATATGCTCCTAAAAATTTAGAAAAAATAGGAGATTTTTATACAGGGTTTGGTTCAGGTGTAAGCAAGCAAAGCTTTTATTTCGTAGAAGTTGATGAAAAAGATAAAATTTCTTCTGGAGGTGGAGTTGATGATGAAGAGATTGAAGCTGTTTATGTTAAGGTACAGGATTTTGAAAAAAAATGTAAAAATATGATAAGAACGCCTTTGCTTGATTTTGCTTATATGTGGTTTTTAAAGGAAAAGTGGGGAAAATTAAAGATTATTTAGGTTAAACCTTAAAAAGGTTCAACCTAGGATTTTAATGATCTGACTCATCAAGCATTTCTTTAAATACATTGAAAAGATCAAGCGATGCATTTTCAGCAACTTCGCATTTATTAATTATGCTGTGTTGAGTAATATCTTTGCTAATATCTTCTGTATTTGCTATTGTTATAGCATTATTCATATTTTCATGAACTTTTTCATGTGGCTCGTTAATTTTTAAGAAGCTTTTATTTTGCCCAAATCTTTCTTTTCCTGTGCTAGCAAGCCATTTTCCTAAGCGACAAGATGTATGATCGGCTAATTGCTTTCCTGATTTGGAAAAAATTTCTTTATAACCATTTAATTTAAAAGCTATATGATCTAGTTTTGCTAAAGATACGAAAGCTTCTGAAGCGATACCAACTGCATTTGAATTAGTAGAATGCGCTTCATTTACTAAGTGAGTAAATTTTTCGGAAAAACTCATAATATGAGCATTAGAATCTATAGAAATTTTTTCAACTTGCTCACTTTGAGTATACATTTCATTTGCATTTTGCTTTAGAAGGTTGATATTCATTTCAACTTCTGTGGTTGCTTTTTGTGTTTTTTCAGCTAGTTTTCTTACTTCATCGGCAACAACAGCAAAACCACGCCCATGTTCACCTGCGCGTGCAGCTTCTATGGCAGCGTTAAGAGCTAAAAGATTGGTTTGATCGGAAACATCTTTAATTAGATTAATTACATTAGTAATTTCATCTACACTTCTATGCAATGTTCCTGCAACATCTCTTGTTTTATTGGCTGATTCTGTAATATTTCCCAAAGAGGCATTGATAGAATTAGCAATATGGTTAAGTTCATCCATTTCAGCAAGAGAAGTTTTAGAATAGCTAGAGATAACTTCTGCCTTATTTACATTTTCTAACATATCGCCTTGAATAATAGTAATATTTTTTAAAACCCCAGTTAATAAAACATTTAAAAGATCTGTTTTAAGTTTAGACTCTAAAGCCGCTTGTTCTAATGATGTAATTTTATTTTTTAATTCTAAATTTTCCGATTGAAATTTTTCAATTTTATGTGTAAGATTTTTATTTTCTTCTTCAAGTTTTTGAAGATCAGAATGGTTTATTTTACTTCCAAACATTGTTTTGCCTTATTTTTTATAATTTGCTAGATATTGGCTAAGTTCATCTTTTACATGAAGCTTTTCTTTTTTTAAAGTTGAAATTTCCATGCTGCTAAGAGAAGTTCTACCTTCTTCTGCATCTTTAATCATGTCATCAAGTTCATTATGACGATCAAATAGTTTATCAAAATGAGCATCTTTACCTTTTAGCTCTGACATTAATTCTCTATATTCATGTAGCATAAACTCTCCTTGTATTAGTGAAATTTAAAATTCATTTAACAAGGTATTTTACACTATTAAAAGATATTTTTAGCTTAAAAAATAATAAAATTAATAATAATTTTTAAATGTGTGTTATATAAGTGATTTGTTAAAGTTTATTTTTAAATTGGAAATTTTAAAATTGAGGAATAAATCCTCAAAATTATTTAGAATTTTGTTTTTTTAGAGTTCTTAGAGTAGAAGCTGCAATTCTCATTTTTCTCGTGGTGCCATCTTCTAAAGTTACACGAACTGTTCTGAGATTAGGTAAAAAGCGTCTTTTTGTTTTATTGTTAGCATGGCTGACATTATTACCCACCATTGGACCCTTGCCTGTGATTTGACATACTCTTGCCATTTTTTTGTCCTTATGAAAATTTTTAAATGGAGATTTTATCAAAATTAAGCTTAAAATATTCCATAATTTATAGTTTTTTTAATATATAAGTCGATAAAATATTATTTATCACATTTATATATAGTTTAAGGTTTTGATCATGTATGTAGCTCCAAGTTTATTGTCTGCAAATTTTTTGAAATTAGAAGAAGAAGTTAAAGCTATTGAAGCTGCAGGTGCAGATCTTTTGCATATTGATGTAATGGATGGACACTTTGTTCCAAATTTGACTTTCGGACCTTGCGTGATCGAAAAAATTTCAACTATTAGTAAGTTGCCATTAGATGTGCATTTGATGGTTAAAGATGTAAGTAAATTTATAGATCTTTTTATCCCTTTGAAACCAAAATTCATTTCTTTTCATATGGAAAGCGAAGTTCATCCTATAAGGCTTTGTGAATATATAAGAAGTCAAGGAATCCATCCTGCTATTGTTTTAAATCCACACACTCCTATTGATTCTATTAAACACATGCTAGAATTTGTAGATATGGTGCTTTTAATGAGTGTTAATCCTGGATTTGGTGGACAAAAATTTTTACCTTTGGTACATGAAAAAATCAAAGAATTACGCCAAATGATTGATAAAAAAAATGCTAAAGTTTTTATAGAGGTTGATGGTGGTGTTAATGGTTTAAATGCTAGCGATTTAGAGGAATCCGGAGCTGATATTTTGGTGGCTGGAAGTTATATTTTTTCTTCTAATGATTATAAAACTGCAATTTCATCTTTAAAGCTTGAATTTTGAGTTTACAGCAAATTGATCAGATTATTTCTATATTAAACAAGCAAAGCAAGCCTTATGATTGGGTGATGCAAGAGTTTGCCAAAGTTGAAGAATTAAAAAATTTTGATTTAGATTTGGAAACTTTTGAGCTTTTGGGTTTGGGCTTAACTTTGAATAAAGATAATATTTTTATCCTTAAAACACGCACAACAAAAATTAAAGATGAAATTTTTTGTATAGTAGATATAGAAAGTACTGGCGGTGTAAGCAAGGGGGAAATTTTAGAAATTGGAGCAGTAAAAATTCAAAATTCTAAAGAAATTGGACGCTTTCAAAGTTTTGTTAAAGTAAAAGAAATTCCAGAAAATATAACCGAACTTACGGGTATTACTTATGAGATGGTGGAAAATGCTCCAAGTTTAACAAAGGTTTTAAGTGATTTTAGGCTTTTTTTAAAAGACAGTATTTTTGTAGCACATAATGTGCGTTTTGATTATAGTTTTATTTCTAAGGCTTTAAATGAGTGTGGTTTTGGCATTTTACTTAATCGTCGTATTTGTACTATAGAATTTGCACAATGTTGTATAGAAAGTCCAAAATATAAACTAGAGGTTTTGAAAGAATTTCTGGGCGTGGAAAATACGCATCATAGGGCTTTAGATGATGCTTTGGCAGCTGCTGAAATTTTTAAATATTGCCTTGGAAAACTTCCCTATCATATAAAAACTACAGAAGAACTTATAAATTTTACAAAGACTGCCACGCATAAAGCAAAAATAAATATTTAAAGAGTATAATTAAGACATAAATGACGGGAGCTTGTGTAACAGGCTGAGAGTAAGCTAAAAGCTTAGACCGAACCGGATCTGGATAATACCAGCGTCGGGAAGATTTATAAATTTCAATACTTTAAAAATTTATACTCACCCTTCATTTATCCAAATTTTTTAAAGGATAAATTTATGAAAACTCAAATGAATTATGCCAAAGAAGGTATTTTTACTAAAGAAATGCAGATTGTTGCACAAAAAGAAAATTTAAGTAAAGATTTTTTGCTTGAAAATATTGCTTGCGGTAAAATTATTATCCCTGCAAATATTAATCATAAAAGTCTTGATCCAAATGGTATAGGTTTTGGACTGCGTACTAAGGTTAATGTAAATTTAGGAGTTTCAAATGATTGCGTTGATTATAGCGAGGAAATGAAAAAAGTAGAGCTTGCTCATAAATTTGACATAGAAGCGATTATGGACTTAAGCAATTATGGCAAAACAAGTCGTTTTAGAGACGAGCTTGTTAATGTTTCAAAAGCTATGATAGGAACAGTTCCTGTATATGATGCGGTAGGATTTTTAGAAAAAGATTTAAAACAAATTGGTGCTAAAGACTTTTTAGATGTTGTATATCATCATGCTAAAAGTGGGGTTGATTTTATGACAATTCATGCAGGTATTAATTCTCGCGCAGCGCATATTTTTAAACAAAGTAAAAGACTTACAAATATAGTTTCAAGAGGAGGCTCTGTGCTTTATGCTTGGATGATGATGAAAGATGCTGAGAATCCTTTTTTTGAGTATTATGATGATTTGCTTGACATTTGTTTAAAATACGATGTAACTTTATCTTTGGGCGATGCTTTGCGTCCTGGCTCTACTCACGATGCAAGTGATGGGGCGCAAATTTCAGAGCTTATAGAATTGTCACTCCTTACTCAAAGAGCTTGGGATGTTGGGGTTCAAGTAATGATAGAAGGTCCAGGGCATATGGCTATTAATGAAATAGAGGCAAATATGCAATTAGAAAAGCGTTTATGCAAAGGAGCGCCTTTTTATGTCTTAGGACCTTTGGTAACAGATATTGGCGCAGGGTATGATCATATTAGTGGTGCTATTGGAGGAGCTGTGGCTGCAGCTAGCGGTGCTGATATGCTGTGTTATGTAACACCTGCTGAACACTTAAGACTTCCAAATTTAGAAGATGTTAGAGAGGGTATAGTTGCGACTAAAATTGCAGCTCATGCGGGAGATATAGCTAAACTTCCAAAAGAAAGAGCAAGAGATGATGAGATGAGTAAGGCTAGACAAGAGATAGATTGGGAGAAAATGTTTAAACTTGCTATTGATGGAGAAAAGGCTAAAAAAATGTTTAATGAGCGTCGCCCTGATGATTTAAACTCATGTTCCATGTGTGGAAAAATGTGTGCAATGAATACTATGAATCAAATTTTAAAAGGCGAAGATGTGAGTTTAGCTTGAATAAACTTTGAGAGTAAGATCTATAGAGATACCTTGCTCTCCTGCTTTAAGATTAAGTGGATAATCAAGCTTGATTAAGTTATTATAGTTTTTTAGAGCATCAATAAAATCATAAAGCCTTCTAGGATTGTTCATTGTCGCTTTAATGGCTAAGCGGTTTTTTAGATATTTTTCTTGTTTTTCGGGCTTAGTTTCTTGAATTTTTACATTTTGAAAATATTTTTGTAAAAAAATATCAAAATTTCCTATATTAAAATTTTGCTCAAATTGCTCTAAACTTTTGTTGTTTTCGCTTCTTAGAGTTGATATTTTATCTTCACTAAAGTCAAATTTTAATTTAGCGGCTTTTAAGATAGCAAGTTGTGAATTTTCTCTAAGATTTGCTTGTTTATAATTTTTTAATGTCGGTAAAAGTAAAAATAAGATCAAGGCTGTGCAAACGCTTATAAAACTTAACGCGCAAATGATAAGCTTTAATAAATCAATTTCTTCTAGACTTTTATCTTTCATCTGCAACTCCTGGAATTTGTTTACTAATACTAACAAAACGATACCACCCATTATCTAAGCGATAATAGATTGTATAGCTTTGATCAAAGATGCTTTTTAAAGGGGTTTCTAAAAGTAGAGTAAACATTTCTCTTGTAGGAGTGACTCCGATAAGTTTTAAGGAATATTCGTCTTGTTCAACACTTTCAAGAGTAATATTATCAGTTTTTACAATAATATCAAATAGATTTCTTAAGCTTTCTTTAACAATTTGATTTTGAGTGTTAAAATTTTTCGCTATTTGGCTTTGATCAAATAAAATTTCATAAAGCATTTCATTTTGCTTAGTTTGATTTTGAAGCACTATAACTTGTTGTTTTTCATTATCGATAGAGCTATTGATTAATGCAATTTTTATTGTATATGTAAAATATACTAGCAAGATAAATAATATACTAAAACCAAAAAGTCCTAGCCAAATTTTATCAAAGAGTGTGAAAATAGGTTTTTTTCTTGGCTGTATGAAGCTATAAGTCATTTAAGCTCCTTTTGCATCAATTCTATCATAAGATCTAAGGTGTTGATTTGTTTCGTTTTTATCTCTAAAAAAGTTTCACTTTCTAAAAAATCAATAGCACTTATGTTAATATCTGATTCACTATATAATAAAATACCATTGATAAATACCCCAGCATATTTATCATCATTATAAAATTTTTCAATGCTCGTAATAATATAACGGCATAGTTCCATATCATTGCTAAATTGATTTAATTCATCAAGATTAAAATTATCATTATTATTCAAAGTTTCAAGATTATTTTCTTGATCAAGTAGATCAAATTTATTATTTAAGGCTTCATTGAAGTTATCTAGGGTAACTTCAGTATCATTGTTGTTGTTTTCAATTTCTTGATTATCTTCTGATGGAAGTTCAAGCTCTAAACCTAATTCTTGCTCAAATATTTTAAAATCACCGTATAAAATAGTATTGCCTTTAGCAACAATAATTGCCAAAAGATGTCCTTGCTTAAATCCATAAAGTAAAATTTGATCATCAGGCTGTTTTTCTTTTTGTATATTGTAGTAAAGAAGAGCAAAAGGGGAATATAAAAAATCTAAACCTCTATATTCTTCAAAAAGCTCGCTATAATATTCCACATGTTCGGTAGCCGTATAAACAAGGGCATTATTAAACAAAATATGCTGTAAGCTGATTTTTCCTATATTAAAATGCTCACAATCTTGAATATTTGTACTAGGTATTAATCCTTGTTCTTTGGCATCTAAAAATAAAGCAGTGTGGTAAAATAAGAAATGCCTGCTTAAATTTTTTATGTATTCTAGTAAATTTTCGCTTTTATCAAAAGTTTTTTCATTGCTACTGATTAGTTTATTTCCTCTATAAATAGAAGCTTTTACAATATTTTTTTTATCTTCTAAAATAATACTAATAAAAAGTTGTGGAAATATTTTTTTAAGTAAAAATAACATTTCATTCCTTAAATTGATCAGCTAAGCTAATTTTATCAAATTGTTTCATTAGAAATTCTTTAGCTTTTTCTTTATCTAAAGATAAAATATCCAAAGGTTCACTTAGACTATAAGTAATCTTACTAAAAGGTTTTGGCAAGATCATCTTATCCCAACTTTTAAATTTCCAAAAACGATTTGCTTCATAGTTTAAAATTCTTATCTTTAGTTCTTTTTTTTGAGCCAAAATGATAGAACCATCTGAAATACTATGATAAGGCCCTCGTGGACCATCGGGCGTGATAACTATATCGTCATTTTGTTCTAAAACTTTAAATGCAGCTCTAAGTGCACTGCTAGCACCCCTTGAAGTACTTCCTCTTACAGTATCAAGACCGAAAAGCTTGATGATTTTTGCAATTTGTTCTCCATCTTTATGGTGGGAGATCATGACATAGGCTTTTTTATTTTTTTGTCTATAATGTCTAAACGCAAAAGGCATGAGTGCTAATTTTCCATGCCAAAAAAGTATCACACCAGCTTTACGGTCAACTTTTTCACCTTTATAGTGCTTTTTACAGCTTAAAAAAATAAGCCATTGCAAGATGAAAATTATATATGTTAAGCAATGGATTTTAAACGATTTCCCCATATAAAACCATACGCTTTGCATTAGTTATTTTTACTTCTTTAAATTGCCCTAAAAGTTCTTCGCTACCTTCAACTTGAACTAAAAAATTATTATCTGTTCTTCCAGCAATGCTATTGCCTGCTCTTAATTCTTCAAATAAAACTTTAAAAGTTTTATTTTCTTGTTTTTTTACAATTTCATCTAAAATTTCACTATGACGATTTTGTAAGGTGCTAAGTCTTCTTGAAGCTGTTTCTTCATCGATTTGATTAGGCATGGTTGCGGCTTTTGTTAAAGGGCGTTTGGAGTATTTAAAAGAAAAAATTTGTTCAAAACGCACTTTTTCCAAAACATCCATAGTTTCTTCAAAATCTTTTTCACTTTCCCCTGGAAAAGCTACAATAATGTCTGTAGAAATGCTAACATTTGGACAAAGTTCTCTAAGTTTTAAAGCTCTATTTAAATACCATTCTTTAGTATAGCCACGCTTCATAGCTTTTAAAATTTCACTTGAGCCGCTTTGTAAAGGCATGTGCATGGATTTGCAAACTTTTGGATTATTGGCAAAAACTTCTAAAAATTTATCATCCATATGCAAAGGATGTGGACTTGTAAAGCGAATGCGTTCTAAATCTTCTATGGTGCTAAGTTCTTCTAAAAGATCTGAAAAGTCCATTTTTTTATGCTCGTTTCTAAATCTTTTGCCGTAGTTATTGACATTTTGTCCTAGCAAAAAAATCTCTTTAGCACCTTTTTCAACAGCTTTTTGAGCTTCTTTGTAGATAATGTTAAAAGGTATGGAAATTTCATCTCCTCTAGTATGTGGCACTATACAATAAGTGCAGTGTTTATCACAACCTATGGAGATATTAATATAGGATTTATAAATACTATTTCTAAAATCTGCAAAAGCAAATTCACTTTCATCATAGTCTATGTCCACGCCCATAAATTTTGGAGTTTTTATAGCTTGAGTGATTTTGGAAATATTTCTTGCTCCTAGAACAAAATCCACATAAGGAGCACGTTTGAAAATTTCATTTCCCAAATGCGATGCAGTACATCCACAAACTCCTATTTTAGCACCTTCTTTTTTAACTTTTTCAAAACCACCTACTTCTGAGAAAAGTTTATGCACAGGTTTTTCACGCACTGAACAGGTATTGATAAGAATAAGATCTGCTTCTTTGATATCTTCTGTTAGTGCGTAATTTTCTTTTTGTGTTAATTCTGCGATCATATGCTCAGAATCTCTAACATTCATCGCACAACCTAAAGTTTGGATAAAAAGTTTTTTAGCACTCAAAGAATATGTACCTCATACATAAAATCATTATCATCAAGTCCGTATTTTACGGTTCTATGATAAATGCTTACTCCTTTTTTTTCAAAATGATTTACAAGGGCAATGAGTTGTTTGTGTGTATTATCTTTATCAAAATAAAAAAACTTTTGTCCTTCTTTTTCTATAGCCTCTTCGATTTTTTCTAGGCTAATATTTTTAGGTTTTTCATTAATCAAAGTTCTTGCCAATTTTAATTCCATAGCTAAATCCTTAAGAATTTTCATTTTAATCTATAATTTTAGCAAATTTTACTTTTAATTAAACTTATTAAGGATATAATTTTTATCTACATTTTTAAATTTCCCACAAAAAAAGGTTTTATAAGATATGGAAAAGATAGCAGATATTATCGAATCTATTGCTAATGAAAAAAATTTAAACTTAGAGAATGTAAGAGAAAAGGTAGCTACCGCTTTAATCAATACTGCAAAAAGAATTTATGGACAAGAATATGAGTTTTTTGTGGATCCTAAAAATTTAAATCTTTATCAAAAAATTACCATAGTAGCAGATAATGACGAGAGATTGCAAAATAAAAGTGAGAGTTTTATCGCGTTAAGTAAGGCAAAATCAGAAGCTCCAGATGTTGAAATAGGAGATGAATTAACCTATGAATGTTCTTTGGAAAATTTAGGAAGAACTGCGGTAAATACCTTGCATAAAGAACTTGAATATCATATACAAAAATTATTAGAACAAACTATTTTTGAAAAATATAAAAACAAAGTAGGGCAAATGGTTTTTGGTACAGTTGTTAGAGTGGATAATGAAGAAAATACTTTTATTGAAATAGATGAATTAAGAGCTTTTTTACCGAGAAAAAATCGCATTAAAGGGGAAAAATTTAAAATAGGTGATGTGGTAAAAGCTGTGATACGCCGTGTTTATACAGATAAAGGTATTAAAATCGAGCTTAGTCGTACAAGTCCTAAATTTTTAGAATGTTTACTTGAAGCTGAGGTTCCAGAAATCAAAGATGGTTATGTCAATATTATAGGATGTGCTAGAATTCCAGGTGAAAGAGCAAAAATCATTCTTCAGGCCAATGGAGCAAATATCGATCCTGTAGGAGCTACAGTAGGTGTTAAAGGTGTAAGAATTAATGCGGTAAGCAAAGAGCTTCATAATGAAAATATTGATTGTATAGAATTTACAAATGAGAGTGAAATTTTAATTTCTCGTGCCTTGGCTCCTGCTATTGTAAATTCTGTAAAAATTGAAGATAAAAAAGCTATTGTAAGTTTAAATAGCGAACAAAAAAGCAAAGCTATAGGAAAAAATGGTATTAATATTCGCCTTGCTTCTATGTTAAGTGGTTATGAAATAGAGCTCAATGAATTAAGCTCATCGCAGCTAAATAATGCCATCAGCAATGAAGAAGCAATGAAAAATCTTCAAGATTTGTTTAAAATTTAAAATATTTGTGAATTTTCACAAATATTTTTTATAAAACCACTTCCAATAAAATGCCGCAAAGATAAAAATCATACCCAATAAACCTGTAATCAGTTTTAAACTCAAGCCTATTTCAAATAAAAAGCCCATAAGCATTGAAATAATAGCGCTAAAACTAAGATAAATCATATCTGTATAAGCGATCACTCTACCATGATATTCTTTGTCAGCATTTTTTTGTATCATGGTGTAGGTATAAGCCCAAAGCGCTGAGGTAAAAAAACCTGCACCAATTAAACCTAAAAAAGAAATATAAAAATTAAATTGAGTTAAAGCCCAAAGTATAATACCCAAGCCTTGACCAAGATACATATAAAATAAATTTTTATTATTAATAAATTTGCTTAAAACCATAGGCCCTATAGCTAAAGAACAAGCACGTACCGCATTTAAAAACCCTATTACTAAAGCAGCAGATAAAACTTCTTTGTATTGATGTTGTGCTAAAAGCGTAACCAAGGTTTCATAAGCAGTTAAACCTATAAAAGCGTGAAGCAAGATAAGATGAAAAATTATTTTATTATTTAAAACATAGAAAAATCCTTCTTTTATCATAGTAAAAAAGCGACTTTGTGTTTTGTGATGAAAATCAGGAATGCTTAATCTTACTAAAAAAGAAATGCCTATGAGTATAAGCATACAGTCAAATAAAAAAGCGGTTTTAACTCCTAGAAAATAAATAAAAATTCCCGCACTTGCCATACCTGCTGTATAAGAAATCGCCCAAATGACACTGTGCATTTCATTAGCGAGTTTAAGTTCTTGAGGGGTTAAAATTTTGGCCAATAAACTCATTTCAGCTTGAAAATAAATCGAAGCAACACAAAGTCTTATGAAAATTAAAATAAACAAAAGCCAAAGCATACTAAGACTTGTGACAAAAATAAGACAAAAAATAGAAATTAATTCTATGCTAATCATACTGAGTAAAAGTTTTTTAGGTTTATTTTTCTCTACTATAACCCCATTAATAGGAGCAAGCAAAACTCCAGGTAAAAAAGCAAGCATAGCACTTGTAGCTGTTGCCCAAGTAGGAGCATTAAGCTCGACTAAAAGGGTAAAAACTCCCGTTTGAGAAAACCATGCTCCAAAATATACTATAAACTGAACCGAAGCCAATATTCTGATATTTTTATTATTTTTTAATAGTTCAATGTAATTCATAAGCGAAACTATAGCATAATTTATATTTTAAATGCTATAATTATTTTAATTATGTAAAAAAACAAGGAAAAATTTTGAAAAGACTGGATAAAAAAGAAGCTTTAGATTTATTACATCATGCGAGTTTAACTGAACTTGGAGAAATGGCTTATAAAAGAAAATTAGAACTTCATCCTGAAAAAATCACCACTTTTGTTGTAGATAGAAATATTAATTATACCAATGTTTGTTGTATTGATTGTTCTTTTTGTGCTTTTTATCGCCATCATAAAGAAGATGATGCTTATATTTCAAGCTTTGAGGAGATAGGCAAGAAGATAGAGGAGCTTGAAGCTATTGGGGGTACGCAAATTCTTTTTCAAGGCGGGGTGCACCCAAAGTTAAAAATAGAATGGTATGAAGAATTAGTTTCTTGGATAAAAGAACATTATCCAAATATCACTGTACATGGTTTTTCAGCGGTTGAGATCGCTTATATCGCAAAGGCATCTAAAATTTCAATTACTGAAGTACTTCAAAGACTACAAGCTAAAGGTTTATTTTCTATACCAGGAGCAGGTGCTGAGGTGCTAAGCGATAGGGTGCGTGATATTATCGCACCCAATAAATGTGATACAGCTACTTGGTTAGAAGTACATCGCCAAGCTCATAAAATCGGCATGAAAAGTACAGCTACTATGATGTTTGGAACGGTTGAAAATGATGAAGAAATCATCGATCATTTTGAGCATTTGAGAAAATTGCAAGATGAAACAGGGGGATTTAGAGCTTTTATTTTATGGAGCTTTCAAAGTGATAATACTGCTTTAATCCAAAAACATCCAGAGATTATGAAACAAAGTTCTAACAAGTATTTAAGACTTTTAGCTTTAGCAAGACTTTATTTAGATAATTTTAAAAATTTACAAAGTTCTTGGGTAACTCAAGGCTCGCTTATAGGTCAACTTGCTTTAAAATTTGGGGCCAATGATTTAGGTTCAACCATGATGGAAGAAAATGTAGTAAGTGCTGCAGGAGCAAGTTATAGAATGAATCAAGATGAGATGATAAGGCTGATTAGAAGTTTAGGCGAAAATCCAGCTAAACGCAATACCGCTTATGAAATTTTAGAAAGGTTTTAATGCAGTATTTAGAGAGTAGGGGTATTAAAATCCCTTTTATTTTTGAAAAAAATTCTGATTTTCCTATTGTTGTTTTAAAGCTTGTTTTTAGAAATTGTGCTAGAAGTTATGATGAAATAGCAGGCTTAGCTAAGATGTTTTCACGTATTTTAAATGAAGGCGTGGATGATAAATTTTTTAAGGATTTAGAATTTAGAGCGATAAATTTAGAGGCAAGTAGTGGTTTTGAAAGTTTGGAAATCAATCTTTCTTGTTTAAAAGAAAATTTTGATTTTGCTTTAAAGAGCTTGGAAAAATTGCTTTTAAAACCAAGAATAGAAGAAAAAATTTTGCAAAAATTAAAAATCAATGCCTTAGGTGAGCTCGCGAGTAAAAATAGTGATTTTGATTATTTAGCAAAAAATTTACTTAATGCTCAAATTTTTAAATGCAAAGAATTTCAAAGCTCAAACGATGGAGATGAAAAAAGTATAGAAATCTTATCTTTAAAAGATTTACAAAATTTTTATAAAAATTTTATCCATCTTAGTGATTTGGTTGTGATTTTAGGAGGAGATTTAGAAGAAAAACAAGCCAAGGAAGATCTTTTAAAACTCTTATCAAAACTTCAAATAGGCAAAAAAAATACTCCAAAAAAATATGAATTAAGCAAAAACATTAAAGATGAAATTTTGATACGCCCAGAAAGCGAACAAGCTTATATTTATTTTGCTACGCCTTTTTTTGCTGATTTTAAAGATAAGGATTTATATCTTGCAAAAATTGCTTTATTTGTTCTAGGGCAAGGGGGGTTTGGTTCAAGGATTATGGAAGAAATTCGTGTTAAAAGAGGTCTTGCATACTCAGCTTATGCTATGCTTGATATGAATATGTCTTTTTCTAGAGTTTTTGGATATTTACAAACTAAAAATGAAAGCGCTAAAGAAGCTAAAAAAATCGTAAAAGAGCTTTTTGAAGATTTTATAAAAAATGGCATGACTCAAAATGAACTTGATCAAGCTAAAAATTTTCTCATAGGATCAACTCCTTTGCGTTATGAAGGCTTAAGCAAGCGTTTATCTATGGCCTTTAATGAATTTTATCAAGGTTTAAATTTGGGATATTATAAAGAAGAGTTAAAACTTATGGAAAAGGTTAAACTTGAAACCATCAATGCTTATATTAACAAACATCAAGAGCTTTTAAATATAAGTTTTGCAAGCATACAAAATGAAAATTAAAGAAAGTGATTTTGAATTTTTTAAAAAATTAAAAATTAAAAGTGCTATTGATTTAGCGCTTCTTTTACCTAAAAAAATTGAAAATTTAAATCCAAGTAAAAATCCTAAAGAAAATGAAATTTGCACCCAAAAAATCACTATAAAAAGCGTTAGTTCAAGAAAAAATCAACTTTTTGGTTTAGGTTTTTGTGAAGAATGGCAAGAAAATATTTCTTTTGTGTTTTTTCATCCTAGAGCTTGGCATTTTGGGATTTGTAAGGTAGGAAAAGGGCTTATTTTTAATGCTAAACTCTCGCGTTTTAATCACACTTGGCAATTTAACAATCCTAAAATTTTAACTTCTTTTGAGGGTTTTAGTCCAAAGTATCAAATTTTAGGTTTAAAAGATGCAAAAATTGCTGCTTTTATACATAAATATCTTAATTATGAAAATTTACAAGAAAGTGGCATAGGGGATAAATATATACATTTTCTTTTAAATTTGCATGCTTATGATGAAAAAAGTTTTTTTATGTTTGAAAATTTGCAAAATTTTAGCAAAGATTTAAAATATATAGAAATATATAATTTTTTAAAGCGTTTAAAAGCTAAAAAAACACATTTTAAAGCTCATCAAATCAATGTTTTTAACATAGCTAATTGGCTTAAAGATTTGCCTTTTTCTCTTACTAAAGATCAGCTTAATGCCTTAAAAGATATAGAAAAAGATTTGCATTCAAAAGAAGCTAGAAGGCGTGTAATTATGGGTGATGTAGGGTGTGGTAAAACCTTGGTTTTGCTTGGTGCGGCTTTGATGGTTTATCCTAAACAAGCTATTTTGATGGCACCTACTAGTATTTTAGCGCATCAGCTTTATGAAGAGGCTAAGAAATTTTTGCCTGATTTTATGAATATTTTGTTTATTAAAGGGGGTAAAAAAGAAAAAGATTTAGAACAAAATATTCAAAAAGCAAATCTTATTATAGGTACTCATGCTTTAATTCATTTAGAAAGCCATAATGCCGTACTTGTAATGATAGATGAACAACATCGTTTCGGCTCGGCTCAGCGTGAGAAAATTTATTCTTTAAGTAAACAAGAATTTGCCCCTCATTTTATACAGTTTTCGGCTACGCCTATTCCAAGAACCTTAAGCATGATACAATCTGAACTTTTAAATTTTAGTTTCATTAAACAAATGCCTTTTAAAAAAGATATCACAACTTATTGTATACAAAATGAAGACTTTTCTAAGCTTAGCGAGAAGATTAAAGAAGAAATCGCTAAAAATCATCAAATTATCATTATTTATCCCTTAGTGAGTGCTAGTGATAATATTCCTTATCTTTCTTTAGAGCAGGCTAAAGAATATTGGCAGAGTCACTATGAAAAAGTTTTTGTAACTCATGGGAAAGATAAACAAAAAGATGAAATTTTAGAGCGTTTTAGAGATGAGGGAAATATTTTACTAAGCACTACAGTGGTGGAAGTGGGCATTTCTTTGCCAAGATTGAGTATGATAGTGATTGTAGGAGCGGAACGTTTAGGACTTGCTACCTTGCATCAACTTCGTGGTCGTGTAGGTCGTGTAGGGCTTAAAAGCACTTGTTATCTTTATACTAAACTTAAAGAAATTCCAAGTCGTTTAAAAGAATTTGCTAGCACTTTAGATGGGTTTAAAATAGCAGAGCTTGATCTTAAAAACCGTTTGAGTGGAGATTTGCTCGATGGTTTTATGCAACATGGAAATGAGTTTAAATTTTTTGATTTTTCTAAGGATGAGGAGATTTTAGAAAAGGTAAAAAAAGATTTGGCAAAAAAAATGCCAAATTAATGTCCACCATACTTATAAAGCATATTTTGAAAATGTGAAGCTATCATTTGTGCACGCTGTAAAATAACTGTTTTCATTTCTTCATTATAAACTATATTTAAACTTTCTTCAAAAAGTCCTAGCCAAACTTCAAAAAATTCTTGAGGAAAAGGAGGTAGATCTAGATGCTTTTTTAAGGGTTGCCCATTATAATCACCTTCGCCTAAAAGCATGCCTGCCCAAAAATTTCCTATTTTTGCTTTATGTTCTTTCCACTCTTCATCACTTGTTCCAATAGCATTGTTAAAAATAGGACCTAAATCCTTATCTTTTCTAACTTTTTCATAAAATATTTCCATGAGTTTTGCTATGCTTTCTTGATTAATTGTTTCAAATTTCATATAAGCCTTTCTTGAATGTTAATTTTATGGCGTTAATATAGCAAAAATAAGATAAATTAAATTTAACATAAGTTAAGAATGGAAAATATTATATAATGAAAGATTATTTAGAACTTTTATCTAGTGTAGGAAAATTAAAAAAATTTCAAAAAAATAGTATTTTATTTTATGAAGGCGAAGAGGCTAAAAAATTTTTTATTTTACTCAAGGGAAAAATACGCATTTATAAAAGTACATCAAGTGATAAAGAAATTACTTTGCATTATTTTAATCCTCCAAATTTTATAGCAGAAATGCCTGCTTTTAAAAAATTAAATTATCCTGCTAATGCCATCTTTGAAGAAGATGGAGAAATTTTGGAAATTGATTTTATTAATTTTCAAAATTTATGCAGTGAAAATAAAGAATTCAATTTTTTACTTATCAGCTCACTTTTTGATAAAATCAAAATTTTAGAAAAGAAATTATCTCAAAATGCATTAGATTTAAGAACGAGATTGTTAAAGTATCTTTTGGAAAATGAAAAAAAATTAGATACAATTTCACAAAAACAAATTGCAATTGATTTAAATGTTAGAGCGCAATCTTTATCTCGAGTGTTAAAAGAGCTTAAAATTTCAGAACTTATTGATACAAAAAAAGGTAAAATTGAAATTTTAAATAAAGGTGTGATTATAAAAGAACTTTGGTAAAATTTAAGGTAGAGAATGGATTTTGATTTTATATTAGCTCAAGCTCCCGCTTTTTTAACAGCTGCTTGGCTTACGATAAAACTAAGCTTTTTTGGAATTATTTTTTCTTTAATAATAGGCTTGTTTTGCATTTTAATGAGTTATTTTAAAATAAAAATTTTAGAAAATATTTGCAAGCTTTATATAGAGTTTTCAAGAAATACGCCTTTATTAATTCAACTTTTTTTCTTATATTATGCTTTGCCTAAATTTAATATACATTTAGAGCAAATTCCACCGCTCAATTTAATTTGTTTAAGCGTAGAAGAAACTTTAAGACCTTCTTTTGCTTGTGCTATAGTAGGACTTAGTTTTTTAGGGGGTTCTTATATGGCTGAGAGTTTAAGGGCGGGATTTGAAGCCATAAGAAAACAGCAGTTTGAAGCAGGACTTTCTTTGGGTTTTTCAAAATTTGGAAATTTGCGTTATGTGATTTTGCCGCAAGCTTTGGCTATTTCTATGCCAAGTATTAGTGCTAATATTATATTTTTAATCAAAGAAACTTCAGTTGTTAGCATTATTGCCTTGCCAGATTTGGTAAATTTAATGAAGAGTTTAAATTCCTTAACTTATAAGACAGATGAGCTATTGTTTTTGTTGTTTATGGGATATTTGTGCATTATTTTGCCTTTGTCTTTTATTTTGCTAAAGTTTGAAAAAAGGTTGCTTTATGCTTGAACTTTTAAATACCGATACGCTTTTAAGACTCTGGCAAGGGCTTTTTGTCACTCTTGAAATTTCATTTATCAGCATTATTATTACTTCGATAGGTGGGTTATTTTTAGGAATTTTAATGAGTTTTAAAAATACCTATATCTATGCTTTTTGTCGTTTGGGTTTAGAATTTGTGCGTGTTATGCCACTTTTAGTATGGCTTTTTGTGGTGTATTTTGGTTTTCCTAGATGGTTTGGGTGGGATTTGAGTTCTGTAAGTGCAGCTATTATTGTTTTTAGCATTTGGGGTTGTTTTGAGATGATGGATTTGGTGCGTGTTTCCTTGCAGAGTATTCCAAAACATCAGTATGAAAGTGCATCATCTTTAGGTTTAAATACGGTGCAAAGTTTTGCTTATGTTATTATTCCACAAGCTATGCGTCGTTTAACTCCTATGAGCATGAATTTACTTACTCGCATGATCAAAAGTACAACCTTTGCTTATTTAATCGGCGCGGTAGAGCTTGTAAAAGTAGGGCAACAAATTATAGAATTTCATAATAGAAATGATTTTGCACCTTTTATTATTTATGGTTTGATTTTTTTTATCTTTTTTATACTTTGTTATCCTATCACTTTATATTCAAGAAAATTAGAGAAAAAATGGAGCTAAAATGAGTATACTAAAAATAGAAAATTTACAAAAGTATTATGGTTCGCATCATGCTTTAAAAGATATTAATTTAGAAGTTAAGGATAAGGAAGTTGTGGTGATTTTGGGTCCTAGTGGGTGCGGAAAATCTACGCTTTTGCGTTGTATTAATGGGCTTGAAGAGATTGCAAGTGGTAATATTTATATTGACAATGAAAAAATAGATAAAGATTTCAAAGAATGGCCAAGAATGCGTCAAAAAGTTGGTATGGTTTTTCAATCTTATGAGCTTTTTGAGCATTTAAGTGTTGAAGAAAATATACTTTTAGGGCCTATGAAAGTGCAAAAAAGAAAGAAAGATGAGGTTTTACAAGAGGCTAAAATTTGGCTTGAAAAGGTGGGGCTTTTGCATAAAATTCATGCTTATCCAAGAGAACTTAGCGGAGGACAAAAACAAAGAATTGCTATAGTAAGAAGTTTATGCATGAATCCTGAGTTAATGCTTTTTGATGAGGTTACAGCAGCGCTGGATCCTGAGATTGTCAGAGAAGTTTTAGAAGTGATGTTAAATCTTGCAAAAGAGGGTATGACTATGCTTATTGTTACTCATGAAATGGGTTTTGCTAAAGCTGTAGCAGATAAAATTATTTTTATGGATGAAGGAAAAATCATCGAAGAAAATGATCCTAAAAGTTTTTTTAAAAATCCAAAAAGCGAAAGAGCAAAGAAATTTTTAAATTTATTTGATTATCACAAATAGATAAAAATAATATTGGTTTATGATAATAAAATTTACAAGACTAAAATTTTATAGAAAAACTAAAAAAGTCTTGACAAAATTTTTTTTTTGAGTTATAATCTTACTTTTATTTTTGCTGGTTTAGCTCAGTTGGTAGAGCAGCTGCCTTGTAAGCAGCAGGTCGGGGGTTCAAGTCCCTTAACCAGCTCCATTTATTTTTAGCAGTGTTTGACCAGAATATTGAAAAAGCAATATTTTTATGGTGAGTTACTCAAGTGGCCAACGAGGGCAGACTGTAAATCTGCTGGCTTTCGCCTTCCGTGGTTCGAATCCACGACTCACCACCATGCTTTGCGGGAGTAGCTCAGTTGGCTAGAGCATCAGCCTTCCAAGCTGAGGGTCGCGGGTTCGAGTCCCGTTTCCCGCTCCAATAATTTAAAAGAACTGGGAGCTGTATTTTAAAACCTTTAACTTACAGTATATATCCCAAAGAGTTTTTGTTGTCTGTTATTGTGTATAATTTTTCTGAGCGCTCGTATGGCTCAGAGGTAGAGCACTCCCTTGGTAAGGGAGAGGTCGCGGGTTCAATTCCCGCTATGAGCTCCATGAATTGAAAAAATTATATAGATATAAGACTTGCTTTGCTCAATTTATTTTTTATACGGAGGAAAAAAATGGCTAAAGAAAAATTTTCACGTAATAAGCCACACGTAAATATTGGTACTATTGGTCATGTTGACCATGGTAAAACTACTTTAACAGCTGCTATTTCTGCTGTTCTTTCTAGAAGAGGTTTAGCAGAGCTTAAAGATTATGATAATATCGATAATGCTCCAGAAGAAAAAGAGCGTGGTATTACTATTGCTACTTCTCATATTGAATATGAAACAGACAATCGTCACTATGCACACGTTGACTGCCCAGGTCACGCAGATTATGTTAAAAACATGATTACAGGTGCTGCACAAATGGATGGAGCGATCTTGGTTGTTTCTGCTGCAGATGGCCCTATGCCACAAACTAGAGAGCACATTCTTCTTTCTCGTCAAGTAGGCGTTCCATATATTGTTGTTTTTATGAATAAAGCAGATATGGTTGATGATGCTGAACTTTTAGAGTTAGTTGAAATGGAAATTAGAGAATTATTAAGCTCTTATGATTTCCCAGGCGATGATACACCTATTATTTCTGGTTCTGCTTTAAAAGCTCTTGAAGAAGCTAAAGCTGGACAAGATGGTGAATGGTCAGCAAAAATTATGGATCTTATGGCTGCAGTTGATAGCTATATTCCAACTCCAACTCGTGATACTGAAAAAGACTTCTTGATGCCAATTGAAGACGTTTTCTCAATTTCAGGTCGTGGTACTGTTGTTACAGGTAGAATTGAAAAAGGTGTTGTAAAAGTAGGTGATACTATCGAAATCGTTGGTATTAAAGATACTCAAACAACAACTGTAACAGGTGTTGAAATGTTCAGAAAAGAAATGGATCAAGGCGAAGCAGGAGATAACGTAGGTGTTCTTCTTCGTGGTACTAAAAAAGAAGAAGTTATCCGTGGTATGGTTCTTGCTAAACCAAAATCAATTACTCCACACACTGACTTCGAAGCTGAAGTTTATATCTTAAATAAAGATGAAGGTGGTAGACATACTCCATTCTTTAACAACTATAGACCACAGTTTTATGTAAGAACAACTGATGTTACAGGTTCGATTAAATTAGCTGATGGTGTTGAAATGGTTATGCCAGGTGAAAATGTGAGAATTACTGTAAGCTTGATCGCTCCAGTAGCACTTGAAGAAGGAACCCGTTTTGCTATTCGTGAAGGTGGTAAAACTGTTGGTTCAGGTGTTGTTTCTAAAATTATTAAATAATTTAATAAAGCCAAGTTAAAAGCTTGGCTTTAATTTTTTAAGGAAAATTGAAATGAGAATTAAAGTTGGTTTAAAGTGTGAAGAATGTGGTGATATTAATTATAGCACCTATAAAAATAGTAAAAATACTACTGAAAAATTAGAATTAAAAAAATATTGCCCAAGATTAAAAAAACATACACTTCACAAAGAAGTTAAGCTAAAAAGTTAAGCTTGCGCCCTTAGGGCAATAGCTCCAACGGTAGAGCGCCGGATTCCAAATCCGATGGTTGGGGGTTCGAATCCCTCTTGCCCTGCCATAATTAAGGTTTAAATAAATGGAAAAATTAATAACTTATTTTAAATTATCAAAAGCCGAATTAAGGAAAGTAATTTTTCCTTTAAAAGAACAGGTAAGAAATGCCTATATTACAGTTTTTGTGGTTGTTGCGGTGATTTCTTTGTTTTTGGCGTTAGTGGATTGGCTTATGTCCTCTATTGTTTCTGCGATCGTATAAGGAGAGTAAATGAGTACTCATAAATGGTATGCAATTCAAACTTATGCTGGCAGTGAAATGGCAGTTAAAAGAGCCATTGAAAATTTAGTAAAAGATAACGGAATTGAAGAACAACTTAAAGAAATTGTTGTTCCAACTGAAGATGTTATTGAATTTAAGAATGGAAAGGAGAAGATTAGCGAAAGAAGTTTGTATTCAGGATATGTTTTTGCACTTCTTGATTTAAATACAGAGCTTTGGCATCGCATTCAATCTCTTCCAAAGGTTGGTCGTTTTATTGGAGAATCCAAAAAGCCAACCCCTTTAACAGAAAAAGATATTAATTTGATTTTGGAAAAAGTTCACAATCGTGCAGCGCCTAAACCAAAGATTTCTTTTGAAGAAGGGGAAAATGTGAGAATCACAGAAGGGCCATTTGCAAACTTTACTGCAATTGTAGAAGAGTATGATATGGTTCGTGGTTTATTAAAATTAAATGTTTCTATTTTTGGACGTTCAACTCCAGTGGAGATCTTATATTCTCAAGTTGAGAAAATAATTTAATTTATATCAAATAAGGAGATTTGTTATGGCTAAAAAAGTCGTAGGCGAAATTAAATTGCAAATTGCTGCCACAAAAGCAAACCCATCACCACCTGTTGGTCCTGCTTTGGGTCAGCAAGGTGTTAATATTATGGAGTTTTGTAAGGCTTTTAATGAAAGAACAAAAGATATGGCAGGTTTTAATATCCCTGTTGTTATCACTGTTTATGCAGATAAAAGTTTTACTTTTATTACAAAACAACCGCCAGCTACGGATTTGATCAAAAAAGCAGCTGGAATTTCTAAAGGTACGGATAATCCACTTAAAAATAAGGTGGGTAAGTTAACTCGTGCTCAAGTTTTAGAAATAGTAGATAAGAAAATTGCAGATTTAAATACTAAAGATAGAGATCAAGCTGCTAAAATTATTGCAGGTTCAGCTCGTTCTATGGGTGTTGAAATCGTAGATTAATCCTTTCACCGCCAAGGTAAAAGGCGGTAGCACTTTAAAATGCGGAGAAAATAAATGGCTAAGATAGCAAAAAGATTAAAAGAATTATCACAAAAAATTGATTCAAATAAAGAGTATGCTTTAAGCGATGCAATTGATACAATAAAGACTTTAAAGTCTGCTAAATTTGATGAGACTGTAGAAATTGCTTTAAAACTTAATGTTGATCCAAGACATGCAGATCAAATGGTAAGAGGATCTGTCGTTTTACCTGCTGGAACGGGTAAAAAAGTTCGTGTTGCTGTAATTGCAAAAGACGCAAAAGCTGATGAAGCAAAAAATGCTGGTGCAGATATTGTGGGTAGCGATGATTTAGTAGAAGAAATTCAAAAAGGTAATATGAATTTTGATGTTTTGATTGCTACTCCAAATTTAATGGGACTTGTTGGTAAAGTTGGTAGAATTTTAGGGCCAAAAGGTTTAATGCCAAATCCTAAAACTGGAACAGTGACTATGGATGTTGCTCAAGCAGTTAATAATGCAAAAAGTGGTCAGGTAAATTTCCGTGTTGATAAGCAAGGAAATATCCATGCAGGTCTTGGTAAAGTAAGTTTTTCCAAAGAACAATTATGGGATAATGTTAGCACTTTTGTAAAGGCAATTAACAAACATAAACCTGCTGCAGCTAAAGGTAGATATATTAAAAATGCGGCTTTATCTTTGACAATGAGCCCTTCTGTAAAGCTTGAAACACAAGAATTGCTTGATATGAAATAAGAGTTGCTTTTTTGCAACTCTTTTGTTTTAAAATAAACATTTGAAAAAATTTTTGATTTTTTGAGATGTTTATTTTAGATTGAAGATAGTCGAGGCGTAAGCTTAATTGGATTTCCACTCTACTTGAAATCTCAATCGGAAAGGAGAAAATGTGACTAGAAGCGAAAAAGTTGAGATTATTGCTAAACTTGAAGAAGGTTTTAAAGCTAGTGAAGCTATTGTAGTTTGTAATTACAGAGGTCTTAGCACAAAAAAACTAGAAGAGCTTAGAAATAATGCAAGAGAAAACAATGTAAAAGTTCAAATTGTTAAAAATACTTTGGCTAACATTGCTCTTAACAATTCCGGTAAAACAGGTCTAGTTCTTAAAGATACAAATATTTATCTTTGGGGTGAAGATCAGCTAGGTGTTTCAAAAGTAGCTGCTAAATTTGAAGAAAATAACGATAAATTTGAAATCAAAACAGCTCATATTGAAGGCGAAGTTGCAGATGTTGCTAAGGTTAAAGCTCTTGCTAAAATGCCTTCACGCAATGAGTTGCTTGCTATGCTTTTGCAAGTTTGGAATGCGCCAATTACCAATTTCACAATAGGTTTAAATGCGCTTAAAAATAAAAAAGAATCTGAATAAATTAAATAAAAGGATAAAAAATGGCAATCTCTAAAGAAGATGTATTAGAATATATTTCAAATTTAAGTGTTCTTGAGTTATCAGAACTTGTAAAAGAGTTTGAAGAAAAATTTGGTGTGTCTGCTGCTCCTGTAATGATAGCTGGTGGTGCTGCAGCTGGTGGTGCTGCAGCTGCTGCTGAAGAAAAAACTGAATTTGATATCGTTTTAACTGATGGCGGTGCTAAAAAGATTGAAGTTATTAAAATCGTTCGTGCTCTTACAGGCCTTGGTCTTAAAGAAGCAAAAGATGCAGTTGAGCAAACTCCTTCAACTCTAAAAGAGGGTGTGGCTAAAGCTGAAGCTGAGGAAGCTAAAAAACAACTTGAAGAAGCTGGTGCTAAAGTAGAACTTAAGTAATTTTAAGCTTTAAAGTTAGAAGAAGATTTGCCAAGGCAAGTCTTCTTTTTTTATTTTTACCTAATTTTTAGGTCTTCTTTTTTAAATTTACAAAATTTACCATGAGGTATGTGCGATATGTTAGATAATAAATTAGGAAATCGTTTAAGAGTAGACTTCTCAAACATTTCAAAACAAATAGAAATCCCAAATCTTCTACAATTACAAAAAAAGAGTTTTGATTATTTTTTAAATCTTGATAATGGTGAAAGTGGTATAGAAAAAGTTTTTAAATCAATTTTTCCTATTCATGATCCGCAAAATAGATTGAGTCTTGAATATGTTAGTAGTGAAATAGGCAAGCCAAAATATACCATTCGCGAATGCATGGAAAGAGGTTTGACTTATTCTGTAAATTTAAAAATGAAAATCCGTCTTACTCTGCATGAAAAAGATGAAAAAACAGGGGAAAAAGTTGGCGTAAAAGATATTAAAGAACAAGAAATTTATATCCGCGAAATTCCTTTAATGACAGATCGTGTATCTTTTATCATTAATGGGGTTGAGAGGGTGGTTGTAAATCAATTACATAGAAGTCCTGGTGTTATTTTTAAAGAAGAAGAAAGTTCAACGGTTGCAAATAAGCTTGTTTATACAGCACAAATTATTCCTGATCGTGGTTCGTGGCTTTATTTTGAATACGATGCCAAAGATGTTTTGTATGTAAGAATCAATAAGCGTAGAAAAGTTCCTGTAACTATGCTTTTTAGAGCTTTAGGGTATAAAAAACAAGATATTATTAAGTTGTTTTATCCTATTCAGACTATACATGTGAAAAAAGATAAATTTTTAACAGAATTTAATCCAAATGATTTTATGGATAGAATAGAATATGATATTAAAGATGAAAAAGGAAAAATCGTTCATCAAGCTGGAAAAAGACTTACAAAGAAAAAAGCAGAACAGCTTATTAAAGACGGTTTAAAATGGATAGAATATCCTGTAGAAATTTTACTTAATCGTTATTTAGCAAATCCTATTATTGATAAAGAAAGTGGAGAGGTTTTATTTGATTCTTTAACTTTGTTAGATGAGAGTAAGCTTGCTAAGATTAAAGAGCAAAAAAGTTTTGATATAGCAAATGACTTGGCTAATGGCGTTGATGCAGCGATTATTAACTCCTTTGCTCAAGATGGAGAAACTCTAAAACTTCTTAAACAAAGTGAAAATATCGATGATGAAAATGATTTAGCTGCGATTAGAATTTACAAAGTTATGCGCCCAGGTGAACCTGTGGTAAAAGATGCAGCGAAGGCTTTTGTAAATGATTTATTCTTCAATCCTGAAAGATACGATCTTACTAAGGTAGGTCGTATGAAAATGAACCATAAGTTAGGTCTTGAAGTGCCTGAGTATGTTACTGTTTTGACTAATGAAGATATTATTAAAACTGCAAAATATTTAATTAAAGTAAAAAATGGTAAAGGACATATTGATGATAGAGATCATTTAGGAAATCGTCGTATCCGTTCTATAGGTGAACTTTTAGCTAATGAACTTCATTTAGGTCTTGCAAAAATGCAAAAGGCGATCAGAGATAAATTTACTTCTTTAAATGCGGATCTTGATAAAGTAATGCCTTATGATTTAATCAATCCTAAAATGATTACTACAACTATCATTGAATTTTTTACAGGAGGTCAGCTTTCGCAATTTATGGATCAAACCAACCCTTTAAGCGAGGTTACTCATAAGCGTCGTTTGTCAGCGCTTGGTGAAGGTGGACTTGTAAAAGAAAGAGCAGGTTTTGAAGTGCGTGATGTTCACGCGACACATTATGGTAGAATTTGTCCAGTTGAAACACCTGAAGGTCAAAATATTGGTTTGATTAACACTCTTTCTACTTATGCAAAAGTAAATGAACTTGGCTTTGTTGAAGCGCCATATAGAAAAGTTGTAAATGGTAAAGTGACTAATGAAGTTGTTTATCTTACAGCGACACAAGAAGAAGGCTTGTTTATCGCACCAGCTTCAACTAAGGTTGATGCTAAAGGCAATATAGTAGAAGAATTTGTTGAGGCTAGGCAAGATGGTGAAACTATACTTGCAAGACGCGAAGAAGTGCAATTAATCGATCTTTGCTCAGGTATGGTTGTTGGAGTTGCAGCTTCTTTGATTCCGTTTTTAGAGCACGATGATGCAAACAGAGCGCTAATGGGTTCAAACATGCAACGTCAAGCTGTGCCACTTCTTACTGCTTCAGCTCCGATAGTAGGAACAGGTATGGAACAAATTATTGCGCGTGATGCTTGGGAAGCTGTTAAAGCAAAGCGTGGCGGTGTGGTTGAGAAAGTGGATAATAAAAGCATTTTCATTTTAGGTGAAGATGATAAAGGTCCATTTATTGACCATTACACTATGGAGAAAAATTTAAGAACCAATCAAAATACAAATTATATTCAACACCCTATTGTTAAAAAAGGTGATATAGTAAAAGCAGGACAAATTATCGCAGATGGTCCTTCTATGGATCAAGGCGAACTTGCTATAGGTAAAAATGCTTTAATCGCTTTTATGCCTTGGAATGGTTATAACTATGAGGATGCTATAGTTGTAAGTGAGAGAATTATTCGTGAAGATACTTTTACAAGCGTGCACATTTATGAAAAAGAAATTGAAGCAAGAGAACTAAAAGACGGTATAGAAGAAATTACCAAAGATATTCCAAATGTAAAAGAAGAAGATGTTGCGCATCTTGATGAGAGCGGTATTGCAAAAATTGGTACCCATATCAAACCAGGTATGATTTTGGTGGGTAAGGTTTCTCCAAAAGGTGAGGTTAAACCAACTCCTGAAGAAAGACTTTTAAGAGCGATTTTTGGAGAAAAAGCAGGACATGTTGTGAATAAATCCCTTTATGCAACCGCTTCTTTAGAGGGTGTTGTTGTGGATGTTAAAATTTTCACTAAAAAAGGCTATGAAAAAGATGATCGCGCAATAAAATCTTATGATAAAGAAAAAATGGCTTTAGAAAAAGAGCATCATGATAGACTTTTGATGATGGATAGAGAAGAAATGCTTCGTGTTTGTGCTCTTCTTTCCAAAGCCTCTTTAAATAGCGATCAAAAAATTGGAGATAAAAATTATAAAAAAGGACAAACTGCAGATATTAGCGAACTTGAAAAAATCAATCGTTTTACTTTAACAACTTTGATTAAAGCTTATTCTAAAGAGATTCAAAAAGAATACGATGATTTAAAAAATCATTTCCAAAATGAGAAGAAAAAATTAAAAGCAGAACACGATGAAAAGCTTGAAATTTTAGAAAAAGATGATATTTTACCAAGTGGGGTAATTAAGCTTGTTAAAGTTTATATTGCTACAAAAAGAAAGCTTAAAGTCGGTGATAAAATGGCAGGACGTCATGGAAATAAAGGTATAGTTTCAACTATAGTTCCTGAAGTAGATATGCCTTATTTGCCAAATGGTAAGAGTGTGGATATTGCGCTTAATCCACTTGGCGTTCCAAGTCGTATGAATATAGGTCAAATTTTAGAAAGTCATTTAGGTTTAGTTGGACTTAGACTTGGGGATCAAATTCAAGAAATTTTTGATAGAAAGCAAAAAGATTTTCTTAAAGAATTAAGAGCGAAAATGCTTGAAATTTGTTCTATTCCAAGACTTGCAAACGAAAAAGAATTTATTAAAAGCTTAAGCGATGAAGAGCTTTTAAACTATGCTAGAGACTGGAGTAAAGGAGTTAAATTTTCTACTCCTGTTTTTGAAGGTGTAAATATAGAAGAATTTAGCAAGCTTTTTAAAATGGCTAAGATAGATATGGATGGCAAAACAGAACTTTATGATGGACGCACGGGGGAAAAAATTGCAGAGCGTGTTCATGTAGGATGTATGTATATGCTAAAACTCCATCACTTGGTTGATGAAAAAGTTCATGCAAGAAGTACAGGACCTTATAGCTTGGTTACCCAACAACCTGTGGGTGGTAAAGCACTCTTTGGGGGACAAAGATTTGGAGAAATGGAAGTTTGGGCACTTGAAGCTTATGGAGCGGCTCACACTTTAAGAGAAATGTTAACCATAAAATCAGATGATGTAGAAGGTAGATTTAGTGCTTATAAAGCATTGACAAAAGGTGAAAATGTTCCAGCAACAGGAATTCCTGAAACATTTTTTGTATTAACCAATGAGCTTAAATCTCTTGCTTTAGATGTTGAGATTTTTGATAAGGATGAAGATAATGAGTAAATTTAAAGTAATAGAAATTAAAGAAGATGCAAGACCTAGAGATTTTGAAGCATTTCAACTAAGACTTGCAAGTCCTGAAAAAATCAAATCATGGTCTTATGGAGAAGTAAAAAAACCAGAAACTATTAATTATAGAACCTTAAAGCCTGAAAGAGATGGGCTTTTTTGTGCAAAGATTTTTGGACCTATAAGAGATTATGAGTGTCTTTGTGGTAAATACAAAAAAATGCGTTTTAAAGGCGTTAAGTGTGAAAAATGTGGTGTTGAAGTAGCAAATTCAAAAGTGCGTCGTTCTAGAATGGGGCATATCGAGCTTGTAACTCCTGTGGCTCATATTTGGTATGTTAATTCTCTTCCAAGCCGTATAGGAACGCTTTTGGGTGTTAAGATGAAAGATCTTGAGCGCGTGCTTTATTATGAAGCTTATATTGTTGAAAACCCAGGTGATGCTTTCTATGATAATGAAAGTACTAAAAAAGTGGAATATTGCGATGTTTTGAACGAAGAGCAATATCAAAATTTAATGCAACGCTATGAAAATAGCGGCTTTAAAGCAAGAATGGGTGGAGAAGTTGTTCGTGATTTACTTGCAAATTTAGATCTTGTAGCGCTTTTAAATCAGCTTAAAGAAGAAATGGGGGCTACAAATTCAGAGGCTAAGAAAAAAACTATCATTAAACGCTTAAAAGTTGTAGAAAATTTCTTAAATTCAAATTTAAACGCCAATACCGATAGCGACGAAGCTGTACCAAATCGTCCTGAATGGATGATGATTACAAATCTTCCAGTTTTACCGCCAGATTTGCGTCCTTTAGTGGCTTTAGATGGTGGGAAATTTGCAGTTTCTGATGTGAATGACTTATATCGTCGTGTTATCAATAGAAATACACGTCTTAAAAAACTTATGGAACTTGATGCACCTGAAATCATTATCAGAAATGAAAAAAGAATGCTTCAAGAGGCTGTTGATGCGCTTTTTGACAACGGTCGTCGTGCTAATGCTGTAAAAGGAGCAAATAAACGCCCATTGAAATCTTTAAGTGAAATCATCAAAGGGAAACAAGGACGTTTTAGACAAAATCTACTAGGTAAAAGGGTGGATTTCTCAGGTCGTAGCGTTATTGTTGTAGGTCCAAAACTTAGAATGGATCAATGCGGTTTACCTAAAAAAATGGCTTTAGAGCTTTTTAAGCCACATCTTTTAGCTAAGCTTGAAGAAAAAGGTTATGCAACCACAGTAAAACAAGCTAAAAAAATGATAGAAAATAAAACCAATGAAGTTTGGGAATGTTTAGAAGAGGTAGTAAAGGGACATCCTGTTATGCTAAACCGTGCACCTACTTTGCATAAGCTTTCTATCCAAGCTTTTCATCCTGTTTTAGTGGAAGGTAAGGCTATACAACTTCATCCTTTGGTTTGTGCAGCATTTAACGCAGACTTTGATGGGGATCAAATGGCAGTGCATGTACCGCTTTCTCAAGAGGCTATTGCAGAATGTAAAGTGCTTATGCTTTCATCAATGAATATTCTTTTACCAGCAAGCGGTAAGTCTGTAACCGTTCCATCGCAAGATATGGTTTTAGGAATTTATTATCTTTCGTTGGAAAAAGCAGGTGCTAAAGGTTCGCATAAAATTTGTACAGGCATTGATGAAGTGATGATGGCACTTGAAAGCAAGTGTTTGGATATTCATGCGAGCATACAAACTATGGTAGATGGTAGAAAGATTACCACTACAGCAGGAAGATTGATTATTAAATCCATCTTGCCTGATTTTGTGCCTGAAAATAGTTGGAATAAAGTCTTAAAGAAAAAAGACATTGCTGCACTTGTAGATTATGTTTATAAACAAGGTGGTTTAGAGATTACAGCAAGTTTCTTAGATAGACTTAAAAATTTAGGTTTTGAATATGCAACTAAAGCAGGTATTTCAATTTCGATTGCAGATATTATTGTTCCTAATGATAAACAAAAAGCTATCGATGAAGCAAAAAAACAAGTAAGAGAAATTCAAAATTCTTATAATCTCGGTTTGATTACTTCAGGGGAAAGATACAATAAAATCATTGATATTTGGAAAAGTACAAACAATGTTCTTTCAAAAGAAATGATGAAGCTTGTAGAAAAAGATAAAGAAGGTTTTAACTCTATTTATATGATGGCAGATTCTGGTGCTAGGGGTAGTGCAGCTCAAATTTCTCAGCTTGCTGCGATGAGAGGACTTATGACCAAACCTGATGGTTCTATTATCGAAACGCCTATTATTTCAAATTTCCGTGAAGGGCTAAATGTTCTTGAATACTTTATTTCAACTCACGGTGCTAGAAAAGGTCTTGCAGATACCGCTCTTAAAACAGCAAATGCGGGTTATTTGACAAGAAAACTCATCGATGTTGCACAAAATGTAAAAATTACCATTGAAGATTGTGGAACACATGAGGGTGTTGAAATCAATGAAATTACCGCAGATAGTTCTATTATAGAAACTTTAGAAGAAAGAATTTTAGGCAGGGTTTTAGCTGAGGATGTGATTGATCCTATTACAAATTCTGTGCTTTTTGCAGAAGGTACTTTAATGGATGAGGAAAAAGCAAAAATTCTTGGCGAAAGCGGTATAAAAAGTGTCAATATCCGCACTCCTATTACCTGCAAAGCTAAAAAAGGAATTTGTGCAAAATGTTATGGTATCAATCTTGGTGAAGGTAAATTAGTAAAACCAGGCGAAGCAGTGGGAATTATTTCCGCTCAATCTATCGGTGAACCAGGAACGCAGCTAACTCTAAGAACTTTCCATAGCGGGGGAACTGCAAGTACGGATTTACAAGATAGACAAGTAAGCGCACAAAAAGAAGGTTTTATAAGATTTTATAATCTTAAAACTTATAAAAACAAAGAAGGTAAAAATATCGTAGCAAATCGTAGAAATGCGGCGGTTTTACTTGTGGAGCCAAAAATCAAAACTCCATTTAAAGGTGTGATTAATATAGAAAATATTCATGAAGATGTGATTGTTTCTATTAAAGATAAAAAACAAGAAGTAAAATACATATTAAGAAAATACGATCTTGCTAAACCAAATGAATTAGCAGGTGTAAGTGGCAGTATAGATGGAAAACTTTATTTGCCATATCAAAGCGGCATGCAAGTAGAAGAAAATGAAAGTATCGTAGAAGTGATTAAAGAGGGTTGGAATGTACCAAATCGTATTCCTTTTGCGAGTGAAATTTTAGTAGAAGATGGCGAGCCTGTAGTTCAAAATATCAAAGCAGGCGAAAAAGGAACACTCAAATTTTACATCCTTAAAGGCGATGGTTTAGATAGAGTAAAAAATGTTAAAAAAGGTGATATTGTTAAAGAAAAAGGATTCTTTGTAGTGATTGCTGATGAAAATGATAGAGAAGCAAAAAGACACTATATCCCAAGAGAATCTAAGATAGAATTTAACGATAGTGAAAAAATCGATGACGCAAATACTATCATTGCAAGTGCTCCTAAAAAAGAAAGAAAAGTGATTGCAGAATGGGATGCTTATAATAATACTATCATTGCAGAAATTGATGGTGTTGTAAGCTTTGAGGATATTGAAGCAGGTTATAGTGCTGATGAGCAAATTGATGAAGCTACAGGTAAGCGTTCTTTAGTAATTAATGAGTATTTACCTAGCGGAGTTAGACCAACTTTGGTAATTGCAGGAAAAGGTGATAAAGCTGTGCGTTATCACCTTGAACCAAAAACCGTTATTTTTGTTCATGATGGCGATAAAATTGCTCAAGCAGATATTTTAGCAAAAACTCCAAAAGCAGCAGCTAAATCAAAGGATATTACAGGAGGTCTTCCAAGAGTTTCTGAGCTTTTTGAAGCAAGAAAACCAAAAAATGCGGCTGTGATTGCAGAAATTGATGGTGTTGTTCGTTTTGATAAGCCTTTGCGTTCTAAAGAAAGAATTATTATCCAAGCAGAAGATGGAACAAGTGCTGAGTATTTAATCGACAAAACAAAACATATTCAAGTAAGAGATGGAGAGTTTATTCATGCAGGTGAAAAACTTACAGATGGAGTTGTTTCGAGTCATGATGTGCTTAAAATTTTAGGTGAAAAAGCCTTGCATTATTATTTGATTTCTGAAATTCAGCAAGTTTATCGCGGACAAGGTGTTGTGATTTCTGATAAACATATAGAAGTTATCGTTTCTCAAATGCTAAGACAAGTAAAAGTTGTAGATAGTGGACATACGAAATTTATTGAAGGTGATTTGGTTTCAAGACGTAAATTCCGTGAAGAAAATGAAAGAATCATTAGAATGGGTGGAGAACCAGCTATTGCCGAGCCTGTGCTTTTAGGTGTAACAAGAGCAGCGATTGGAAGTGATAGTGTGATTTCTGCGGCTTCATTCCAAGAAACTACCAAAGTTTTAACTGAAGCAAGTATAGCAGGTAAATTTGACTACTTAGAAGATTTAAAAGAAAATGTTATTCTAGGTAGAATGATTCCTGTTGGAACAGGGCTTTATGGCGAACAAAATTTAAAACTTAAAGAACAAGAATAAAACTCTATTTTATAGCCCTTCGGGGCTATATTAATACAGTGTATCTAAATCATTAAAATAAATTTTTAAAACTTTTTCTATTTTATTTTTTTCTTCTAGAAGTATTTTTTTATTTTTTTCTCTAAAAGCTTTATTAGAGCAATAAATTAGATAAGATATACTAATGGCAGCAATTATTTTATTTTTATGTTCTATGCCTATAGCCATACATTCAATTTGAGGATTCATTTCTCCAATTTCTATGGCAATTTTTTCTTTTTTAATTTGTTTGATTTGTTGATAGAGTTCATTTATATTATTTAAGGTGTTTTCTGTAATTTTATCAAAATTTCTAGGATAAAGTTTTTCTAATTCCTTTTTATTTTTATTTGATAGTAAGGCTTTGCCTAAAGATGTTGCATAAGCAGGATACGAAGTGCCTATAAAAGATTTTAATTGTACTGTATTATTGGCATCAATTTTTTCTAAATAAAGCACATTTCCATCTTTTAAAATTCCCATTTGACAAGTTTGATTGGTTAAATTTCTTATATTTTTCATATGCTTTTTGATTATTTCAAAAATATTATTTTCATTTTTTATATTACATCCTAATTCTATAATCTTAAAATCCAAATAATAACTTTTATTTTTTAAATCACATTTGATATATTTTTTTTCTTGAAGAGTTTGTAAAATAGGCCAAAGAGTTCCAGCAGGAATGTTTAATTTTTTAGCTATAGCACTTAAGGTAAGCTTTTCTTTTGCAAGTAATTCTAGAATATTTAACACTCTAAGAGTGGGCTGATGCATATTGTCTTTATCCTTGTTTTATTTTTATAAATTTTAGCATATTTTTTACTTTTAGTAACATAAATCATAATTTTTATTATTTATTAATTTTAATATTTTTTTGTAAAAATTGGCAGTTAATAAGAATAAAATACGAATTTTTACCAAGTTAACAGCTTGATTTTTTTACAAATATTTTGTTATATTTTTTGTATATAAATATATTTTTGTATATACGAAAGGAAAAAAATGGGAATTTTAAAAGGAACTTTACCGGCTTTACTTACTCCATATAAAGATGATGGAAGTATCAATGAAAAAGAATTTATTCGCTATTGTGAATTTGGTATTTCTAAAGGCTTGAACGGATTGTTTTGTAATGGAAGTGCAGGGGATTCTCAAGCTTTGAGCGTGGAAGAGCAAGTTAAGTTAATGAAACTCACCAAAAAGGCTACAAAAAATAATATACCTATCATCACGGGTATTACCTCGACAATTTATGAAAACACTTTTATTTTGGCGCAAAAAGCTTATGAATTAGGTCTTGATGCCTTATTACTTGCTATGCCTTATTATTATAAATTGAGTGAAGATACACTTTTTGAATATGTAAAATATTTAGCTTCTGAAGTGAAACTTCCCTTATATGTTTATAATATACCTCTTTTTGCACCAGCACTAAGCTTAAAATTTATAGAAAAGGTTTCAAAGCTTGATAATGTTGTGGGTATAAAAGATAGTAGCGGAGATGCTTTGCTTTTAAATCATATTTTAGATGTAGTACCTAGTAATTTTGATGTTTTTGTAGGAAGAGAAGAATTTTATGTAGGTGCATTATTAGCAGGTGCAAAAGGTTCTATGACTAGCATAGGTGGAGTTTTTCCAGAACTTATGAGCGAAATTTACAAATCAATCAATGAAAAAAATATAGGCAGAGCTTTGCTAATACAAAAAAGTTTATTAAAGGCCATAAGATTTGGTATGAGCATAGCTTTTCCTATGGGTTTTGCTTTGCTTTTAAAGGCCAGAGGATTTGAATTTGTAAATGCTAGTATTCATCCTTTATCACCTGCTACAAAAGAAGAATTAAACACTCGCTTTGATGAAGCAAAAGAGCTTATTAAAACTATAGAAAAAGAAACAGGTATAAAACTATGAAAGGATATATTATAGTCAATGAAAAAGACAATGTTGCCACAGCTTTGCGTGACTTTAAAAAAGGCGAAAAAGTGGCAAATATTGAGCTTTTAAATGATATTGCAAGCGGACATAAATTTGCACTAAAGGATATAAAAAAAGATGAAATTATTATCAAATACGCAGAAGCTATAGCTAGTGCAAGTTGCGATATTAGTACAGGGGAATGGGTGCATATCCATAATACTGCGGGAATTAGAGGTCGTGGAGATAAGGAATGAAAATGAAAAAGATAATGGGTTATAGAAGGGAAGATGGAAAATTTGGCTTAAGAAATAAAGTCATTATCATACCAAGTGTACATTGTGCTAATAAAGTGTGTGAAAATATAGCTAGAAAATGTAATGGAGCAGTTTATATCAACCATCAGCATGGTTGCTCCCAGCTTGAATTTGATGCTTTACAAACTAGAGATGTTTTAATAGGTCATGGGAGCAATGCCAATGTTTTTGGTGTTTTAATTATAGGGCTTGGTTGTGAGGTAATACAAGCCAAAGCAGTAGCAGAAAAAATCAAAGAAGCAACGCCTTATAAAAAGGTTGAATATTTAGTGATACAAGAATGTGGTGGTAGTAAAAATACCATTGAAAATGGTATCAAAATAGTCAATGAAATGCTTGAAAGTGCTGCAAAATTACAAAAAAGTGAAGGAGATTTCAGTGATTTGATTTTAGGCACAGAATGCGGTGGAAGTGATAGCTATAGCGGACTTAGTGCTAATCCTGCTTTAGGAAGTTTGAGTGATTTTGTAATCGATGAGGGTGGTGCGGTAATTTTAGCAGAAACTACAGAACTTATAGGTTGTGAAGCCATACTAGCTAAGAGAGCAAAAAACGATGAAATAGCTAAAAAGGTATATGATAAGATTTTAGCTTATGAGAATTTAGTCAAATCTTTTCATGCTGATATTCGAGGAGCAAATCCTAGCCCAGGAAATATGGCAGGCGGGCTTAGTACTATAGAGGAAAAATCTTTAGGCTGTGTTTATAAGGCAGGAACTAGAACCTTAATGGATGTGATTGATTATGCTAAGCCTGTAGTTTCTAAAGGTTTAACTTTTATGAATACACCAGGCAATGATATAGAACAACTTAGTGCTATGGTTGCAGGTGGAGCAAATATTTGTGTTTTTACTACAGGTCGTGGCACTCCAACGGGTTCTGCTATCGTGCCTACTATCAAAATGAGTTCTAATACTTTTTGTTATGAAAATATGAATGATGCTATTGATATTAACGCAGGAAGCATTATAGATGGGGTAAAAACAAAAGAAGAAGTGCGTGATGAGCTTATAGAATTAATCGTGCGAATTTCAGATGGAGAATTGGTAAAAGCAGAGCTTAACGAGCAAAATGATTTTTCAGTTTGGAGACTTGCTACAACTTGTTAAAGGGTAAAGTGATGAAACATGCAAATTCAATAAAGTTAGAGTTAGTATGTAAAAAAATATCTTGGCGTATTTTGCCTTTGATTGTTTTGATGTTTTGTCTTTCTATGCTTGATAGGACAAATATTAGCTTTGTGAAATCTCATATAGAAATTGATGCAGGCATCGGTGAGGCTGCTTATGCTTTGGGTGCTGGAATATTTTTTATAGGTTATGCCATTTTTGAAGTGCCTTCAAATTTATTTTTGCATAAATTAGGAGCAAAAATTTGGTTGAGCCGTATAATGATCACTTGGGGTCTTGTAACTATGGCAATGATTTTTATACAAGGAGAAATAAGTTTTTATGTATTAAGATTTTTATTGGGTTTAACTGAAGCAGGTTTTAGTCCAGGCATTATTTTATACCTTAGTTATTTTTTCCCAGCTATATATCGATCTAAGGTTTATGGAATTTATCAAATGGGAGTTCCAATTGCTTTTGTTTTTGGTTCTTTAATTAGCGGTTTTATACTTGATTATACACCAAATATATATTTTAAAAATTGGCAATGGATGTTTTTAATAGAAGGAGGTATTACCGTTTTAGTAGGTATTTTTTGTTTATTTTATCTTGATTCACATCCAAAAGATGCAAAATGGTTAGATATAAAAGAAAAAGATATTTTGCTAAAACATATTGAAATTTCCAATACTAAAGCTAAGGATTATTCTATAAAAGATATTTTTAAAAGTATTTTGGTGTGGAAATTTGTATTTGTTTATTTTTGTATTCAATTAAGTGTTTATGGAGTGCTTTTTTATTTACCAAGTAAAATTGCCCAAATATTGCAAATAAATGTAGGTTTTGAAGTTGGACTTTTAAATGCCATACCTTGGATTTTTGTTTTTATCGCCTTGCCAATATTTACCTCATTGGCTGATAAAAAACATTCTTGGAATTTACATGCGATTTTATTTTTACTGCTAGCAAGTTTGAGCATGATAGCTTCAACTTTTGTTACAAATTTGGCGGCATTTTTATTTTTTATTAGCTTGGCTGCTATAGGTTTTATAGTCATTCAGCCTATATTTTGGAATTTGCCAACTCAAGTTTTAAAAGGAAAAGGAGCCGCGGCTGCTATTGCTCTTATAGGATCCTTGGGAAATTTAGGAGGTTTTGTAGCTCCTACTTTAAAAACATATATAGAAAATCATTTTGGAGTTGAGTTTGGACTTATAGTGTTAGCATTGATAGCAATTTTAGGTGTATTGGTATTAATACATTTAAAAATAACTTTAAATTTAGATAAAGGAGAATAAATGGATTTAAAAATTAAAAATAAGGTTTGTATTATTACAGGAGGGGCTAAAGGTATTGGGTATGGTATTGCTAAATTATGGGCAAGCGAAGGCGGAATTCCTGTAATTTTTTCAAGATCTATGCCTAAAGAGCACGATAAAGAATTAAAAAAATTATCTAGTGAGTATGAATTTTATGAAATTGATTTAAAAAATTATGAGCAAATTGAAAAGCTTGTAAAAAAAGTTGCTATCAAACATGGTGGAATCTATGCTCTTGTAAATAATGCAGGTACAAATGATAATTTACATATTGAAAATACAAGTACTCAAGATTTGATAAAATCTTATGAAAATAATCTTTTTCATTATTATACTATGACCAAAGAATGTTTGCCTTACATTAAAAAAGAACAAGGCAGTATTTTAAATATAGTGAGTAAAACAGGCATCACAGGACAAGGAAGAACTTCAGCTTATGCTTCGGCCAAAGCGGCTCAAATGGGTTTTACTAGAGAATGGGCTTGTGCTTTTGCTAAGGATAATGTTAGGGTAAATGCTATAGCTCCTGCTGAAGTTATGACTCCTCTTTATGAAAAATGGCTGCAAAATTTTCCTAATCCTAAAGAGCAATATGAAAAAATCGCAAAAGCTATACCTTTAGGCCATCGTTTTACTACCATAGAGGAAATTGCAAATACAGCGGTTTTTACACTTAGTCCCCTTGCTTCACATACTACAGGGCAAATTTTAATGCCAGATGGAGGTTATGTGCATTTAGATAGAGCATTAAATTGGGATGAAAACTAAGGAGTAAAAAATGACTGATTCTAAAAATATAAAAATAGCTATTGTTTTGGTAACTTCTCTTTTCTTTTTATGGGGAGTAAGCTATGGACTTATTGATGTGATGAATAAAAATTTTCAAAATCATCTTCATATTAGCCAGCATGAAAGTGGCTTTTTACAGTTTGCTTATTTTGGTGCTTATTTTATCATAGCCTTACCCGCAGGTTATATAGCCAATAGATTTTCTTATAAAATGGGAATCATTTTTGGCTTAGCTCTTTATGCCATAGGAGCTTTGCTTATTATACCTGCTACAAATTTGGCTTCTTTTCATTTGTTTTTGTTTGCGTTTTTTATTTTAGCTTGTGGTATTGGTTCTTTAGAAACTAGTGCAAATCCCTACATGACAAAGCTTGGTGATGAAAAAAATGCGAGTTTTAGAATCAATGCTGCGCAAAGTTTTAATGGTTTGGGGCAATTTGTAGGACCTATTATAGGCGGAGTTTTATTTTTATCTATTACTAAACAAGAAGAGGGTGCGAGTAAAGAGCAAATCGAGGCTGCATTGGTAGCTAATATGGGAAATGTCCAGCTTGTTTATATAGGAATTGCTGTCATTGTTATTTTGATTTTAATTGCTTTTGTTGCAAATAAGCTTCCAGAAGGAAGTGCGGTAAGTGATGATTATAAGCAAAAAGATGATTCTAAGCCCATATATGTTTTTAAACACAGACATTTTAACTTAGGGCTTTTAGCGCAGTTTTTGTATATAGCCAATCAAGTTGCAGCAGGAGCTTTTTTTATCAATTATGTTGTAGAACATAATGAAGGTTTAAAAGATGCGCAAGGTGCTTATTATTTTTCTATAGCTTTGGTTGCATTTATGCTAGGGCGCATTGTTTCTACTCCTTTGATGAAGATAATCAAAGGTGAAAAAATTTTAGGATTTTATTCTCTAATCAATGTGCTTATATGCTTTAGCTTGTATTTTGCTAGCGGGTTTTTTAGCATAGTGCTTTTAATAGCTTTATTTTTCTTTATGTCTATTTCTTTTCCTACTATTTTTGCGGTAGCAACAAAAAATTTACCTTTAAATCAAGTAAAACTAGGCGGTTCTTTGCTTGTGATGAGCATAGTAGGTGGAGCAATTATGCCTATAATTATAGGTTTTATTAATGATCATTATGGTACAGGCGCTGGGTATTTAGCAATGGCACCTTTGTTTTTATATGTGGCTTGGTATGGCTTTATAGGCTCAAAAGTGAGAAAAAATGCAAAAGATTTTTGATGCTCATCTACACCTTTGGGATTTGGAAAAAATACCTATTTCATGGATAAAAGACGATGAAAAATTAGAGCAAAATTATGATTTTTTTAGGATGAAACAAGAATATAAAGAATTTGAATTTATAGGTGCTATGTATGTTGAGGTTAATAGTGATGATTTAGAAAAAGAAGCTTTGTTTGCTTTGGAGCAAAAAAAGCTTCATAATCTTTTGTTTTGTTTAGCGGATTTTAAGCATAAAGAAGAGCTTAGTTCTTTTAGGGAAGTAATGCACACGAGCAAAAAAGGAGCTAAAAGACTATTTGAAGCAGACTTTGAAGAAAAAATAGAAATTTTAAAAACTTTCAATATACCTTTTGAGGCTTGTATTAAAAATGAAGAGCTTGGTTTTTTAGAAAAATTTTTAAGTAAAAATCCAAATTTAAAAGTGGTTTTAAATCATCTAGGAAGTCCAAAAATAAATCGTTTAAATGAATACAAAAAAGATTTAAGTTTTTTGAAAAAATTTCAAAATTTATATATCAAGCTTTCTATTCCTGATGGTTTTTCGCAAGAAACTCCTAAGGAATTTATTTTTGAGCTTTTTGCTTTTTTAAAAGAAAATTTTAGTGAGAATAAATTTATATTTGGGAGCAATTATCCAGTGGCAAAGATAACTCCAGCTAAGTGGGCCAAGCTTATTATAGAGAGTAAAATTTTTGATGATCTAGATAAAATATTTTACAAAAATGCTTTATTAATTTATAAAGGAGGATGAATGCAAAGATACGGTCAAATCATAAAAATAAAAAAAGAAAAAATAGAAGAATACAAAGAGCTTCACACAAAGCCTTATGAAGGGGTTTGTGAGATGATTAAGGAATGCAATATACAAAATTATTCCATTTATTTGTTTGGGGAATATTTATTTGCATATTTTGAATATATAGGTGCTGATTTTGAAGTAGACATGGCTAAAATGGCAAGAGATGAAAGCACACAAAAATGGTGGAAAGTAACAGATCCTTGTCAAATATCTTTAGGCTATGTAGGACAAAAATGGCTAAATATGGAAGAAGTATTTCACTTAGACTAAAAAAGGAGAAAAAATGACAACTTATTTAAATTATATTGATGGAAAGTTTATCCCACATAATGGAGAATTTATCGAAGTTTTAAATCCAGCTACCAAAGAAGTGATTTCAAGAGTAGCTAGCGCTTCTTTAGAAGATACTAAAAGAGCGATTGAAGCAGCCAAAAAAGCACAAAAAGTTTGGGAGGCTAAACCAGCGATTGAAAGAGCAAATCATTTAAAAGAAATAGCTAGTTTAATACGCAAAAATGCTAATTTCTTAACCGAAGTTTTAATGCAAGAGCAAGGAAAAACCAGAGTTTTGGCTAGCATAGAGATTAATTTTACAGCAGATTATATGGATTATACGGCCGAATGGGCTAGAAGATATGAGGGTGAAATCATACAAAGCGATAGGGCTAATGAGCATATATATTTATATAAAAGTGCTATTGGGGTAATTGGTGGAATTTTACCTTGGAATTTTCCATTTTTCTTAATCGCAAGGAAGATGGCACCTGCTTTACTAACAGGAAATACTATTGTTATAAAGCCAAGCAGTGAAACTCCAAACAATGCTTTTGAATTTGCAAAGCTTGTTTCGCAAAGTTCTTTACCAAAAGGTGTTTTTAACTTAGTTGCAGGTAAAGGCAGTGTAGTAGGATATGAATTATCAAGCAATGAAAATATAGGTATGGTAAGTCTTACAGGAAGTGTTGAAGCAGGGACTAGAGTAATGGAAGCTGCAGCTAAAAATATTATCAAAGTTTCTTTAGAACTTGGTGGAAAGGCGCCAGCTATAGTGTGCAAAGATGCGGATATTGATTTAGCAGTAGAAGCGATTAAAGCAAGTAGAATTTGCAATAACGGACAAGTTTGTAATTGTGCTGAAAGAGCTTATGTGCATACAAGCGTTTATGATGAATTTGTAGACAAATTTGTAAAAGCCATGAGTAAAGTAAGTGTTGGAAATACCTTAAAAGGTGATTTTGATATGGGACCATTGGTCAATCAAGCAGGAGTTGATAATGCTTTGGCAATGCTTCAAAGAGCTACAGCTAAAGGAGCGATTGTAGAATGCGGTGGAAAAATCATTGATACAAGTGGGTATTATTTTCCCGCAAGCGTTCTTACTAATGTTAAACACGAAGATGAGATCATGCAAAAAGAAATTTTTGCTCCGATTTTACCTATTGCTAAATTTGATACACTTGATGAAGCTATTGATATGGCAAATGATTGTGAATATGGTCTTACAAGTTCTATTTATACACAAAATTTAGATATAGCAATGAGAGCTAGCAGAGAAATTAAATTTGGTGAAACTTATATTAATCGTGAAAATTTTGAGGCTATGCAAGGTTTTCATGCAGGCTTTAGAAAAAGTGGCATAGGCGGAGCTGATGGAAAACATGGTCTTGAAGAATATTTAGCTACCCATGTGGTATATTTGCAGTATAATACTAATAAACAATGATTTTTATCCTATCTAAATTTTTAGATAGGAGTTATTATAATCTTGGAATCAAGTATGATGCTTTATAACTATGGATTAAACACTTTTTTAGTAATTTCTTAAAATCAATTTTGGAATTTTTCATTTTGTCTAAAATGAGTAAGATTATTTTTATAAGTAAAACAATAATTAAAAATTAGTTTATGTTTTATAAATATTAATGTAAATTATGTAGGTTTATTTTATAAAAATTTTTAAAAGCATTTAAATTATTTCTAGTTTATATTTTTGTAAGTAAATTTTAGATATCATCCAAAGTTTATTACATTTTTAAAGAAAGGAATTATTGTGCCTACCATAAATCAATTGGTTAGAAAAGAGCGCAAAAAAGTTTTAGAAAAATCTAAATCTCCAGCGCTTAAAAATTGTCCACAAAGAAGGGGAGTTTGCACTAGGGTTTATACTACAACACCTAAAAAACCAAACTCAGCGTTAAGAAAAGTTGCCAAAGTAAGACTTACTAGTGGCTTTGAAGTGATCAGCTATATCGGCGGTGAAGGTCATAACTTGCAAGAACACAGCATTGTTTTAGTGCGTGGTGGTAGGGTAAAAGACTTACCAGGGGTTAAATATCACATCGTTCGTGGTGCTCTTGATACAGCAGGTGTTGCAAAAAGAACAGTTTCTCGTTCTAAATATGGTGCTAAACGTCCTAAAGCAGGCGCTGCAAAATAATCATTCATACAGACAAATCCGTTAGATTTGATTTTGTTTGAGTAAAATTTAAAATTTGAAGGAAAAATAATGAGAAGAAGAAAAGCTCCGGTAAGAGAAGTCTTGCCTGATCCGATTTATGGTAATAAAGTAATCACAAAATTTATTAATTCTTTAATGTATGATGGTAAAAAAAGCACAGCTACAACAATTATGTATGGTGCTTTGGAAGCTATCGATAAAAAAGGTGGCGAGAAAAAAGGTATTGATATTTTTAATGATGCGATTGAAAATATTAAGCCTTTATTAGAAGTAAAATCTCGTCGTGTAGGTGGTGCAACTTATCAAGTTCCAGTTGAAGTTCGTCCTGCTAGACAACAAGCTTTGGCGATTCGTTGGATTATTTCTTTTGCAAGAAAAAGAAGCGAAAGAACTATGATTGATAAACTTGCAGCTGAGCTTTTAGATGCAGCAAATAGCAAAGGTGCTTCATTTAAGAAGAAAGAAGATACTTATAAAATGGCTGAAGCAAATAAAGCATTTGCTCACTATCGTTGGTAAGAAGGAGTGTGTATGTCAAGAAGTACTCCTTTAAAAAAAGTTAGAAATATCGGTATTGCTGCTCACATTGATGCGGGTAAAACGACTACATCTGAAAGAATTCTTTTCTTTACAGGTATGAGTCATAAAATCGGTGAAGTTCATGATGGTGCTGCAACTATGGACTGGATGGAACAAGAGAAAGAGCGCGGGATTACTATCACTTCTGCGGCTACAACTTGTTTTTGGAAAGATCATCAAATCAATCTTATTGACACTCCAGGCCACGTGGATTTTACAATTGAAGTTGAAAGATCTATGCGTGTTCTTGATGGTGCTGTTGCGGTATTTTGTTCAGTGGGTGGGGTGCAGCCTCAAAGTGAAACAGTTTGGAGACAAGCAAATAAATATGGTGTTCCAAGAATAGTATTTGTAAACAAAATGGATAGAATCGGTGCAAATTTCTACAATGTAGAAGATCAAATTCGCAACCGTTTAAAAGCTAATCCAGTTCCACTTCAAATTCCAATCGGTGCTGAGGATAATTTTAAAGGCGTAATCGATCTTGTAACTATGAAAGCTTTAGTTTGGGAAGATGATACTAAGCCAACGGATTATGTAGAAAAAGAAATTCCAGCTGAACTTAAAGAAAAGGCAGAAGAATATCGCACAAAAATGATAGAAGCAGTTTCTGAAACTTCAGATGAGTTGATGGAAAAATATTTAGGCGGAGAAGAATTAAGCCTTGAAGAGATTAAAACAGGGATTAAAGCAGGATGTTTAAGTCTTTCTATCGTTCCTATGCTTTGCGGTACAGCGTTTAAAAATAAAGGGGTTCAACCTTTACTTGATGCTGTTGTGGCTTATTTACCAGCTCCTGATGAAGTGGCAAATATCAAGGGTGAATATGAAGATGGCACAGAAGTTTCTGTAAAATCAACTGATGATGGCGAGTTTGCAGGACTTGCATTTAAAATTATGACAGATCCATTTGTAGGACAACTTACTTTCGTGCGTGTTTATCGCGGTTGTTTAGAAAGTGGTTCTTATGCTTATAACTCAACTAAAGATAAAAAAGAAAGAATTGGTCGTTTGTTAAAAATGCACTCTAATAAAAGAGAAGAGATTAAAGTGCTTTACGCAGGCGAAATTGGTGCTGTTGTAGGACTTAAAGATACTTTAACAGGGGATACTCTTGCAAGTGAAAAAGATAAGGTAATCCTTGAAAGAATGGATTTTCCAGATCCCGTTATTTCTGTTGCAGTTGAGCCAAAAACTAAAGCTGATCAAGAAAAAATGTCTATTGCTTTAAATAAATTAGCACAAGAAGATCCAAGTTTTAGAGTTTCAACTGATGAAGAAAGTGGCCAAACTATCATTTCAGGTATGGGTGAGTTACACCTTGAAATTATCGTTGATAGAATGCTTCGTGAATTTAAAGTTGAAGCTGAAGTAGGTCAACCACAAGTTGCTTATCGCGAAACTATTAGAAAAACTGTTGAACAAGAATACAAATATGCTAAACAATCAGGTGGTCGTGGCCAGTATGGACATGTATTCTTACGCCTTGAACCGCTTGAGCCAGGTAGTGGATATGAATTTGTTAATGATATCAAAGGCGGGGTGATTCCAAAAGAATACATTCCTGCAGTTGATAAAGGTGTTCAAGAAGCATTACAAAATGGTGTTTTAGCAGGTTATCCTGTAGAAGATGTTAAAGTAACTGTTTATGATGGAAGTTATCACGAAGTGGATTCATCTGAGATGGCGTTTAAGCTTGCTGCTTCTATGGGCTTTAAAGAAGGTGCTAGAAAAGCAGGTGCTGTGATCTTAGAGCCTATGATGAAAGTTGAAGTAGAAACTCCCGAAGATTATATGGGTGATGTTATTGGAGATCTTAACAAACGCCGTGGTCAAGTAAATAGCATGGATGAGCGTGGTGGAAATAAAATCATCACAGCATTTTGTCCTTTGGCTGAAATGTTTGGTTATTCTACTGATCTTAGAAGTCAAACTCAAGGTCGTGCGACTTATTCTATGGAATTTGATCACTATGATGAAGTTCCTAAAAATGTTGCAGATGAAATCATCAAAAAAAGAAACGGTTAAATTTTTTAGCGGGATTTTTCCCGCTTTCTGTCCTCGTAGCTCAGCAGGATAGAGCGCAAAATTCCTAATTTTGAGGCCGTGAGTTCGAATCTCGCCGTGGACACCAAGTAGTAATTCATTAAGTAATATTAAGATACAAAATACACTATTTTAACAACTTTTCTACATTAAAATTTTTTATTATGATTGAAATTTTTTCTATTTTTTCTTATAATTCTGTAGCCATTTATGTAGCCAAAGTAAAAAAGCTAATTCTGGCTACAAAAATACTAAAAAAAGGTTTTTTTAATGCTAACTCAAAAAGATATAGACAATTTAGAAATAAAAGATAAAAGGTATATGATTAGCGTAGGAGAACCAAAAGAATTATATGTCCGAGTTAATCCAACAGGTAAAAAAGTTTTTTATTTAAGAGCTTCAAAATTTAAAAATTTTATAACAATAGGGGAATGCCAAAAAGGTGTTTTAAATGTTACAAATGCAAGAGAAAAAGCAAAAGATCTTTTAAAATCAATGTATGATGGAAAATTTATCGGCAAAAATGATAAGGTTATGACACTTGAAAAAGCAAATTTTCTTTATGTTGATATAAAATCTAAAAAATTAAATTCAGCTACAATCAAAAAAGAACAGTCAATTTTTAAAAAATATATTATTCCAACTTTGGGACAAAAAGATATAAATGAATTGAAAAAAGATGATTTTCTACCTATTTATGATTTAATGCAGAAAAAAGGAATATACGAAACAATAAATAAAAATATATCTTTGCTATGTAGGATATTTGAGATTAGTAGACAAAGAGGTGACTTAAAAACAGATATAATACTTCAATTGAAAGATTTAAAGAAATTTTACAATGAAGCAAATCACAATAAAGTTAAACATTTTAAAGCTATAGTAGAAGAACAAGAAATAAAAAATATGTTAGAATGTATGAAAGAATATAAAAATCATCCACGGACAAATACAACTATAATTAATGCAATTTATTTTACGCTTTTAACAGCACAAAGAAGTAAAAATATTCGATTTGCTAAATGGAGTGATATTGACTTTGAAAACAATCTTTGGATTATAAAAGCAGATGAAATGAAAGTAAGAACTAATGGTGATAATATTATTCCATTAAATAAATATGCATTAAAAGTTTTAGAAATTCAAAGAATTTTAAATGGAGATAAAAAGTATATTTTCGCTAATAATAATGGAACTATTAGCGAGAATTTTGCTGTAAGATTTTTTAAATTTTATAATTTAGAGCACACTATACATGGATATCGTTCTACTTTTAGAAGTGTTTATACTAATAAAAGCAATGAGTTAATTCAGCAAGGTATTAGTAAAGATATAGCAGAAATGATATTACATCATATAAGCGGCAATGAAATAGAAAGGGCTTACAACAGAGCCAAGGCAATTGATTTAAGAGTAAAACTTATGCAATGGTATGGAAATTACTTAAACTCTCTTTGTGAGTTTTGCTTTTAATGTCTCTTAGCTTTAAGCCATTTTTCTATTTCTTTTATTTCATATCTTATGGATTTTCCTATGCGAATGTAAGGTATTTTACCATCTTGTCTTAACTTAAATAATGATGTTATACTAACTCCTAAATATTCGCTCAATTCTTTTTCTCTAAAATATTTTTTAACCATTTTCAACTCCTAATCTTTTATCTATAATTTCAAAAATAGTATCCTTGTAATAATTCCAAAGCCATTTCTGTTCTTCATCTTCTAAATCATTAACACTTAAATTACGCCATTCTTTTATTGTTTTAGTATCACAACCTAAATTCATCATAGTTTTTGTAAAAGTCATAACATAGGTATCAACGACAACACTAAAGATATTTTTCATATCTCCTATACAGTCCCTAAGATCTACATTTTCAAATATACAATTTTCAAATTCTGTTCTTAGAAAATTACAAAAATGGAAACTTGCTCCACTAAAATCGCAATCTATAAAAGATGCATTCTTGCTCGAAATATCATTTAAATTAGCATTTTTAAAACTAGCTCCATTTATAAATGCATTATTAAAATCTAATCCACTTAAATTTATATTTTCCAAGTTTGCATTATTTAAAGAAATACCTTCTAAAATGCAATACTCAACTAATTCTTTTTCACTTTTTCTATCATCTTCGATAATGATAGTTTCATCAAGTCTTTTTAAAATTCCCATCTTATTTCCTTAATATTTTTTTCCATTTTTCTTCAAATTCATCATAATTTTTCCAATACTTAAGCTCTTTTTCTAATTTATTTAAAACAGCTTCAAAAACAGTATCTTTACCTATTTTTTCGGCAAATAAACTCATTTCCCATTCTTTTATGCAAATCATTCCATAATCACGAGCAAGTATTTTTCTAAGCTCAAGCAATTCTTTTTGACTAAGCTTTCTTTTAAAGCTTAACTCGTTTTTATGGTCTAGGTCGTATTTTAGGGCTTTGATTTTGTTTTCATATTTTTCCTTTTGCTGTGCTAATTGTGATTTGTAGCCGATTTTTTGATGATGATTTAAAGAATTTAGTCTTTGATTTTCATCGCTTAGGGTTTTAAATCTAGCTTTTTCTTGTTCTTGTTCTAGGTTTTTAAGTTTTTCTTTCATTTTATAAAAAGCAAAAACTAAAACTTTTTTAGCATTTCTAACACTTTCGCTATTTTTCATATAAGTTAAAAGTAGCGTTGCTTGCTGTTCATTTAAGAAATAAATCTTTTTGTTGGTCTTTGCTATTTTTTGAAGTTCAAAGCCTAGTTTCCCAAAACATTCTAAGTCTTGCTTGTAATTTCTGATAAGTCTTTGTATGGAATTTATATCTACTTTAGATATTGTAGAAATTTTATTTTGGTCTGTAACCAAACCGCCATTTAAAGAATAAACTAAATTACTCATAATATAATCCTTTTTCAATGTTTAAATATTGAAATAATACTATATTATGAATGATTAGTCAATACTATTTAATTATTTTTTCATAGAAATAATAATGATATAGCATTGAAATTAGATTAACGCTCGGATTTTAAATCCGTTCGTTTTTAATATTATCAATAAAAAGATACATTATATACTGGTTTAAAGATACTCCAGCTTTTTCTGCTTTTCTTTCTAATTTATCTTTTAGTTCGTTTGGTATTTTAATCTGTATATTATAACTACCTTTGCTTTTTTTCTCTATTGTGGAAAAATGTAAATCAAATATATATTTATAGCTATCTTTAAACCATTCTATCCACATACCTACAGATTTTAGATTAAAAAACAAATTATCATCATCTTCTAATTGCCATTCTTTGTATATACTATATATTTTTTCATAAGGGTTTATTTCTTGCATATCTATTTTTAAGCCATAATCTAATAAAAGTTTATCAATTTCTTCTTTAAATTCTTTTTCTGACACAATCAATGTTGGTCTTAGATACTTTATAATCTTAGAAGATAATTCATTTACTATATTATCTGATGGTTCTTTTTTTGTTCTTCCTAAAAAACTATCTTTTATACTATATAAAAAGTTAAGGGCTTGTAGCATTTGTTCTTGATTGAGTCCAAACTTATCATTTACTATATCTATACTTTCTGCTATAACACCTTCATCACCTGCTGAAGTTTCATTTTTAAATATTTCTTTTCTATATTTTTCTAAGTTTTGCATTAATTCTCCTTTATTTAAATAAACTTTTTTCTTGTGTATAACTTGGCTCAATAATGCCTTTGATATCTTCTAAAAATATTCATTTTCTAAAACTTCCAAATCTTTGCTAATATAGGTTTTAGAAATTAAAACGCCTTTTATCTTATCCCCGTAAGATAGTTTTATACTTCTGTCTTTGAGTTTGTTTTTAAAATTTTCATCATTGATTTTAACTTTTATAACCTTGTCGTTAATAATTTCCCATTTACTTTCTCCGGTTAAATCTGGCTTTTTTATTATAAACGCACCTTGCATTTTACTTATTTGCTCCTTAACTCCATCAGCTGTTTTTGGGTTATAATCAAATGTTTCACTTATTCCATATACTTTTTCTTCAAATATTATCATAGGTTTATGTTTAAACTCCTTTGCTTTATGTGTTAGATCTGATACACAGGTTAATAGATTGGTTTCATTATTGTTGTATCCAAAATCTTTTAAGTCGCTTTTTTCTATAATGTTTTTATATTCTTTTGGAATATCTTGGCATTTTTTATCTTGTATTTTCTCTAAAATCATTTTTTTAGATTTTATAAGCAAATCAGCAAGTAATTCTCTCGGATTGCTAATATAATGTTTTATATCATCATCGCTTATTTTGTTAAGTTTTTCAGCAATCCATATTCTTATAGAGCCTTTTTCTATAGATTTAATTTGAATATTTATATCAATTTCTATACCAAAAACAGATACTAATGAATTATTCAACTTATCAATACTTAGTAAAAAATCTGTAATTTTTTGGAAAAATAATGTAGCATTTTCTTCATTAAAATATTCAAATCTTAACTCATAAGTTTGTTCTGACATGTATTTCTTTCTTTATTAATAATTATTCTTTTATTATTTTATCAAAATTTTACTTAAGCAAATAGACTTCTTTCTATATGTTTAAACATAATTTCATTAGCACTTTTAAAAAAGTCTTTTTTAATCTCAAAGCCATAAGCTTTGCGGTTTAAATTTGTAGCTGCTAAAAGAGTGCTTCCGCTTCCAGCGCATGGATCTATAACAACATCACCTGCATCTGTAAAAATAGTGATTAATCTTTCTAGCAATTTAATAGGCTTTTGTGTGGGATGTACTTTAGGAATACCTTCATCTTTTTGCCAATCCATGCAGTTATAAATCATCTTTCCATCATTGTTAAATTTTGGAAGTTTTTCACGATATAAGATTAAAGCATATTCACAATTTCCAACTATTTTCATATTTGCTTTTAAAACTTGAGATGAGCTTTGTTTTCTAAAAACCAAATTTATACAATGATTAAAGCCATATTTTTTAGCTACTTCAATTAACATTGCTTGTTGTTCAAAAGAGCAAAAAACAATCATGCAAGGACTTTTACCGCATTCTTTAGGTTCTTTTATAAGCATTTTAGAGCAAAAGTGCATAAATTCGCTAACTCTAAAATCATTATCTGTATCAAAAAACGCCTTGTTTGCTTTTTTGCTTTCTCCATTTTTATTATCCCCATTTATATACCATTCAGGAGATGAAGCATAAGCATTGTTGCCTAGATTATAAGGAATATCAGCTATTACGAGCTGTGCTTTTGGTATATTATATCTTTTAAAATTTTGAAAATGGTCGTTATATAAATTTGGTTTCATTTTTACTCCTCAGCTCCCTCGCATTCAGTGTTTATTTCTTTTAAAGTTTTCCCAGATTTGTCTTCATATATTATTGTTATCCTATAACTATACTCTCCATTTTGTTCCGAGTAACAAGGAATAAAGAATGTTCTGTTTTTATCTCCAAATCTGAAACCATAATCATTTGGCACCAGTTGAAAACTTTCTTCATCAAAGTCATAATTTAACGCTGATGGTTCTAATTGATCCCACTCTGCGTAATTGTATTCACAACAACTTTGACTATAAGTGTCCCACAATGAGTTGCCATTGTCGAACACAATTCCTTCATCATTTCCATATTTAATTATTTTCATCTTCATCCTTTCAATAATTCTTTATTTTCGTGTATATTGCCTACGACATATACATCTTCAATTGTTTTATTATTTTTATGTCTACGAAGGTCAAATAAGTACCCACCATCTCCATTAGATAATTTAGAACACAATCCCAACTCCATATCAAAACAAATAATTTCATAAAATATTTCTGAATTTTTTTCATTAGTAAATACTAAGCATTCTATAATATCTCCTATATAGATTTTATTACCTTTGTAATCATAGTAGCCTGTAAATAACTCTATCTCTAAATCATTCTTATTCTTTACAAACTCTACTTCATTAATTCTGTCAGTTTCAGTAAATGTGGCTCCTGCTTCTACAGGAGATTTGTCATATTTATGAAGTTCTATTTCATTAAGATATCTCTTTTCAGTATTATCCCAAATTCTAAAATCAAAGTCTTTTAGTTTCATTTTTATTCCTTAAAAATTTTTCAACATCTTCAAAAGCTTTAATAATAAGCTTTTTTTCATGAAAGTAATTTCTTCCGCTTGGCTTACTTTTGTAAATTTTGTAAGCCTTTCTGAGTTCTTTTTTACTTATGTGATTTTTATAATTTATTTTTTCAATTGCAATCCCATTGCTTCTTAAAAAATGACAAAAGCAACTTCTCCTCTCGCTAAATGGAACGATTTTTACAATTTCAAGATAATTAGAACGGCAAACTTTCATCATCATCTCCTATTTCGATATATTTTTCATTGTTATTGTTTTTTACTTCATTTCCATAAGGATTATAGCTTTGATTTTCTTTTGGAATAAATGATTTATTATTGTCGTTATTTAAAGATTTATGCCTTGCTTTAAAAGATTTTATAGATAAAGGCTCTTTATTATTTTGAAACTCATCCATGCTTTGCATTTTTTCATTAAAAATTCTATCAAGAAAGATTTTGTTAGCAAGTTCTCCATTTTTACTTAAATATTCTTCTGTTCCAAAACCTAAAACTAAAAGTTTATTAACTAAAGAATTTAGATAAATAACTTCAGTCTGCACCCCAAAAACATTCTCATTTCCCTTTTCGCTAAAATCAAGTTCATCAATTCCAAAGAATTTCATAATAGCATTTAATTGTCTAAATCCTAAATAATTTTCTTTTTCTCCATTTTTATTGATATAGCTAAAATCGTTATTTTTAGCTACAAAAAGATTAAAAATAGCTAGTTTTTGCTCTTTTCTGGTTAAAAATTCAAAACAAATAAAAGTATTATTGCTTCCATCGTTTGCCAATTTATCATATAAAAAGGCTTTGCGGAAAACTCCGCTATAAAGCCCACCTTCACTTAAATACTCTACGCTTGGCGAATAATTTGCCACTTCAAAACTTGCCTTAAATGCTGGTAACATTATAATCCTCCTTTTAATTGTGTTAAAAATTCATCTTTATTACTTAGAACTTCTTGTATTTTTTCACTTGTAAATAAAGAATGTTTTTTTATAAAATTGTTTTGCTCTTGGGTGTTTAAACCATTATCACTCATAAATTTTCTAAGTTCAGCACCTAAAGCTTTTATCTCTTTTGCTTTATTTTCTATAGCTTTTTCATCACTACCCCAAACTTTTAAATCTTCATTTGGATTTAAAAATCGCTTTTCCTTTATTGTTTCTAATTCACTCTCATCAAGCATTCCAAGTCCGCAAATACTTAAGGTTACACGCCTTTTTGCTTTTGTGATAGCTTTCATTATTGCGTTTGCTAAATTATCGCCACCTAAATTTTTAATATTTAAAGCACCTGTATCGCAATCAGTTCTTCCATCTGGTGTTGCTGCGTAGGCTGTAACCATATAAATATCGCCAACTTGTGCCACCTCTGTTTTTGTAATACTTACTTTTCTTATTTGTCTTAGCTGATCTGTTGCTGATTTATTTGCATATAAAGTAAGTTTGCCATTTAATACTATGTATTCAAAAGGCTTTGTAAGCATGTTTAAGCTTAAACTTTCACAAAGATTTTTAACATAACTCGCTCGTTCTACATCACTAAGTTTTGATAAATCACCTTTTACCAAAGCCAACTCATAAGGATTAAAATTTATTTCTAATTTATTTTCTTCTTTTAATACAACTTCATTACTCATTTTATGCTCCTTTTTTGATTTTTAAACACATTGAAGTACTTTCCTTATAAAATTCTTTAGGCACAGTAATATTTTTTTGCTCTAAAAAGCCCTTATAATCAATTGTAGTTCTACTTTGCGGATAAATTGTAATATCCAAACATCTTGCTTTTTCTCCATTTGCTAAGGCTATGAGTTCTTTTTTAAGACTTTCTAGCTTTTCTTTAATAGGTTTAATCGTGTTTTCAAGCCTTATAATTTCAATCGTTAGATTTTTTGCTTTAGTATCTTCAAGCTCTTTATATTCACTTTTTTGATCTATGATATAATCTAATATAAATTGCTTTATATTTTTAACCAACCATTCTTGATAAGCTTCATCTTTTGAAACTTCGCACTCTACAATCTCTTCTTCTTTATTCATGGCTACAAAAATGCATTTTTCTTTACCACTGATATAGAGTTGAAATTGCACTTGAGCGTAGTATTTATCACTTGGCTTTTTATTTCTTTTGATAAAATCATACTCATCTTGCGAATATTTAAACTCATAAACAACCCCATTTTCATCAATACCATCTAAACTTGCTATAAACATTTCATTTTCTAGACTTTGCAAAACTACAGGAGTGATACTCACAGAATGTAAAAACTCAACTCTAGCTCTAATCAAAGCTTCATAGTTATTGCCTTTTTTCATAGCTTCATTTTGATAAACTTCTTTAAGTCCCAAGATGATATCTTTTGCTTCTTCTTTGGAATTAAAAGCACCTTTGATACCTACGCAAGATGCTACCATCGATGCACCTATTTTTCCTTTTCTAAAATTTAACCATTCATGGCTACCTTGTTCTAAGTTAATTATTCTGCAATTCATTTTATCCTGCCTTTTTTATTTTTGGAGTGCTTTTTAAAATATAAAAAGTATTTCTCGTTTCTTTGTTTCTAACTGTTTCTATTTCATAACCTTTATTTCGAAGATTATAAATATAAGCTCCAAGCCTTGTAGTAATTCTTTTATCAATGCAATAGAAATTATCTATAATTCCATTTTTTAATAATAGTTCTAAAACTATTTTTTCTTGTTGTTTTGATGTTATTTGCATTCTTTATCCTTTAATCTTTTTACTTCTTTAATAGCTTTATCATCATTTTTAAAAACGCCTATAAGCCCTAAAGCATCAAGTATTTTTATACGAAAATTACTAAGTTTTACATTGATTTTAATTTCTTCTTCTAGCTTCAATGAAATTTCATTTATAGCAGTATCTTTTAATGCTATTACACCTTTTAGCCTTTGAATTTCTTTTTCTAAATATCTTATTTTTTCATTTTTTTTACTATTTAGGAACATAGTTTCGACCTTTCTTTTATATAAAGAAGCTCATAAATTTTATTTTGCAAAGAGCTAATTTCTTTTATATTTTTCATATTTGCTTCTATTTGATCTTTTAACTCTTTTAAAAGTTCTATTTTTTCATTTTCAAGATTAGAAATTTCAGTTTTTAAAGATTTATTTTCATCTTTTAAAGACTTATTTAGCTTCATTTCTTTTCTATATTCATCTTTGCTAAGTTTAATGATGACTTGTTCTTTTGTGTGATAAGCTTTCATTTTTTCTCCTTTTAGATTAATGCTTAAAAGGGACAACTGAGTTCTTTAGAATAGGAAATAAAACAAAAAGGTAAATTCTCAAGTAGTTAATTTGTAAAAGTTGCCCCATTTAAGCATTAAAGGAGTTTAAGAAAAGCCGAGTAAATCCGCAAGTCTCGGCATTGTATAATCGTTTAAGTTTATGCTAAGCGGATTTAGTTAAAATTTATCTGTGTTAAAAAATATTAGAGTTTTATAAGCTCTCTAATTAGCTCTAAGATTAAGATTAAAATTGTTAAAATTTTATCCCACATTTTAGAGCCTCCTTTCTCAACACCGAGACAAGTTAGCAACTTAAACTTTATAATTATACTTTCTTTTTCTTAAACTCTTGATTTTCTGTCGTTTTTAAAGTGCAAGAAAACCTTAAAAATAGCACTATAAACAATAATAGCGAGCCAAGTTTATGGATAACTTGCTAACCCTTCCGCTATACAGAACTATCAACGCAATAGTAAAGCTTAATTTTCAAGCGGTCAAAAGCTTAAGAAAGCCCTTTTTTAAAGGACTTGTTAAACTTTTAAAAAAGCTTTTTGCAGTGTTTTTCGAATTTTCTAACTCTATCTAAAAGCTCATAAGCATTTCTCATAAATTCATCTCCATAAGCCTGTAAAGATATAGATATTTCTTCATCATCTTCTAAGCTTATTTCCAAAGAGTTTTTAAAATCTTGCAAGTTTGCAAATATATTTTCTAAATTCTCTTTGCTTTCAAACTCATTTGTAATTAATTCTTTTGTTTGGTTATAAATTCTTTTTTCTTCTCTATCAAAATAAAAATCTATAAAACTCATTTTTTCTCCTTTTTGTTTTGTTGATAAAAGTATATAATAAAGAAACTTAATTAAAATTTAATTTAGTATATTAATTAGAAACTTTTTTAAAAAATATTTGTGATATAATTTTTAAGAATAAATAAAAATAAGGATTTTAAATAATGTTAAAAAGATTAATGGCTGTTTTATTTTTTTTAAGTTTAGTGGTTTTTATTTCTATTCTAATGATAAAAGATGATAAATATAGTAAAATTCAATATGAAAGAGAAAAATTTATATATGAAGATTTTGAAAAATATACCCAAGAACTTAAAAGTAATTATTATATATTAACAAATAAAATACCACAGATTATAGGAGATTTAATAGAAGGTGAAACCAAACATCTTCTATTAGCTGGTAATAATATTGTTGAATTAAAGTCAAAAAATGACTACATGGAAAATTTTGAGAGAACATGGGATAGACTTAATCTTTGGTGGAGATATGATAAAGTTGAAGCTTTTTTTGAAGCATGTTTTGCAACATTTATTTATTTGATTGCTTTGACTGTTTTGCAATTTATTTTAATTAAAACCACAAATCCATTCCATTTAATTTTTGAATTTAAAAAAATGTTTATTGTATCAATTTTAGTTTACTCTATATTAATTGGCTATGGATTAGTAACTTATGTAAATGCAGAATATGTAACACTTAAACCCGTTAGCGATAATTTAGAATTAGGTTATGTGCCTAGTAATTTTATAGAAGTAAGTGATTTAGAGATTTTTATTAAATATGTATTATTCTTTTCACCATTTGTTTTAAGCTTATTTTTTAGCATTTGGCTATATAAGTATAAAAAACCAAAAAAATCCTTAAAAACATTTTTAGAAAATTGGAAGGATTAATGCGATGGATATAAAAGGTTGATGGGGTATTGATTAAAAATTATATAAATCTATTTTGCCTGATATTTTATTTTTAATAGCTATATTTTTTAATATCAAATTATTATTAATTTCAAAGTCTATAATTTCTGTATCACTAATATTAATATGGTATGTTTTATAAATATGTTCTATTTGTTTTCTTATATTCATTTTACATAAACATACATATGTAGGATCCCCATTAGACATATATCCAAAATTTGAAAAAACAAGTTCACCTGATTTTAAGGAAGGTATAAAATTAATATTATATTTTCTTAATTTTTTAATGTCTTTTTCTGATATATCTTTCACAGTAAAAGATTGTGTATATTGAAGAACATCGGGCCAATTTTTCTGTATGATATCAAACATCTCTTGATAATACCAATAGCCATGAGGCAATACATCTATAAAATATATTAAATTATCATTATAATATGGCAAAAAACAATACAATAATTCACCAGTTCTCTCATATTTTTGTTCATTTTGATTATATTTTCCTAAATGAAAATGGTGTATTCCAAAAGAAGATAACATTTTATCATTATTGTCATGTCTATTGCTAAGAAAAGAATTAACATCTTCTCCTTTCTTTAATTTATATTCTATGTTATTGATTGCTTTCCGTATTTTTTTATCTAGAACTCTTTCCTTGATCTCTTTTGATATAAATACCTTTCTTGGTTTAGCTGGTATAGAAAAATATATTTCTTTAAGATATTCTATAAAATAGTCTTTTGACTTATATTTTAATAATTCTTTCTTTAATTTTTTTTCAGCACATTTATTTAGCTGTGCAATAATTTCTTCGTAAGAAAAATTATTATCCATCACAATTAAACTTATATCTTTTTATACTTAAATTATCGACTTCATAATTTGGAACTTTATAGCATTCTTTAAAATTATTACCTTTTATAATCTTGATATAAGAGCTTGGAATAGCAATTTGATTTCTTATTCTTTGTGGATTATTATCATAATTAACCAAATTTAAAACTTCTAAACTTCCAAGCTTTAAAGCTACTTGTCTTTCTCTTTTTTCAATCTTGTTCCAAACCCTTTGATTGATCTGTGGATTTTGCGGAGTAATATTACTCATTAAAAAAGTGCTTCTTTGAGCTTGAGTTGTTTTTCTCATTGAAGCATTAGAAAGAGTGTGCCCTCTATCATAACCGCTGTTTTTATAATCACTCCATGTAGTGCGGTATTTTTTAGGTATATTTGTATCATCTTCAAAGCGTGGGCGTTTTTTGATTTGTTCACCTTTTAAATTATCCGCTTCTAATCTATAAGCTACGGCTTTAGTGCCTTTATAATTATAATCATAGCAATTTAGATAATAGAATTTATCTAAAACTTGTGAGCAGTTTTGCTTAGTAAAATACTTAGCAAAATCTTCACTTGGTTTGTATTGTGTATAATCAGCTAAGGCTAGAGTGGATAACAATGGTAAGATTATAAGTTTTTTCATTTAGCTTAACTCGTTTTTTAATCATCTACTTTAAGGTTTTATTTTATAACCATAACTCATCTAAGTCATATTTTGGATAAATTACACTATATCCTATTTCATAATGCTCGAAATCTTTTTTATTAACACATAAATGAGTATTTGGATTGACCCAAACACTCATAATTTTATTTTGTTTGATTAATTCTTTAAAAGCAAATTTTAAATCTTTATCATCTATATCAAGTCTTTGCTCTAGCATTATAAAATCACTTTCGCTAACAATATTGCCATTTTGTTTGATTAATTCTAATAATTTATTTTCTACTAATTTCATTTTTTAAATCAATTATACTTTTTGATATCTTTATTATATCGTCTAAATCTGTATCGTAATTTTTAATAAAAACACTTCCATTTATTTTTAAAATAAAATTATAGCGAATAAATATTGTATCTTTTTTAAAACACAAGTTAATTCCTACATCTTTTAATGCGTTAATAAAATTGTTAGGAAAATTTACAACAAAATAGTCCAATAACTTTCTTTTGTTGTCATTTTCTTTTTTTATAAGATTATGTATTGTTAAATCGTCAATCGTATTATTGTTATCTATTTTGTTATTTTTGCTAATTTTTTCATTATTGGAACTTAACTTACAATTTGTAGATAGATATTGATTGCTCGTAGAGTGAGAAGAGTAGAAAATCATACTTTCATGTTGATTTAAATTAAAATTCTTTTTTAAATTTTTATTTCCTATAAATATACTAAAGATTTCTTTAATATCATTGTGTGTAATACAAATACTTCCATCTATTCCGTTTTTCTTTATTTGTTTCAAGGCTTGTGTTGGAGATAAATTACTATTGTTTAAATGTTTTTTTATACAACAAACATAATAGCACTTTTCATAATTAAAATAATATTCAATTGCGTCTGTAAATAGAGTATTTTTATTTTTAGGAAAAATAAAACTATTAATTTGATCTGGCTTAAATAATCCTTCTGCTTTATAGATAATTAATTCAAATTTTCCTTGACTAAAAATATTTTTTAATATTTCATATTGCTCTGTATCATTTTTTCTATTTAATTCTTTACTAATCAATTCTAATATAATTGTTTTATTTTTATTTTCAATGTTTATGTTTAAAATTGAAGCTAATTTTTGAATATCGTCTATAGGAAGTCTATTTAATTGCTCTATCATTGGTTATCCTTTTTATTATTTTAAAGTCTCTAAACCTAATCATCCCACAACTTCTATAAAATTTTTAAAGGTTTCAATCGCCATTTTTGATACTACAGCGCCTAAGATCTCGCATTGTTCAAATTCGCTATTATCTACTTTTTTATCCTCGTATTTTTTATTTTCAGAAACTAAAAAAATATAATCTTCAAAAGGTTCTTTTTTAATTTTTTTACAAAACAAATCATCATTTTTTCTAAAAATAACAATATCTGCATTTGAAATAGTCTCAAGTGAATTTTTACTTCTATCTATAATAATAAAATCTCCATTAGATAAAATAGGTTCCATACTGTCGCCATTAATTTTTATAATATCATAACTCTTCTTTATAGGTATATCTAAAATTTCTTTTAGAAAATTTTCATCAACGGAAACTATTTTAACTTCTTCACTTTGAGATGAGGTTCCAAGTCCTGCACTTGCATAAATATCTGGAAAATATCTGAAGTTAATTTGATTATCATTTCTAAAAACATCTTGCAATATCACTTCGTTAAAGGGAATATTTAATGCATTGCATAAAATTTTTATATATTGTGGTTTAGGTTTTGTTTTATTATCTTCTTTAGACATCAACCATTTTTTTATTGTTGCTTCTGAGCTTTCTATGCCATTTTTATATAAAATTTCCATCAAATCTTGATATGTAACTTTTTTATCTCTATTTTTTAAATAAAATTTAAATTTTTCAGTATCAAAATGAAAATCGAATATATCTCCATTTCTTCCCATATTCTCTCCTTTTTTAGTATAAAAATTATACACTTTTTTCAAGCAAATAATGTTCCATAATTAGAAACATAATTAAATATTTATTAAGTTTCTTTATTTTATACTTTCATTATGAAAAAAATAGATTTTTTTGATTTTACAAAAATATTGAGTAATCACTATACGGTTATTAGTGTTAAAAAGATTAGAACAAATAAATCACGCCCAAGTTTCAAAAAACAAATAGAGTTTAAAAAACTCTACGGAATACCTCATGAATTTTGGGTGGATGTTCGTAGCAATCTTATAAACATACCTAAGCGTGGGAGAAAGCGAAAGGATAGAGAATGAAAGTGATTGAGCTAAAGGTTAAAAAATGGCTTTTATAGCGAGATTTTCAATAGGTTTTTTTAGTTTATTTTTTAATTTGGCAAATCTTTTAGGATGATTAATGCTTGATAGGGTATTTGAAATAATAGGATTATTTATTTTTACTTTGATGATGTTGCATTTTAGACTGTTTCTAGTGGCTGGTATTTCGGCTGGGATTTTAATATCTTGCATTTATCATTATCTAAAACGCATTTTTTATCACGGTAGTGAGGACAAATAATGTATTTAAATTTATCTTTTTTAAAAACCATTTCAAAAGGAGTTTTTTTTGTAACTAATTTATATCCTAAGTTAGGATATAGTCTTTTTGTCAAATCGTTTTCTAGCTTCATATCTTTAATACAAACTCTTTTTAGTTTTTGTTTTTTAGTTAAATATAAAAACAAAGGACGGATACTTAAACCAAATAAAACACCTATTAAAAAATATAACAAATTTTCTAAAGTGGCGGTTTTTAGCATTTCGGATAAGAAAGAATTAAACATAAAAAACCTTTTTAATTTAAATTATAACATAAAGGAGAGTTGGTGATACTAAATTTTATAGCAAGTTTTGATGTAGCTTTGGGGCGTAAAAGCCTAAGAGAGAGAAAAGGCTATTTGAAATTATCAAACACTATAGCTTATGGTGGTCTTAGTGTTGATGCTTTAGCATTGTATATTCAATTAGCAAAGCTTAGTGAAAAAACGATTGTAAGTGAAATCTATTTAAGAGAGTTTATAAAAGTTAAAAATAATCAAAGAATTAGTTTAAATAGACTAAGAATTGCTAAAAAAGAATTAATTGAACTCAGACTTTTAGAAATTAAAAAGGTTAGAAATGGATCTTTAAATTTTTATGAATGGATTTTAAAAGATGAAAATTATCAAATTAAAAAACATTTTAACAAAGCTTTATCTTTGCTTAAAAGCAGTGATGAAAAGCTAAGCAAAACTCTTAAAAATAACACTTCATCAATCGACAGAAAATCAACTACTGAAAACGAAAAAAAAGAGAATTTACATTATATAGAAACACGCACGCACGCACACGATAATAAATTTATAAATAATATAAATATTAATAATAATAAATTTATAAAAAAAGAGAATTTAGAAAATTTAAAAAATAATCAAGAAAAGAAAGAATGCGTTTCTAATCAAAACGCCTCTTTTGTGACGAGCTTTATTGATTTTGGCAAAAAGGAGTTAGAGAAAATGGCAAAAAAAGAGTTTAAAGTCCCAAATGCAAATGAACTCATGAGACAAATAATAGCTTTTAATGAGAAAAATGGCACAAACTTTGGTGAAGAGTTGGCTAATGATTTTATAGGCTATTGGGATGCTAGAGAATGGAAAAGAAATGGAAAAAGAATGTCAAGTGTGGCAGGAAGTCTTTATACATGGCTTAAATACGCTAAAGAAAATGAAGCAAGAAAAAATCAGCGTTTTAACAGAAAAAAAGAAGCCAATCCTAGTGTGGTTGATAGCTTGATGGAGTATTACGGAATGAAAGATGAGAACAAAGACAAGATCTTAGGATGCTTTTAAGGAGTAAAAAATGCAAGAAAAAATACAAATTTTAATGGACTTATTGGAAATTAATAAGGCTCAGGCAACTGATATTGTAGGTAGATATCTCAAAAGCGTTAAGGATATTCATGCTTTCTTAGATTTTTATTTCGAAACTTTAGAAAGAGAGAATATCGTAGGGACAACCTATGAGAAATTAAGAAGAGTTTGCAAAAGGGCTGAAATCGAGTTTAAAAAGCGTTTTGAAGACAAAGAAATTTTTTTAGAATGGTTAAAAAATAAATATAAAAATAGTCCATTTTTTAGATTGCTTGAAAGTGATTTTAAATACTCATATGTTTGTTATGATGGACAGGGCAACCTTTTTAAACGATTAGCAAAATCAATTAATATGTTGGTTTGTCTAAATAATTTTGGAGAATTAACCTACGAAGATGGAGAAATGCTAAAAAATAACGAATTTAAACACGCTTTAATAGATTTTATATTTAAAAATCAAGAGCGCATAGGAAAAGATATATATATAAATACTTCTTATAAGATAAAAGGATATACATCTTTAAGCCATGAAGAAGAATATAATAACTTTAAGAAGGTGCAGAAAAAATTTTTTAAGGAGAATCAAGAAGAATTTCAAAAGAAAGTAAAAGTCAAAATGGCTTTTAAAAATATAAGCTAAATTTAAGAAAGTCTGAAATGGAAAAGTATATTTTAAAAATTGATTTAAAAAGCAACCCAGTTCCTTATAAAAGAACCACGCAAAGATCTAAATTTGCATGTAAAGATTATCTTAAATATTTAGATTTTAAAAAACTCTTGCAAATGGAGTTTAGAAGACAAAATAATATTAGCTGTTTTCAAGCCTTTGATAAGCAAAAGAAATATGAGTTTTCTTTAAAAATAGGATTTAACAGCAAAAGGCATGGCGATGGGGACAATATCGTAAAATGCGTGTTAGATGCGTTATTTGAAAACGATAAGAATGTTTTAAAAGGCGATTATGAGATTATTAGTTTTAAAAAATCTTTTTTAGACTTAGAAATCAAAGAATTTAATTTTAAAGAAGGGGTGGCTTGATGGCTAGAATGATGACAAATGGCAAAAGTATGACAAAAGAAGAGCTTGTTTCAAAAATAGAGAGTTATTTTAATGAAAGAGTTGTCTTAAAAGAAACTAAGGAGAGTATTATTTTTGCACCTAAAACAAAAGTGGGATTAGCTGTGTATTTAGGAATTACAATACAAACTTTAGGTGAGTGGGAGAAGGATAAGGATTTTGGAGAAATTGTATCTCAAGCTAAGCAAAAATGTGAAATGGATATTTTAAACCATTCCTTAATCGGCACTTATACTCCTAGCGTTAGTATGTTCTTGCTAAAAAATCAACATGGATATGTGGATAAACAAGAAGTTGTCAGCGATAACATTCAAAAAATTGAAATTATAAGAAGTGAAATCAAATGAAATTAAAAATCGATTTTTCTTACACTCCGGCACAACTTAAAGTTTTTGATGATAAAAATCCACGCTTTATAACTGTAGCAAAGGGCAGAAGACTTGGTTTTACAAGGGGAAGTGCTAAGTTTGTTATCGAAAACTTGCTTTTAGGACAAAATGTTTTATGGGTGGATACCATACAAGCAAATTTACAAAATTATTACGAGTTATATTTTACACCTGAGTTAAAAAACTTGCCAAAAGATTTTTACTCATGGAGTGTGCAAGATAAGAAACTAATTATTAATGGAGCAGTGCTTCATATGAGAAGTGCTGAAAGAAGTGAAAATATCGAAGGTTTTGGATATGACCTTGTTATTTTAAACGAAGCAGGAATTATTTTAAAAGGCAGCAAAGGAGAATATCTTTGGTATAACGCTATAAGACCTATGTTGCTTGATAACCCTAAATCAAGAGCGATTATCGGTGGAGTTCCTAAAGGAAAAAATCTATTTTATGAACTTTGCAAAAAAGAATTAAGTGATAAGAATTGGAAACATTTTCAATTCTCAAGTTATGATAATCCATTTTTAAAAGAAGAGCAAATTAAAGAATTAATTGAAGAAGTAGGCGGAGAAGGTAGTGAAGTTGTCAAGCAAGAAATTTATGGCGAGTTTATAGATAGCTCGAGTGCTGAATTATTTTCTCTAAGTGAAATTGAAAATGCGATGAGCAAGAACTCTTTTAGTATTGAAAAAATGCAAGGCGAGAATATTTGGGGGCTTGATGTAGCAAGATATGGAGATGATAAGAGTGTTCTTGCAAAAAGAAAAGGTTTTGTAATTTATGAGATTAAAAAATACTCACAACTTGGAACTATAGAATTAGCAAACAAAATACTAGCCGAATACAATCAAAGCGAAGATAAACCAAAAGGTATTTTTATAGATACTTGCGGTCTTGGAGTTGGCGTATACGATGTCTTGTTAAATTATGGTTTGCCTGTATTTGAGGCAAATTCTGCAAATTCTGCAACCAGTAATGAATACTTAAATAAAAGAGCGCAAATGTATTTTACATTTGCTAAAAACTTAAAATACATGGAGCTTGTTAAAGATGAAGAATTAAAAAAAGATATGAGAATGATTGAATATGAGTATAGCGACAAGGGGCTTTTAAAGATAGTTTCAAAAGAACAATTAAAAAAGAACTATGATAAAAGTCCTGATGTTAGCGATGCGGTGGCATTAACTTTTTTTGAAAAACTATACAGCAGAAACAATACTAATGAAGATTGGAGTTATGATGGCTGGTGAGTTTTTAATGATCTATGATGCAATTGATGTAAACAAAATAAAAAAGCTTTCAAATTTAAGCGATGAGGCTATAAAGTCAAGTCTTGCAAATGAATTTTTAGAGCTTGTATCAGGGTTTAATAATATTTCTAAAAAGAAATTTAAAAGAGAATTTGCGGAGTTTTTATTTGAAAAAGGAGTGAATGAAAAAGATATTTTAAAAATAACAAATTTAAGCAAAACAACAATATGGAGAATTATGAATGAAAACAAAAAGAACTAATGATGAGAGAGTGTCGTTTTTAACACAACTCATTAGCGAAAGTAAAAGTGGATATGAAAATTACAAACCACACTTTAAAGAGTTGCAAGATGCTTATTTACTTGAAAATAAGGTAATGCAAAAATTAAGAAAAAGAAATAAATCAAGTATTTACATACCAAAAATAAACGCTAAGGTAAAGTATTTAATCACTAGCTTAAATGATGTATATTTTAATAGTGAGAGAATGGCAGATATTGAAACTTACATTAATAGCGATGATACGATTATAGAGCTATGGCAGAATGCAATTGATTTTTACAGCGGTAAAATAAATATGTTTAAGATTTTTCAACCGCTTTTCTTAGATGTTTTACTTGTGGGAACGAGTATCGCTAAGGTTACTTGGCATAAAGGAATGCCACGAATTGAAAGAGTGGATATTGATAGTATTTATTTTGATCCAAATGCGTTAAATAGCGAGGATGTAGGATATATAGTCAATGAAATTTACTTAACATATAATCAAATCCTTGAAAGACAAAAGCTAGGTTTTTATAAAAAAATTGAAATTGAAAAGCTTTTTGATGAAGATGATGAGTATAAAAAAGTAAAGCTTTATGATATTTACGAAAGAAGAAACGATGATGAGTGGGTGGTTTCTACTTTATTTGAAAATAATTTACTTAGAAATGAAGTTGCTTTACAAGATGGTCAACCTTTTGTCTGGGGTTCAATGTTACCACAACTTAAAAAGATAGATAACGAAGACTATATAAGTGCTTATGGAGAGCCTATAATGTCTTCTGCTATGCCTTTGCAAGATGAAATTAATATAACTAGAAATCTTTTAATAGATGCGGTTAGATCTCACATTATGCCTAAAATAATCGTACCCAAATCAATGGGGATAAGTAGAGAAGATATAGAAACTTTGGGAAAGCCAATTAGTGCAGATGATCCAAAAGGAGTGCAGATATTACCACCGCCAAATGTAAATAGTGCAGGAATGAATTTGCAACTTCTAGAAAGCGAACTTACAGAAGTTACAGGGATTAGTCCTCAAAACAATGGGGCTCAAACAGCAAATAATGAAACCGCAACAGAAATAAGTATCAAAGCACAAGAAGGCGGAAGAAGAAGTGCTGATTATATAAGACAGTATAATGAAACCTTTATAGAGCCTTTATTTGATAGATTTGCAATGCTTGTTTTTAAGTATGGCGAAGATAGTTTTTTCAATGGTTATCAAAGAGAAGATATCCCTAGTTTTAGATTTAAAATCCAAACTGGCACAGGTGCCATGAATAAAGAAGTTAGAAGAGCAGGAATTCAAGCTAGTATGCAAGTGTTTTCACAATTATATCAAATGTATATGAGTATAGGTGATGCAAATTCTGCTTATGGGATTGTAAATGCTAGTAAAGAACTTACTAAAGAGTTATTACCAATTTTAGGAGTAAAGAATGTAAATAGCTTGTTTGGTTTTGAAAATAATGAAGATATTAATCCACAAATGCAAGGAGAAACTAATGCTTAATATTGAAATTAAAAGCGATATATCTAAAACTAAAGGAGGAAAGAAATTAATAGATTTTATCAAAGCAAAATATAGCGAATGCTTTTATATAGCAAAAAATAACGATGAGAAAGAGTTAAGGTTAAAAGCTTTAGATACTATGGCTTTTTTGGACATATTAATCAATAAAATAAAGGATGAAGAAGATGGAAAATGATGCTTTAAAAGATTTAATAAATGTCATAACAGATGATGATAAAGGACAAGTTGCTAATAATGGCGATGAACCTACGCAAGTAGAAGATAATGAACCTATGCAGGTTGCTAATGAGAACGAGCCTGATTATAAGGCGATGTTTGAAGCTTATAAAAGTGAAAATGACAACAAATTAAATGCTTTAATGAGTGAGCTTGAAGCTTTAAAAAATCCAAAAAAAGAGCCAAGCGAACAAGAATTACAAAGAGAGCAGTATTTAAAAGAATTAGGACTTGATGGACTTGATGAGAAATTAAAAAGGCTTGAAGAGCTTGATAAAAAGCAAAAAGACAAAGAAGAGCAAGATGCACTAATCGCTAAATACGCACAAGTAGAAAGCGAGTTAAGAAAAGCCTATCCTGATGCGGATTTAAAGGCTATGGCAGAACTTGCAACAAAATTAAATGGTTTAGGCGAAGGTAATATTGACAGCTGGAAAACCTTGCTTAATTTGGTCGGAAAATCAAATAATGCCAAAAAAGCTGAAGATTTATCAAGTGCAAATAATAATGTAAGAACTAGTGATTTTAACGATAAGTTAAAAAAAGGCGAAGTTAGCGAGATAGATCTAGGCAAAGAATTATTAAGTTTAGTATAAAGGAGAAATTATGGATTTTATAACAGCTTTAAAAGGTGGTACAGGACTAGACTCTAGCTTTGCAGATACTTTGATGAAAACAAGCAATTTTACTCCAAATTTAGCAAGTAGCAGTGGTGGTTTTTTAAATGGATTAAAAAATTCTTTTAGTAATTTTGGAGATTGGTTATTTAAAAGTTCTGATGCAAATAAAGTAACTAATTTTGATAGATTAGGAAATGTTTTAGGCGGTGCTGGTGCTTTATATGGTGCTTATAATCAGCAAAAGATGGCGCAAAAGAATTATGAGCTACAAAAAGATGCTTATAACTTCAATAAGTATCTAGCTAATGAAGAATTAAATAGAAGAAAGAATATGGAAAATAAACTTCAAAATGTTTGGAGTAATTAAATAAATTTGGATTTAAGGAGTTTGTTTTAAAGGGTAAATCTTAACCCCTTGTATAAGGGGCTTTGTTTATTGATTGTTAATTTGCATTGACAACAATAATACAAAGTAGTATAATAACTATTAAGATTTGTAGCATCTTATTTCACCGCCTTTCTAGGTGGTAATTTAGTGCTAAGGGTGGCGACCCTTGGCACCACACCTTTTAAAATTATACACAAACTTCCTTAAATCCTTTATTTTAAAAGAAAGAATAAAGGAAACAAAATGGCATTTTATAACCCACAAAGAGTAGTATTTAATCCTGATACAGGCGTTATACAAAACGCAGGAAAAGTCGGTGGTGTCTTATATGACATCATGAGCAAAAGTTTTGATGATAAAGTTAAAGCTAATGAGTTTCAGCAAGAGCAAGATTTAAGAAAGCAACAAATGGAATTTAATCAGGCTATGCAAAATAATCAGCTTTTGCAAAATGAGAGAAACTTTGATTATCAAAAAGAAAGAGCAAATATAGCAGATCAGCAATGGCAAATGAATTATAATCAAAGAGCTAGACAATATGCCATGCAAAATGCTTTAAGACAGCAAGCAATAAATGCTAATAAGGCTTACAAGGATTTAAATTATCAAAAAGGATTATTAGAACTACAAAAATTGCAAAATGAGATAAATGCAAAACAAAAAGAGCAAGATTTATTAAATGGAGTTCTTAGTAATAGTCAAGGTTTAGATAGTCAAAACAATGCAAATTTACAAAACAATACAAGATATAAAGCAGACGCTCAGTTTTTAGATTTAGCAAGTAAACAAGGTAAAACATATGATACAACCCATGGTTTTTGGAATGGAGCTATAGAGCGTGGTTTTGGTGGATGGGGAAGTCAAAGCACAGATTTAAATGATGCAAGTGATTTATTCTTAAAAAGAATGCAAAGTGATTTATTAAGAGGTGGTAAAAATGCTAAATGGAATTTAGAGAATATACAAGCCAATTTCCCTATTAATGGTTATACTATGGAAGCAAATAATCAAAGGGTAGCTCAAGCATTAGCAGGAGAATGGTTAGCAGAAGCTCCAAACTCTTTTAAAATAGAATTAGCAGAAAGACTAGGAAACGCAAAAACAAATATTGAGAAACAAAGTGCTATAGAAGATTATAAAAATAATATGGATTTTTATAACAATTATGCTCCAAAGGTAAAAGCTTTTTATTGGGATGAAAAATACTCAAAACCTAGTAAAAATGCAGTAATTATAGGTAATTCAACAACTAATCAAAATATACAAAATGATTTAGCCAAAAATACATTAGAAGTGCAAAATCAAAATACACCAAAATTACATAGCGTTAGTTTTAATGGAATTAATGCTCAAATATCAGAGCCTGATGCTAATGGTAATGTAATATTAGTTAATCAAGCAGGTAGAAAAATGCAAGTTAGCGTAGAAGAATTAAAAAAACAAGGATTAATATAATGAATATAAGAGAATTTTTATTAGAAAAACCACAAGAAAATAACATTATTTCATTTTTGCAAGATGGAGCAAGTCAAAGTGAAAATCAAAATACAAGTGAATATTTATCAAATTTAAAAAATGAAGCAATCAATGATTTTTATAAGAATAAAGACAAATATGCTAAAGAATATGAAAAATATAATATCAAAGACCAAAATTTAACAAATCCACTAGGATATATTGGCGAATACAAAAGAGATTTGTATGATTATAATAAAAATCCTTCTATGAATGCTGATGATTTAAGTAATTATATTTTAGATAAGCAATCTAAATTTAATGCCTCTAAACCTATTTTTGCTGATGATAATGAAGTAGTAAGAAAAAGTAATCAGTTTATGAGAGATTTAGGCGATGAGTTGCAAAAATCAGGGCGTGGAAGATTATTGCAAGATGATGATGGATCTTATTGGGTGCAAGATAATAACGGAAATTATTCTAAAGTGCAAGGTAGCACAATGGGTGATTTATATCGTGGATTAAGAGATAATGGTGCTAGTATGGCTTTAGGAACAGCAGGTGCCATTGGCGGTACAATGCTAGGTGGCGGAGTTGGTATGGTTGCAGGTGGTGCATTAGGTGCATCTTTAGGGGCAGGATATGATTACTACGGAAATACAAAAGATACAAATCAAGATATGAATTTAAAAGAAGCTCTTATGCTTATGGGCGAAAATGCAGGACTTTCTTTAATAGGAGATGCAGCTTTTGCAGGAGTTGCCAAAGGAGCAAGAGTTTTAAAAAATACCTATAACATGACTAAATCAGGAGCGCAAGCTGGTAAAGATATGATAGATGGCATGGCAGTAAAAGGTGGTAATTTAAAAGAAAATATAGGGGATAAGCTTAGAAAAATAAGCCCTAGTATTTTAAATGATTTAGCTTCACAAGGTAGCGAAACTTCAAAAGCTTATGCAAGAGAGCTAATAGAAAGCGGAAATAGAAATTATGATGATATATTGCAAAAATCAAGAGCTATGCCTTTAGAAGTTAATCAAGGAAATGCATTAGTTGATGGAGTGGCAAGCAAAATAAAAGATTTCTCAAATACTGCAAAAAATGGTTTTGTAAAAAATACAGCAGACAACGTAACTAATTCACTAAATAATATTAGTAAAAATATAGGTTCAAAAGAAGCAGCACTGAATCAACAAGATCTTATTAATCTTTCTTTTATGAATGATGATTTAGCTAATATGGCAAGAAGTGTTTTAGCAAATGACCCTAAAATGGCAAATAAGGTTGCAAACTCTTTACACTTACAAGATGAGGCTATATTAAAAGAGTTAAATTTAAATAATGCTTCTAAGGCTGATGAGCTTTATGCTTTAAGAGATGCTAGAGCAAAAAGAGCTTATGATGAATTTGGAAAAGGACTTGATAAACTAGATGAACTTAATCCAAATGGTGTAAAAGTAGATAAGCAAACCATAGATGATATAGTTTTAAACTCAAGTGTTTATAGTGAAAGCACACCAGCTATGATAAAAAATTTTATTCATGAAGCAAAAAGCGGTGCATTAGATGGTAAAAGCGTTAAAGAGATTTACGATAGAATTGATGCTATAGGCAATAAAATAAAAGAAAGCTCAAGTTACAACTATAAAGATTTTTTAAATAGCTTAAAAGACGCATTTTTAGAAAATATAGTAAAAAGTGCTGATAATCCCCAAGAAGCAAAAGAGATTTTAACCAAGATTAGAAAAGATTATGCAGATTTTAAAGTATATGATAAAAGTAAATTAGGAAAAAAACTAGAAGGAAGTGAAAAAGAGATATCAAAAGATATAGATAAAATACTTAATGAAACTAATCCAAAAAAGAATTATGAAGCTATAACAAAAGGACTTAATGATGATGAGATTAAAGTTTTAGATAATCAAATAATAACTAGAGCTTTAGAAAAAAATAAAGTAAATATAGGAGATGCCAATAATCCCAAATTTGCAGTAAATTATAAAGCGGTCATGGATAATTTTGAAAACTTTAAACCAAAAAGCAAATCAGGACAAGAGAAGATTGAAGTTTTAAAAACAATAGGTGATTTACGTACTAACTTTGAAACTGTAATAGATGGTATTTTAAATTCAAAAGCAAAAGAACTAGGACATGGAATAAGTACAAATTTCATAGAAAGAGCTAAAACAATGCTTGTTAATAATTTCACTGATTATATAGCTTTTTATTTTATGAGATTATGGGAAGTTGGCAAAAGAGCTGGAACAAGAATACAAATGCGAAGGGGGTTTAGCAATATAAATAATTTAAAAGATTTTGATAGATCGGCTAAAGAATTTATAGAAAGTATTAAAGATAAAACACTCAAAGAAGAAGCACAAGAGGCTAGAAAAGAATTTAATTCAAAAGTTAAAGATTTAATCAAAGGCGACAACTTCTTCATGGATAAAGCTGATCCTAAAGACAATTCTTTAAGATTTATAGGCAAAAATGGCAAAGAGTATACTATAAATAAAGATGTTAGAAATGAATGGATGAAAACTTTCAATCTTAAAAATATCGATGATGAATATATCCCTAATATACCAAAAGAAGCAAAGATAGCTTTAAAAGATAGAGAAATAAAACTTACAAAAGGAAGTTTACTAAAGCTGATTGAAAAAGATAGAATTAAATACATACCACATATCAAAGAAACTTTAGAAAGCCCACAGGCAATCTTAAAAGATAAAGATGATTTTATTTTTATTAAAAATATAGATAATCAGACTTATTTTACAAGTATAGGCAAAGACTATGAAACGCATTTGACTATAATTAGCAATTCGCCAAAGAAACAAAATAATATAAAAAATAAAATGAAAAATGCTGAAGTAGTGTATTATAATAATGCGAGAGCCTTACCGACATCTAGGGCATCTTCAGAGACAAAGCAAGTGTCGTTCTCTAACGAAAATTCTACCCAAGCTAAGCCTAAAAAAAACTTAATGGATGATATAAAAGAGAACATTAAGAATAAAGAAGTAAAGAAAAAGAATAAAAAAAGCGTAAAACAAAGGCTTGATGAAAAAATACAAAATGATAAAAAAGCTAGTGAAGATATTTTAAAAAGATATGATAATTTTCTAAAAGAGAATAAAGATTATAATCTTGATTTTTTAGATAATATGAATTTAAATACTGTTGAATACAACTTAACTAGACAGATGATAATCAATGCCAAAGAAAGCACAAATAAAGGTGTAAAAAAAGATATTCCAAGTGCTTTAAGGGGTAAAATCGAACAAGAATTAAATATACAACCTTTAAAAGAATTTGGCGAAAATTATGCAGAATATTATCACGATGGAAAAGGTGCTTTACAAAAACTACTCATTGAAAAACAAGGACAGGTAGCAGGTGCTTTTCATAGAAAAGATTTAGGTGATATTGATTTGGTTTGGGGAGATGGAAACTTTGGATTAAGTCATATTGTCAATCGAAGAGAAGAAGATTTCATTAAACAAGGGTTAAATAAAATAGAAGCAAAAAATAAAGCTTTAAATTTTATAAAAGAAATAGAAAATATTATAAATAATGGAAATGTAAAAAAAGGTAATAATAGAGCTTTTATTGAAGTTAAGAATAGTAGAGTTATGGTAGCACTTGATTATAAAGGTAAAGATAAAAAGTGGATTATAACTGCATATAATTTTTATTAATATTATCGCCCCTAGCTTAGCCGATACGCACTAAAGCTAGGCTTAATACTGACACTTTAAGCGTGAGTAGTGTCAATGGCGATTATTAATTATAGCATAAATTCATGTAATTATTTTTTAAAATATAAAAGATAATTGAAAAGGAGATAAGACAAATACATGGATAGTTGCAAACTATGAATTACAATAAGAGAAGTGAAAGTTTATATACATCTTTCGCAATTGTAAAGGGCGAGATTCTGCCCTTAAGCTCTTAATTAAAATTATAACAAATAAAATTAGGAGTTTAAATACGGCGTTTTCATAATTTCTTGAACTATTTTTTTAAATTGCTCTAAAATATTGATACTATTGTTTCCTAAATTTTTATATTCATTAATTCTTAAGTTGAACAATTGATTTTTAAGACCTATAGGTAAAGTTGAATTTTCAAGTATAAAATAATCTTTAATTATAATTTTATAACAATCGAGCGTTCCTCGTTTAATATGGTTTATTGCTCGTTCAATATTTTTTAAAAAAATATCAGTGTTTTCATCTTTATCGGATAAAGAGTAGGCGGTGCAAACATGAGACATAAAATTATTAAATTCTATTAATGCCTGTTTTGGAATATTCCCAATATGGTTAAAATCAATATTATCAATTATCTTATCCATAACATCTTTCTCTTTAAAATCAAAATAGTAAAACATTCTTCTAGATATATTTTCTTTAGCAATAATTTTACGCCCATCTTTTTGTATTTTTTGTCTAAATTGTAAAAAAAACTGTATTGATTTTAAAAATTCGTCCAAATAAGCTTCATTATTGTTTTGCAAAACATTATTTAATTTTTTATTAAAAGCTATTGTAGAGCTATGTTGACGGGATATATTATGTTTTTTAGAATTTTCCAAAATAAATTTAACTATTTTATATCTAAGTTCGACATATTTTTTTTCTTTATCAGTTTCGTCAATATAATCATTCATAAGAACAGTTACATAAAATAAAAACATTTCTTTATAATGAGAATACTGCCTTCCATAAACTAACGACATTTTCAAATCAAGCTGAATAAAACAATCGTACAGAGTAAAAAATTTATTAATTATTGATACAAAATTTGTCATGATTAATAATTATAAGTTATTTTCTTTAATGAATTTTTCTATTTCCTCATCACTAACTTTTATTTCATCTGAAGATTTTAAATTTGGATTACAAATATCACCTTTTCCATAAATGTCACTAGTATTTGAAAAACAAGCTTCATTATTTTTCAAATTTTCAAAAAAATCTAATAATTCTTTATCCTTAATTTTAGGAAACAAAAAGAAATCTGCCATTTTTTAGTCCTTTGGTTTATTTAGATAACAAAACGCGCTAAAATTATACCTTTTTTATAGTTAATTTATACTTATTTTATATGTTTTATATACTTATTTTATATGTTTTATATACTTAACTTATAGGTTTTTTATAGTCTTGCTTTTTTTGAAAATATATATTTTTATTTCAAAACACACTATTTTTGAAATAGCTATTTTTGGAAAAATCCTTAAAACTAAACTAAGGAGAATTCAAAAATGGCTTTACCTTCAATGGGACATACCTCACCCGCAACAGAAAATGTTAAGTTAAAACAATCAATATATGAAACGATTATTAAAATTGGAGCTACTGAAACACCAATTCTAAATAACATAGGCACTTCAAAGGTTACAAATCCTTTAACTCATAGTTGGATTACTGATACTTTTGAAGAACCAAAAAAGAATGCAAATTTAGAGTTAAGTAAATTTGTAGGTGAAACAAAAAACACAGCTCAAAAAACTACAAATGCTACTCAAATATTCATTACCGAAGCCATGGTATCAAAAGCTTTATTAAAAGCAAATCAATATGGTGGCAATGAAATGGAGTATCAAATAGGCAAAAAAACCAAAGAACATAAAATGGATATGGAATATGCTTTATTTGGTCTAGGCAGAGATAGTGATGTAAAAAGATCAGTTTTCAAAGATTATATTCAAGCACAAGAAGCAACAAGTGGAGAAATGGCTGGACTTTTTCATTATATCGCTAAAGGAAAAGATAGCTTTGCTGATGGAAAGCGTGGAAATGTATTAGCTTTTGATGAAACAGGAGATTGGAGCGGAACTGCAACAGAACTAACAGAAGATAAACTTAATCAAATCTTACAAACCATTTGGAATAGCGGAGTTACACCTAAAGATGTCTTTTTAGGAGCTGACTTAAAAGGAGCTATCAATAAATTTGCTACAAGAATTTTAGGTAATGAAACAAAACTAGTAGGACAAGTAGTGAGCCTTGAAACAGATTTTGGAACGGTAAATTTCCATATGCATAGATTATTAAGCCCTAAATATGGTTTGGGTGATGTTTTAATTGCTGGGGATTTTCAATATATGAAACATGGGCTTTATATTCCTACTATGATTGAAGATGTTCCAACTGATATTACTGCAAAAGCAAAAAGATTTTATACGCAAAGCACTTTAGAAGTAAGAAATGCTGATGCTTTTGCTATAGGAGTGGGATTAACTAGCGGAAATAATGCAAAGGCTAAAGCGGTTTTAAAAGCAGCAAAAGGTGCATAATGCTTTGTGCTACGGCTAAAAAACTCATTATCGCTAAAGTTAAAAATTCTTACAAAATGATAGAAGATGATGAAGTTTTGAAAGCCTATTTTATGGAAGCATTTTATTATATTTTATCAAAATGTGTTCCTAGCGTTCTTTTAAAAAATGTAGAGCAAGGCGAAAAAGTTTTTAGGCAAGTTAGAAATAATCATTTTTTGATTATTCCTGATGAGCCTGATTTTGACAATGAAAAAGAACATTTAATGATAGATGAAACACTTAGTTTTGCTGTGATTAATTATGTTTGTTATTTGATTACAAGATGCGAAGAAAAAGACTTTCTGGCATTATGTGACAAGATAATTTATGAGTATATAGCTAATGATGGCAAGGAGCTTGATGATGAAAGAACATGGTTGTAATTGTAATTTCACAAAAAAAATTAATAGAGCTTTGAGTTATAAAGACTATGTGCAAAGTATAAATAGTGCTGATTTTATAGCTTATTTAGATGATAAAAAATGGCTTTTAGCCATGGATGATCTGCTTTTCTTTTGTGAAAAGAGAATTAAAGATAGTGATTATTATGAAGGTTAAAAATGGGAACAAGCTTAAATGAATTAAAAACAGGTAGAGAAAAACTTGAAATCATAAATCAAGTTTTAGCTAGAATAAACAGCATTTCAGAAGCAATAGACAATACAAGACTTGATGAAGTTGTAGGCTTAAAACAAGCTTGCGAATCTTTAAAAAATGAATGTTTAAAATTTAAAAATGATATTGTAGATAAAAATGATGATATTTTAAGCAAATATGATGATATTAATAAAAAATATTCAAATATAAGTGAAAAATACAACAATGTAAATGCAAAATTTGATTATATTAAAGAAGCGTATGAAGATTTTTCTTTAAATAAACAAGAAATACAAAACATTAAAGATTTTTTAGAAAATAATACAGAAGAATTTGAGAATTTAAAAAAAGATATACAGAAATATGAAGAAATAAAATTTAATTTAGATACTTATATTAATGAAATTAAACAAAATAAAGATTTTGTAAAAGAATATTTTGATTTGAGCACAAAAATTAAAGATGAAATTTTAAGTGAACTTAATCATGCTTTAGAAATTGTAGATAGCTTACATTTAAATGTTGATGAATTAAAAGAAATAAAACCTGAATTAATAAGTATTAAAAAAGAAGTAAAAGATTTAGCAAATGAAGCAAAATTAGTAGTAAGTGAAGCAAGCGAAATTATAAAAAATAAAATTAACACTATATTCTTTGAAAACCAAAGATTAAATCAAGAAATGATAGATAGTGTTAAAAAGCTAGAAGAAATTAAATTTGATATTGGAGTTAAATATAAAGAAATAGCTAGTGCATATGAACTACTTTTAGAAAGCAAGCAAAATATAGAAGATTTAAGAGAAGTTATAGCTTTATATAAAGAATTTGAAAATGATATAACATCTTATTCCCAAATTATAAAAGATTTTAAAAGTAAAATAGAAAATTTAGAACGAGATTTAAAATCACAGTCTGAAAGTATCTACTCTTCTTTAAATGATAAACAAAATGAAATATTAAAAAATTTAAATGAAGTAAAAAATGAAGCTTTAGTTAAATTTGATGAACTTACAGCAAAATGTGAAGGGTATAAAATACATTTTGAGCAAAGTTATGATAGGTTTAATCAAAGAGCTTTGATAGCTAATGAAGATTTAGGTAGGTTAGCTGAAGTTGCTAAAAAAGAACTAGGTAATGATAAGTTAATTTATGAAACAGAATTAAAAGTTTTAGCTGAAGAAACAATAAAACAAATGGAAGAAATGCTCAAAGGTTTAAGTGATGAAAGAAATGAAGTCACAGAGGTTTTTGAAACTCAAAAGAAAGAATTTACTACTCTTGTAGATACTTCTAAAGTTATGATTGACAACTTAAATCATATTTTTAATGCGAATTATCAAGCAAAGAAAAATGAGTTTAGTATTATTTTTAATGAAAAATTACATAGTTTAAACGAGAATAAGCAAGATTTTTTAAATGAGCTTGTGAGCGCAAAAGAAAACGGACTCAATAAAATAAATGAAACAAAAGAGCAAAGCCTTAATGAAATAATCCAAACAAAAGAACAAGGACTTAATGAGCTTGAAACTAAAAAAGGTGAGTGCATAGATGAGATTGACAATCAAGCAAGAATCTATGATATAAGTGGTGTTAAGGCTAATGTTGAATATCTTCTTTCTTTGCTTAATGAGAAAGATGATGGTAAAGATGATGGAATTAAAGATGAAATTGCAAATATAGAGCAAGGTATAAAAGATAAAGAACAAGAGCTTGAAGAGATAAAAAAGCAAATTGAAGAAGCTTTAAACAATAATGATGAATTAAAGCAAAAAAATGAGGAATTAAAGGAAATTAAAAATCAAATCGATGAGGCTTTAAGTCAAGAACCACCTGCTGATACAAGCGAACTTGAAGAGAGAAAAGAAGAACTTGAAAATCAAATTGCTGAGCTTGAAAAAGAGATTGCTGGTGAATTAATTAACAAAAAAGAGGAAATTGAAAAAGAACTTGAAGAAGCTAATCAAAACTTAGAGGACAAAAACAATGAGTTAGAGCAAAATGAAAAAGATAAAAAGCTAATTACACAAAAAGTATTAGATATAACTATTAAAACTTTAGAAGCACTTATAGATACAAAAGTAAGTTTAAATGGCGATGAAGAGATAAATGGAAATAAAACTTTTGCTAATCCTATTTTAGTAAAAGTAGATCCAACTAATGATAACCATTTAACAAATAAAATCTATGTAGATACCGCTTTAAATACAAAAGCAAATTTAAATGGAGATAATATATTTAATGGCACAAATACTTTTAATCAGGCATTAACTTCTCCAACCAATCCAACAAATGATAATCACTTAACTAGAAAATGGTATGTAGATTATGGTGGTGGAATTAAAAATCTTGGCACAACTGGCAGTATAAATCTAGATTTAAGACAAGCTCAACATTTTATTTTAACAGCAAATGCAGGAACAAGCATAGGAATAGCTAATTTTGGAGGAGTAGGAAAAAGCGGAACAATAACTATAAATAATTGTCAAAATGTAGTAGCTTTTAATGCCCCTTTTAAATTTAGAATAGCTCAAAGTGGATTTAGTGGCACTGAAACTTTTGCTTATTTTTGCATAGCTTCGAATAATGTAAGATTAGTAAGGACTTAAAATGAACTGCCTCCTTCTTTCTAATAATGGCATAGCACTAAATTTACCTCCATCTTTAGGAGGCTCGGTTGCAAATTATAATTATATGTTAAAGCTAGACATGATTTATAAACAAGCAGTGGTATTGCCATCAAATATTAATAATAAAGAAGTGGTTATGTTAGGCGAAGTTTGGACGACTGGAAATATGTCTAATAAAACTTCTGCAAATACTTTGCATATCACATGGAACAATTTTAACTCTAGTGTAGAATTGCATGCTTTAAGTAAATATTACACTGCTAATGCAAAAATCAAAGTAGAGAAAAAATTCAATTTTGGAAATATAAATAACTTACAAATAATGCTAAGTTCTTATCAAAGTGGTAGTGCAAATGCAAGTGCTGGTTGGAACTTAAATGATGGGAATAGATTAAACCCAAGAGCAAATTTAACATTATACTGGAATTAAGAAAGGATAAATATGTTTTATGATTTAAAAAATAAAAGTTTAAAATATGATGATATTTTTTTAAAAGATGTAAAAATACAAAATGAAGAAGGTGAGATTGATGCACAAGATACTTATTTTTTAAGTGCTTGTGATGATAAGCTTTTAAAAGAGCTTGGTTTTGCTAAAGTTAAAGAAGAAGAAATCCCAAGTTTTAATGAAAAAATTGAAGAACTTCACCAAATTCAAACTTATGATGAAGAAAATAATCTTTATATTATTTCTTATGAGATTAAAGAAAAAGCATTAGAAGAGTTAAAAGAATTAAAATTAGAAGAACTAAAAGCTATAAAAGAAGAAAAGCTTTTGTTTATGCCTTTTAAAAATACTATATTTCAAATTGACACGGAAGCAAAAATTAATATTAGCGGAAAAGTTAGCGAGATAATGTTAGCAAATCTCAATAATACTCCTTTGGAAAATATTGCTTGGATTGATAAAGATAATAAAATCATTACATTTAACAAAGAAGAATTTTTAGAATTTGGGGTTGGTATCGCTAAATATACTGAAAGTATTATTTTTAAAAATGATGAACTAAGAAATAAAGTGAAAAATGCTACATCTTTAGAAGAATTAAATTTAATTGCATGGGAGAGTGAAAAATGAGTACTGAAAATATAATAAAAGAAGGTGCTATACTCGGTTCTTTAAGTGGATCTGCATTATTAGGATTGATGGTTTTTGTCTTAGCTGGGATTGCATGGCATTTATATAAAACTTTACATAAAGAAGCTGGGGAAAGAACAAAAGAACTTATAAGTGAAACCAAAAATACTAATGTTCTTATTAGAGAACAAATTGCAGTATCCAGAGTAAGTAGCGATAGTTTGGTTAAATTTATAGAAACACATTGCTCAAAAACCAATGACAAGCTAGAAGCTATAGAAACAGATCTTATGAGAATGGATGAAAGGCTTGTTAAGCTTACTCAAATAAGAAATGATGAATTAAGAAGTATTTTTAAAAAAAAGGAAAACAATGACTAAAACAGAATTAAAAAGGGTTTGTGTAAAGCCATACGATAAGGACAGGTTTGAAGTGATACAAGATTATGAGTTTATTTTGCCAAATTACAAAGGCATTGTACCACAAGGTTTTAAAACTGATGGAGCGAGTATTCCACGCCTTTTTTGGTCTTTGTTTCCACCTTTTAAAAGTGAGTATTTTAGCGCTTGTGTTGTCCATGACTATTTGTGTATAAATGCAAAATCAAGAGATGATTATAGGCTAGCTGATCTTGTTTTAAAAGAAGCAATGCAAGCTTTAGAAATAAATAAATTTAAGATTTTTGTTTTTTATTACTCTTGTAATTTATTTCATCAGATCAAATGTTTAATAAAGGGGATAAGATGAGTTTAGAACAGGTTATAAATACTCAAAATGAAAGTTTAAATCAAATTATAAGTAGTTTACAAGAATTAGTTTTAAGTTATAAAAATGGTAATTTGAGTTTAGAAGATGTTAAAAAATTAATTAACGAAACTATTGAAAATATATCAAATGATTATATAAAAGAAAGCGAGCTAAAAGAAAAACTAGAAGCCTTGCTAGAAGAGCTTGGCATCAATGCAAATATCAATAAAGAGAGTTTAAAAGAAGTTGTATTAAAAGTTGTTTTAGAAAATCAAGCTAGCTTAAAAGGCGAAAAAGGCGATGCATTTACTTATGAAGATTTTACAGAAGAACAGCTTGAAAATTTAAAAGGGCAAGATGGAGCCAAAGGAGATGATGGTAAAAGTGCTTATGAACTTTGGCTTGAAAATGAAGAAAACACTGGAAAAAGTCAAGATGAATTTTTAGAAAGTTTAAAGGCTCAAACACCAACAAAAGAAGAAATTAAACCTATTATAGAAGAGACGCTCGAAGATATGAAATTAAATTTAGGCATTAATGGAATAAAAGTATCTAATTCTATTCCCACTCCAAAAACAAAAGCTAATGTTAATGATTTAATTATAACTTATAATGAAAATGTAAAACAACTTTGGCTTTGTGTGGCAAGTGATGATAAATACACAAGTTGGATTAATTTGCTTGGAAATGAAAATATTACAGCACAAGAGTTGATTATTATTAGTTTTGATACAAATTTAAATAGTGGTCAATATGGCGGATGTTTAAGTGATTTGCGTTTTGGTTTTGAAAATTCTTTAGCAAGCACTACGCAAATTATAAAAGGACTTAATGAAGGCAGTTTTTTAATCACTAAAGATGGAATGGGTTTAAAATCTAAAAATTATACTGAAGTTAGCGTTCTTTCAAAACCAAGTAAAAATCAAATAGAAGGAAATATTAAAACGAGCGGAATTTATAATGATCCTGCTTGGCATAATATTACCAATGCTTTAAAAAAATATGATGGCAATGCAAATGAATGCTGTCTTTGGGCTTCTAATATAAAAAATAGTGTAAGTATAGAGCTTTTTACAAATGAAATTCCTATGAGTCTTTTTTATAGGCAAGCTGGATATTATGGAAATGTCAATCTTTCAAATATAAAAATGCAAAAAGCCCTTAGAGTTCAAAATGAAATTATAGTCGAGAGAAGCTTTATAGGAATAAAAAAAGAAATTGATAAAACTACCTATGGTGATAATGCTTTTTTATTTGAATTTGAAGAAGAAAAATGAGTTTAAATCTAAAAATAAAATACAAAAAATAAAAAGAAAGGAATTATAATGAAAGTAACAATTAATAGAAGATACACAGGTAAAACTTGTGTTATTGGTAAATTTAAGGTTTTAGATGATGAAGAAAAAATTCTTTTTGAATGTTTTTCTTTGGAAGAAGACAAAGAAGGTTTAGAAAGTGGCAAAGATTTAAGAATACCTGAAGGAAATTATAATTTAAAAAGACATAGTCCTTCACGATTTGAAAATACTTTAAGAAGTATTACAAAAAAAGATGATACAATGATAAATGTTTATAATGATGAAGTTCCTTCAAGTCGTGCAATTTTAATACACTGGGGAAACACTGACAAAGACACACAAGGTTGTATCTTGCTGGGGCTTACTAAAGATAATAATAATGAAAGTGTCGGTCAAAGCAGACAAGCTTGTAAAGAATTTTATGATTTGGTGTATGGTAAAAATCTTGAAGACATTAAATTAGAAATAACAAATGAGTTAGCATGAAAGGAGATAAAGTTTAAGTAGGTTAAAGTTTACACCCCACACTTAAACTTCTAAACAAAATATGATAAATCTTTTATTTGGAAATGCAAAGCTTTATATAGCCTTAGCTTTAATGGCAATCTTAACAGGATATTTTTATCTAAGACTTGATAGCACAAAGGCCAAATTAGAAAAAAGTCAAAGTGATTTAGCTTTGGCTTTAAAAATAAATGAAAATAATCAAGAAAAATTAAAAGAATTAAATCAAATTCATAAAATAGAATTAAAGGCTTTAAATGAAGCAAACAATCAAAAAAATCAAGTACAAGAAAGGGTGCAATATGTTAAAGAATATATTTATAAAAGCAATGAAAATAATATTACCAAGCTTTTTAACGATGTCGTTGATAGGTTGTGGGATGCAAACTCAACAAGTAGTAACCAAAATAGAAATTCAAAAAGTAAGAATTCCGCAAGAACTACTAACATTAAGTCCTCTTGAAAAGCCAATAGCAAAAAATGAACTAGATATTTTAAATGCTTATTCTATGCTTTTTTACAAATACAAACAGTGTGAAATTCAGATAAGCAAAATAAAGGAGCTAAATAATGAGTAATACAAATGTTGATTACAACAAAAGACTTGAAGCATTTAAAGAAATTTATCCGCAAATTTTAGAAATGAGTTTAGCGGAAAAATCTCCATTTGGAGAATTTAAAAAGCTTTTAGAACAATTTGGAAACGATAATGTTATAAGAAATGACCAACAATTTCAAAGCTTGGCACAAGCGTTGGTAAGTGTTGGACAAACCATAGTGGCTCAAAGTCAAAATACAGCTTTATCCATGATTTTACAAGGCGATGAAAACGAGCTTAATGCTGAAAAAGCTTTACTTTTAAGAGCTCAAACAGAAACAGAAAAAGCAAAACCTGCATTAATAGCTAGACAAACTTCACAGATAGATGATAATTTAAGAATAGAAGCTGCAAAAGTTACACAGAGTGTTCAATTTGGATATTGTACCGGTGGTCTTGATATACCACAAGAAATTATGAAGCTTGTTAAAGAAAAGATAGAAAATATAGAAAAGTCTTCATAATGCTTATAGATGAAAAAAGGCTTATGAGAAATTATACTCTTAAGCCTGCTTATCCATCAAACATAGGAGAATTGGATACACAAGAAGTATATAAACAATGGTTTACCTATGCTATGATAGGGGTAAATAAATATGTTGAGCTTTTACATAAACAACTTGTAAGAAAAGGTAGAAGTCAAATTCAAAATATAAACCATCCGCTATTTAAAAATTCGTATATAGTGAAAAAATATAACATTAAAAGTTCTAGCACTGCACCTTATAACAAGGAAAACTATAATGATTTAGGACTTAACCAATTTTTCGTAGGGCAAGATCCATACAAACCTTATCAGGGAGATCCTAGTAGTGAAAATGGAATATATCATGATATTTGCGAAATAAGAACTAATTATAATTTAGGAAGTATGCAGTATTATTATGGTTTTCCAAATAATTTAGCTCTTTTATTTAAAAAAGAAAAAGCTTGGAAATATAATGGAAAAGGATTTTTTTATATTGATGAAAAAATAAATTTCAAAGATATATTAAATAAGGCATTGGAAAATATAAATTATGAAATGCTTATAAATGATATAGAAGTAGTTATTTTTTCTCAAACCATCCAAAAAAATAATGAATGGATATATCCTAGTATTGATGATATTAAAATACCAGAAATTAAAGTAGAAAATGTTGAATTTAAACCAACTTTTGGAAAACCTTATAAAAAATTATGCATTGATGTTGAAAAATTTTATAATGATTTTAAAGAATTAAATAAAAATATATTTAGAATCGAAAAAGTAGAAATAGCCTATAATGTATATGAGAAAGCACAAAAAACTAGAGAGAGTGATCCGAGTAAAATATATTATACTTTAACAAGCAAAAAGATATCTTTTTTTGAAGTATTTAACTCAATAAAAGAAAATTATAAATGCAAATATGCAACTCCTTTATGTTTTTATAATGGGTTTAATTTAGTTTGTTATGAAGAGCCTTATGTTGCTTATTCTTACCTCAATAATCAAAGCTTTGGAAAAAAAGATACAAGTGTTACGCCAAGCGTATATCCGCTATATAGAAAAAGTTCAAATTTGCCTTATGGGCGTAGAGATAGATGGTTTGCATTATGGGATAGTTTTTATTATCTTTATGTATACGAAAAATCAAGCAAAGGAATTTTAAGCTTTTTGGCACCTATTGTTACTATTATTTTGGCTGTAGCTACTTGGTGGATTGGTGGACAAGGTGCATGGCTAGGAACATTGATAGGAGTGAGTGAGAATGTAGCTGCGGGTATCACACTAGGAATTAGCTTAGGTTTAGCCGTGGGTTCACTTACTGGAAATAAATTATTTTCAATTCTTAATGCTGTTTGGGGTTTGGTTAATTTTTTAGGTGCTTGGGGTGCTAATAATTGGAATTTAGCTGCAGATTTTACAAAAAATACAGCACAAGCAGCACAAGAAATGTCAACTTTTGAATCAACTTTAAATATTATTGGAAATTTACTAAGTGGAGCTAGTAAGATTTTTGATGTTGTTCAAAGCATTACAGCAGATACTCCTGATATGATAAATGAGCAAAGCGATGATTCTGATAATGAAGGTGGAAATGGAAGTGAAGCTGAAGAATTAGCAAAAGATGCAATTAATCCAACTTTATGGTATAATTTTGAAACTGCAGATATATTAAATGAAAAAATAGAAAAGAAAGAAAAACCTATTTTTATATTTTAATTTTTGTAGCCATTTTGTAGCCAAATTAAATTTGAAATATTTAAAATTTATATTTTATGGTATTTTATAGTTATTGTTAGGTGTTCGCCGTGGACACCATTTTATGAGGTGTTGTTATGATAAAAATTGCTTTTTTTATAATTTTTGTGATTTCTTTTTTTGCAGCACAAAGCCCAGCGAATTTTAAAGAAGATAATAATATAACAAAAGAACAAAATATATTTAAAGAACAGCTTCCAAAACGCATTAAAATTCCAACGCATTAAAATATATGTCAGATTTGATTACGCTAGCACAATTATCACAAGGGTATCGTTATAATAGCGATTCTTTAATTTTAGCTGATTTTATTTTAAAACAAGGAATTAAAGGCGCTGTTTTTGATGTAGGTGCGGGCTGTGGTATCATAGGTATTTTACTTAAAAAAAATATTGCAAATTTAAGTTTATCTTTGATTGATATTCAAAAAGAAAATATAGAATTGATTGAAAAAAATTTAAAATCCAACAAAATACAAGGCGATATTTTTCATGATGATTTTAATCAATTTCAAATCATAAAAAAATTTGACTTCATAGTTTGCAATCCTCCATTTTATAGACAAGGAGCTTACAAGAGTGAAGATCAGCATAAAGCTATAAGTAAATTTCAGGAATTTTTACCCTTGCATAGCTTTTTAGCTAAAACAAATTCTATGCTTAAGCCAAATGGTACTTTGTATTTTTGCTATGAAGCTTTAGCTTTAGATGAAATTTGTTTTATTTTAAAAGATATGAAAATGAAAATAACAAAGCTTTGCTTTGTACATACACATCAAAGCAAAAAAGCAAGACTTGTTTTGATACAGGTAAAAAAAGGTTCAAAATCGCCTTGTGAGATTTTACCTCCTTTTTTTGTATATGAAAATGAAATTTTAAGCAAACAAATGCAAGAAATTCACTTAAGATTTAGGTTAAAAAGTTATGATATTTGATAAAAATTTTTCTTATGCTTTTGATGAAAATGCTTGTGAGAAATGCGGTGGAAAGTGTTGCACTGGAGAAAGTGGCAATATTTTTGCGAGCAAGGAAGAATTAGAAGTATTAAGAAAGCATTTAAATTTAGAAAGCAAAGAATTTGCTGAAAAATACTTGAGAAAAGTGGGCTTTAAAATGAGTTTTAAGGAAGTCGAATGTGAAGATGGTTTTGCTTGCATTTTTTTTGATACTCAAAAAAGAAATTGTAGTATCTATGATTTTCGTCCAAAACAATGCAGAACTTTTCCATTTTGGGAATATTTTAAAACACATCAAAAGGAATTAGAAAAAGAATGTATAGGTATTTGTTATTTGTCTTAGCAGCCTTTTTTTTGGCAGCTTGTGGAAGTTCAAAAATCAATGTTGTTTATCCCGATTATACAAAATATAAAAGCAATGATTTTGATTTAAGGGTTATGAAGGCTTATAATTATGAGTATTATAAACAATACAAAGAAGCCAGAGATGAATTTTTAAGTCTTTATCAAGATTATAATAATACTAATTTTTTAGAAAATGCATTTTTACTTACTTTAGCAAACAATCTTGACAAGCAAGCAGAGTTAGATAATCTAGCAAAGCCTTATTTAAATCAAAATGACAATCTTAAGCGACTTAGTGCTCTTTATGCTTTAAATTCAAATGATATCAACAATGCTCAAAAACTTATGAAAGAGCTTTTAACAAAAAAGGATAGTGATCCTAGAAATTTAGAGCTTTACGGAGATATTTTGGTTAAAAAAAATGATTTAAAAAATGCTACAAAATACTATAGATCTGCTTATAATCAAGTGCAAAATGAAGAAATTTTATTTAAACTCATAGGAATTTATGCGATTTTGAATGATATTTTAAATATTAAAAATGTTTTAGAATTTTCAAGAAAAACCAATGGTTGCACTCTCAAAACTTGCGTCTTGCTTGCTAAAATTTATTTTGATGAAAAAAATATCGAAGCTTTAAAAAGTATATATAAAGAGCTTTATCAACTTACCAAAAATAAAAGTTTTGTATTGGCTTTAGTTGAGCTTTTAAATTCTCAAGGCAAAACAGAAGAAGCTTTAAAAATTTCTTTACAGTATGATTTAGATGATGACATTAAACTCGCTTTGTATCAGAATTTAAAACGCTTTGATGATGCTAAAAAAATGAGTTTAGCTCTTTATCATAAAACAAAAAATAAAGAATATCTTCTACGAACGGCAGTTTTTGAATTTGAAGCTGCAAATGAAGCTAAAAAAATCACTCCAAAAGTAATTGATTCTGTAAAAGAAAAATTCGAACAGGCTATCGATAAAGATAGCAATGCTTTGTATTTAAACTACTATGGATATTTGCTTATAGATTATGATTTAGATGTTAAAAAAGGTATAGAGCTTGTGAAACTTGCCTTAGAAAAAGATCCACAGAATTTGTATTATTTAGATTCTTTAGCTTGGGGGTATTATAAACTAGGCGATTGTAAGCAAGCATGGGAAATTTTAAAACAAACATTAGATGATAAAGAATTTGCAAATTCTGATGAGAGCAAAGCTCATATAAAAGCGATAAAGGCGTGTATAAAACCATGATATTGGATAAAATTTTTGAAAAAACAAAAGAAGATTTAAAAGAACGCAAACTAAAACTTCCTTATGATATGTTAGGGCGTTCTTTAGCTTCAAATCCTTTCTTTCCAAAAGATGTGATTAAGGCTTTAAAAAGAGTAGAAAAAGAAGTTAAAATCATAGCAGAAGTAAAAAAAGCAAGCCCTAGCAAGGGAGTCATTAGAGAAGACTTTGATCCTTTGAGTATCGCTTTAAATTATGAGAAGAACAAAGCTGCGGCGATTTCTGTTTTAACTGAGCCGCATTTTTTTAAAGGTTCTTTAGAATACTTAAGTCTTATACGCCGTTATACGCAAATTCCTTTACTTAGAAAAGATTTTATCTTTGATGAGTATCAAATTTTAGAAGCTTTGGTTTATGGGGCGGATTTTGTATTATTAATCGCTAAAATGCTAAGCATGAAAGAGCTTAAAAAACTGCTTGAGTTTGCAAGACATTTAGGTCTTGAGGCTTTGGTTGAAATTCATGATAAAGAGGATTTGAGTAAGGCTATTTTTGCTGGAGCGGATATCATTGGTATCAATCATCGTAATTTAGAGGATTTTACTATGGATATGAGTTTGTGCGAAAAACTTATCCCACAAATCCCAAATTCAAAAATCATCATCGCAGAAAGTGGTTTAGAAAATAAAGAATTTTTAGAGCATTTGCAAAATTTAGGCGTTGATGCTTTTTTAATCGGCGAATATTTTATGCGCGAAAAAGATGAAGGAAAGGCTTTAAAAGCTTTGCTTTAAGGAGGGAAAATGCAGTATTTGTATGCACCATGGCGGAGTGAGTATTTTGAAAAAGAAAAAAGCATTTGTCCATTTTGTGATTGTGCTAATAAGATCAAAAGCGATGAAGAATTAGGCGTGATTTTTAGAGCAAAGCATTGTTTTGGAGTGATGAACCGCTATCCTTATTCTGCAGGGCATTTTATGGTGATTCCTTATATACATGAAGAGCATATAGAAAATTTAAGTGATGAAATTTGGCAAGAAATGAGTTATTTTGTGCGTTTGGGGGTAAAAATTTTAAAAGAGCAAATTCATGCAAATGGAGTGAATATCGGTATGAATTTAAGCAAGGATGCAGGAGCTGGCATAGCTTTTCATTGTCATTATCATCTAGTACCACGCTGGTCAGGAGATACAAATTTTATCACAACCATAGGAGAAACTAGGGTTTGTGGCACTAATATAGAGCAAGTTTATCAAAAACTTGTTTTGGCTTTTAAAAATGCTCAGTGAAGTTGAATTTGTAGAGTTTCAAAAAGAAAATTTCTCTTTTTTAATCGATGCAAGAAGCCCTAGAGAATTTTTGCATTCTCACTTGATAGGAGCTTTAAATTTTTATGCACTCAATGATGAAGAATATCAAGAAATAGGAACAATTTATAAGAAAAATCAAGCTTTAGCTAAGGCTATGGGTGCGAGTTATATTTGTCAAAATACCGCTAAGCATATATTAGAAATCACTCAAAATTTTCGCATAGGAGAAAAGGTGGGGATTTATTGTTCTCGTGGGGGTTTGCGTTCAAAGTCTATCGCAGTGATTTTAAGTGAGCTTGGCTTTAGGGTGGTGCGTTTAAAAGGTGGGTTTAAAGCTTATAGAACTTTTGTAACGCATTATTTCGAAAATGAAATAAATTTTGATTTTTTTGCTCTTTGTGGTAATACAGGTTGTGGAAAAACAGAGCTTTTAGAACAACTCCCACAAGCTATAAATTTAGAAAAAATGGCAAATCATTTAGGCTCGTCTTTTGGTGATATTTTAGGAAAACAACCTACGCAAAAAGCTTTTGAAGCAGAACTTTTTCACAATATTCAAAATTTAGAAAATTTTGCTTTCATAGAAAGCGAAAGTCGCAAAATAGGGGATATTATCTTACCTTTGAAATTTTATGAAAAAATGCAAAAGGCTTTTAAAATTTATTGTTTTTGTTCTTTGGAAAATCGCGTTAGAAGAATACAAAAAATTTATCAAGAAAAAATGACTCCTTTGAAATTTCAACAATGTGTGCAAAAAATCAGTCCTTATATCAGCTTAAATTTACGCCAAGATTTGCTTCAAAGTTATGAGAGAAAAGAATGGCAAAAGCTTATTGTTATGCTTTTGGAGTATTATGATAAAACTTATAAAAAACCAGATAAGATTGATCTTGAGTTAAATACTGATGATATTTTAAAAGCTAAAGAAGAGCTTTTAGATCATTTTAAAGCACAATTACTTTTTTAATATCAGATAATTTTATTAAATAATCAAATTTTTTCTTCATTATCTTGTAATAATCCTTTTTATCTTTGTTGTTTTTTAACTTGGCTCAAATTTTTATTTTAATGCTAGTAATTTTGAATTATAGAGAAGTAAAATATTTTTTAAAATACCTATTTATAGTAATTTAATATAAAAAAATAAATTTTGATAAAAAAAATATATAAAATATTTCTTAAATTTATATTTTTTTAAATCATTTTAAATATAATTATCTCGCAAGTATATTTTGTAAGAAAGGGTAAGTAAATGAATACGATAAATTCAAGTTTTATTGTGTTGTGTACTTTACTAGTTTTGCTTATAACTCCAACTTTGGCAATGTTTATTCGGGTATAGTAAGAAGTAAAAATACTCTCAATACCATAATGAATTGCTTTATTGCTTTTGGTGTCATTACTTTACAATGGGTAGTGCTTGGATTTAGCTTTTCTTTTGGCAAAGATGAAGGACTTGGGCTTGTAGGAAATTTCGAGAATTTTCTCTTAGAGGGTATTAGCGGATATAATGCTTCAGGTGTTTCAAATATTCTTTTTGTGATTTTTCAAATGATGTTTGCACTTATTGCATCTGCCATCATAACAGGCTCTTTGGTTGGAAGAATTAAACTGGGTATTTTGGTGATATTTTTACTTTTTTTGGAGTACTTTAGTTTATGATGTGTTAGCGCATATGATTTGGAGTAGCGAAGGGTTTTTACTTAAAAGAGGAAGCCTTGATTTTGCTGTGGGTGGTGTTGTGTATATTAGCTCTGGGGTTGCTGGATTTGTAGGAGCTTTGATAGTGGGTGCTAGAAAAAGTGATGATGAGGATAAAAACGCGCATTCTATTTCTTATGCTTTCTTAGGTGTGATTTTGCTTTTTATAGGATGGCTGGGTTTTAATGCTGGAAGTGCTGGCGAAATGAATGATATTGCTATCAATGCTTTTATAGTAAGTATTATATCAGCAGCTTGTGGCTTTTTATCTTGGGTAGTGCTTGAGGGCTCATCTATAAAACCGACTATTTTAGGTGGGCTTAGTGGGCTTGTAGGGATTACTCCAGCTTGCGGTTATGTAGATAATTATGCTTCTCTTGTTATAGTGGCTTTGTCTTCTGCATTTTGTTATTTTGGTTTGAGTTTTATTAAATACAAACTCAAATAGGATGATTCTTTAGATGTTTTTTCTTTGCACGGAATCGGAGGTGTTTGTGAAGGAATCGCTACAGGGCTTTTTGCAAGTGTTAAAGCAAATCCTAATATGATTACCAAAAATGCACTTGGCGGAGGGATTTTTTATCAGTGGAAGTTTAGAGCTTTTAAAAGAGCAAATTCTTACTATTATGATTTGTATGATTTTTTTAGCTCTCATAAGCTTTATTATTTTTTAAGATCATTTCTTGTTTTACAGACTTAAGAGTGAAAAAAGAAGTAGAACAAAAAGGCTTAGATGTGAGTTTGCACGGAGAAAAAGCTTATACTTTGGTTTAGTCGGCTAAATTTTTACCAAAAAAGTTTAAAAAAATGATAGACAAGGATCTCAAATTCATTCTTAGTTAAGATCAGATAAATACTTTAAAATAAATTTCATAAATTCATCACTATTATTAGGACAACTTATCAAATCATAATCACATTTTGCTAAATGTTTATACTCCATACCTAGTTCAAAAATCGTTTCAGAACAATCAATGCAAAAAGAAATAGGATAAATCAAAGCTTTATCGTTTAAATTTGCCAAAACATCGCTTGTATTTGGTTCAAGCCATTTTACAGGGCCTAGTTTAGACTGATAAGCTAAAATAAATTCATCAAAATGATCTTTTAGTTTTTCTTTTAAAATTTCTACATGATCATTTACATGCTTTTCATATAAATCACCTTTGTCAATAATGCTTTGTGGCAAAGAATGCGCTGAAAAAATCAAAATTTTGGCATCAAATTTACTTTTTTTATCCAAAATGTGCGAAACTATCATCTCATTATAAAGCTCATTTTTATAAAAAATATCTATAGTTTTTACTTTTGCTTGAATTTTTTGCTTTGAAATTTCATTTTGCAGAACTTCTAAAGATGAAGTTACTGTGGTGCAAGAATGGTGCGGATAAAGTGGAAAAAGAATGATTTCATCACTTGCATTTAAAGTGTATTTTTGCAAAATTTCTGTGGCAAAAGGAGGAACATAAAGATTTACAAAATCAAATTTAAATTCATCTTGTTTTAAATTAAGCTTGTCACACAGGCTTTGAGTAAGTTCGTTTAAAGGGGATTTTCCGCCCATTTTTTTATAGTTTTCTTGCATGGCTTTAACGCGAGCCTTTGTTATGATCCATGCTACAAATTTTCTTAAAAATCGATTTTTGATTCCTAAAATATAAGGATCATTAAACATATTTTTTAAAAAAACTTCACAATCTTGTAAATTCGTAGCTCCGCCCATATTTAAAAATAAAACTAATTTCACGCAAACCTTTCTAAAATTTCTTGAACTTTGTAAGCATCGCTCGTGCTGGCTAAATGATTGGGTTGATTATCGATAAGTTTTAACAAAGCTTCGTGTTCTGAAAAAAGTGGACTTTGTTGAGTAAGTTCTATAAAATTTCCATCTTTTAATAAAGAAAAGTCATTTAAATTGGCTTCATAAAAATGATTTTTAGTAATAAGATGAATTTTTCTTAGTTTTTGTGTGCTATTCCAACTTTGATGTATGCTAGCAATACATTTTTCAAGCTCACATAGAATAATGCTTTCACTTTCTCTTGTTTGATCTTGGGTGTATTTTTTAAGCAAATTGGTTTTTGTTATTTCTTGTTTGCTTAAAAAACAAAGCAAATCAAGATCATGCACAGCCAAATCTTGCAAAATCCCTACATCGCTGATTCTTTGTGGGTAGGGTGAAAATCTTTGTATGTTAATGCTGATAATTTCTTCATTTTCAAGCTCTTTTTTTAGGGCTAAAACCGCAGGATTAAATCTTTCGCAAAAACCTACACCTACTTTTATGCTGTATTCTTTAGCTAAATTTGAAATTTCGTCTATTTCTTTTAAATTTAGAGCTAAAGGCTTTTCGATTAAAACGCATTTGCATTGTTTAAAAACTTTTTTTGCTATTGTTAAATGTGAATTTGTAGGTGTTGCTATGATGATAATATCATTATTTTGATTTAAAAATTTATCCAGATCATCATAAAAAATATCATCAAAAATATTTAGGTTTGGATTTTTGCAAAGATCAAAAAGTGCATTAAGTTTAAAATGAGAATTTTTACTAAGTTCATTTAAGTGGTTTTGCCCCATTTTTCCAAGGCCTATGATACCTATTTTCATGGAATCAATCTTTAAAAATACAAATAACTTGCTCTTGCTCTTCTTCACTTAAAAAAGGTGAAAAAGGCAAAGATAAGATGTGTTCGCTTGCGTATTCTGAATTTTTAAGTTCTAAATTTGAAAACTCACTAAAGCAAGGTTGTTTATGCAAAGGGGTTGGATAGTGTATAGCATAAGGTATATTAGCTTTTTCAAATTTTTGCAATACACTAGCTCTATCTTCAACTAAAACACTGTATTGTGCATAAGCGCTAAAAGCATTTGGATTAATTTGTGGAATTTGACAGTTTTTTAAATTTGCATTATAAATTTGTGCTAATTTTTGTCTTTTGTCTAATTCTTTTTCTAGGTATTTTAACTTAACATTTAAAATCGCTGCTTGTAAGGTGTCAAGGCGTCCATTTATACCTATAAATTCATGTTTATAACGCTGAGTTTGTCCGTGATTGAGTAAAATTCTTATTTTTTTAGCAATTTCATCATCATGGCAAAAAATAGCCCCGCCATCGCCATAAGCTCCCAAAGGCTTCGAAGGAAAAAAGCTTGTGCATGAAATTTTAGCTATAGAGCAGGATTTTTCTCCTTTGAAACTTGCGCCAAAACTTTGTGCACCATCTTCGATCAAAGTGATATTTTTATCTTTTAAAATTTCTTCTAAAGCCCTTAAATCACTCATTTGTCCAAACATACTCACTACTATAACAGCTTTAGTTTTTGGAGTTATTGCTTTTTGCACTGCTTCAAAATCAAGATTGTAATTTGATAAATTTATATCTACAAAAACAGGTTTTGCACCTACCAAGGCCACAACTTCAGCTGTTGCTATGAAAGTAAAACTAGGCACTATAACTTCATCATCTTTGCCAATATCTAAGGTTCTTAAGGCAAGATATAAAGCACTGGTTCCACTTGAACAACCTATAGCGTGTTTAACACCTAAAAAATGAGCTAAATTTTGCTCAAATTCGTTAAGCTTTGTACCGCCTATAAAAGAAGAGCTTGATAAAACGCTTTCAATTTCAGCATTGATTTCATCTTTGTATGCGAGATATTGGGCTTGAAGATTGATAAAATTCATAAAAAACCTTAGAGAAATAAAATTAAATAAAAATGTTTATTGTATTTTAGTTTTACTTAATTTAAAGTAATTTTGGTATGATATGTTTTTATAAAAATTTCTTTAGGAAAATTCATGGATATTAGAAAAGCTTATTTGGATTTTTTTGCATCAAAAGGACATGAGATAACCCCGTCAAGTCCTTTAGTTCCTGATGATGCAACTTTACTTTTTACCAATGCGGGCATGGTGCCTTTTAAAAGTATATTTACAGGAGAAATTCCACGCCCAAACCCTCCACGCAAAACAAGCTGTCAAACTTGTATAAGAGCGGGTGGAAAGCACAATGACTTAGATAATGTAGGATATACCGCACGCCATCATACTTTTTTTGAAATGCTTGGGAATTTTAGTTTTGGGGATTATTTTAAAGAACAAGCCATAGCTTATGCTTGGGAATTTGTAACTGAAGTTTTAAAACTACCTAAAGATAGACTTTATGTAACCGTGCATGAAAACGATGATGAAGCTTTTAATCTATGGCAAAAACACATTCAAAAAGAAAGAATTTACAAATTTGGCGATAAAGATAACTTCTGGCAAATGGGCGATACTGGTCCTTGTGGTCCTTGTAGTGAGATTTTTTATGACCAAGGACAAGAGCATTTTAACTCAAGCGAAGATTATATGGGCGGAGATGGAGATAGATTTTTAGAAATCTGGAATCTTGTTTTCATGCAATACGAAAGAAGTGCTGATGGAGTGCTTAGCCCACTGCCAAAGCCAAGCATTGATACAGGAATGGGGCTTGAAAGGGTAACAGCGATTAAAGAAGGTAAATTTAGCAATTTTGATAGCTCGCTTTTTATGCCAATCATCAATGAAATTTCAAAACTTTGTAATAAAACTTATGTTTATGAAAGCGGAGCAAGTTTTAGAGTCATAGCTGATCATATAAGATCAAGTGTATTTTTGCTTGCACAAGGGGTAAGTTTTGATAAAGAAGGTAGAGGTTATGTTTTGCGTCGTATTTTGCGTCGTGCTTTAAGACATGGATATTTGCTAGGTTTTAAACAAGCTTTTATGTATAAACTAGTTGATATTGTGTGCGATTTAATGGGCGGACATTATACCTATCTTAATGAGAAAAAAGACTTTATAAAAGAACAAATTCGCCTTGAAGAAGAAAGATTTTTAAGCACTATAGAAAATGGGATTGAAATTTTTAATGAAGAGCTTAAAAACACTAAAGAAATTTTTAGCGGAGAAGTAGCCTTTAAGCTTTATGATACTTATGGTTTTCCGCTTGATTTAACGGCTGATATGCTAAGAGAAAAAAATCTTAAAGTTGATGAAGAAAAATTTGAACTTTTCATGAATGAGCAAAAAGCACGCGCTAAGGCTTCTTGGAAAGGAAGTGGAGATAAAACTGCAAGCGGAGATTTTAAAAACTTACTTGAAAAATTTGGAGAAAATCATTTCGTAGGTTATGAAAAAGCAGAATGCGAAAGTAAAATTTTAGCCCTTTTAGATGAAGATTTTAAAGAAGTTTCCACCCTTAAAGATGCGGGTTGGGTGATGCTTGAAAACACACCTTTTTATGCAACAAGTGGGGGGCAAAGTGCTGATAGTGGATTTATAGCTAAGCGTGAAGTTTTAGATACGCAAAAGTTTTTTAATCTCAATCTTAGCTTTATAAAAGCAGGCGAAGAACTAAAAGTTAACGATATAGTTCATGCAAGAATCGATACAGAAAAAAGAGAGCAAATCGCACGCCACCACTCAGCCACTCATCTTTTACATCATGCTTTAAGAGAAATTTTAGGTTCTCATGTAAGCCAAGCAGGATCTTTGGTTGAAAGCAATAAACTAAGATTTGATTTTACTCATCATAAAGCTTTAAACAAAGAAGAGCTAGAAAGCATTGAAAAAAGAGTCAATAAAATGATTATAAACTCAAGCGAAGCTATCTTAGAAAATATGCCTTTAGAAGAAGCTAAAAAAAGCGGTGCTATAGCATTGTTTAATGAAAAATACCAAGGCAATGTGCGTGTTTTAACTCTAGGTGAAAGCAAAGAACTTTGCGGGGGAACTCATGTTAAAAATACTGCTCAAATAGGAAGTTTTTACATAGTTAAAGAAAGTGGTGTGAGTGCTGGAGTTAGACGTATTGAAGCTGTGGTTTCTAAAGCGGCTTTAGAATTTGTAAAAAATCAACTCGAAGAACTTTCTAAAGTAAAAGATGAACTTAAAAATAATGATATTTTAAGCGGGATTAAAAAGCTTAAAAATGAAATTTTAAGTTTAAAAAATGAGCTTAAAAATTCAAGTAAAACCGAGCTTGATTCTAAAAATATCCAAGGTGTTGAAATTTGCGTAAAACGTATAGATAATGGCGATATTAAAGCTATGATTGATGATTTTAAAAACAAATTTGCTAAAGCGGTGATTTTACTTATCCAAGTAAAAGATGAAAAAATCACTTTAGCAGCTGGCGTTAAAGATGTGCCTTTAAAAGCAGGAGCTTTGGTTAAAGAAGCGGCGCAAATTTTAGGTGGAAATGGTGGCGGAAGAGATGATTTTGCTACTGCAGGTGGAAAAGATTTAAGCAAAATCAATGAAGCTTTAAAACAAAGCTTAGAAACGATAGAAAAAGCACTTTAATGTTAATTCTTGCTTCAAGTTCCATTTCAAGAGCTAACTTGCTTAAAACCGCAAAGATTGATTTTAGGCAAGTTAGTTTTGATTATGATGAAAATTTAAATAAAAATATTTCACCTTTTTTATATGTTCAAAAAATAGTTCTTGAAAAAGAAAGACAATTTTTAAGTACTTTAGGCAAAGATTTTCAAAACCAAAATTTGCTTTTTGCAGATAGTATAGTTTGTATAGATGAAAAAATTCTTACCAAAGCAAAAGATAAAAAAGAAGCTTATGAAATGCTTGCCTTGCAAAATGGAAAGTATGCAAGTATTTTATCGGCTTTTTTGCTTGTAAAACCTGAAAAAAGAGTTTTTTCTCTTTCAAAAACTACGCTTTATTTTAAAAATTTTGATGAAAATGCTTTAAGAGATTATGTAGAAAATGATCTTTATAAAGGCAAGGCGGGTTGTATTATGTGTGAGGGTTTTCATCAAAATTTCATCACCCAACAAGTAGGAAATCTAAGCACTGCTTTAGGGCTTGATATCCAAACTTTAAAGGCTTATTTATGAAAATATTAAAATATATTTTTTCATTTTTTACTCTTTTGTTTATAGCTGGATTTATTTATGTGGCTTATCTTTTCACAAGTGCTGATACTGAGGGTTATACTTTTAAAGAATACAAACCTCCTCTTACAACACAAATTTACGATAGAAATGGCAAGCTTGTGGCTAATATTTTTGAACAACATCGTTTTTACGCTCCTTATGAAGAGCTTCCTCCACGCCTTATAGAAGCTTTGGTTGCTATAGAAGATACAAGCTTTTTTGAACATAATGGAGTTAATATCGATGCCATTTTTAGAGCTGCTGTAAAAATCATAAAAAGCGGTGGAAAAACCATGGAAGGAGCTTCCACTCTTACCCAGCAATTTATTAAAAACACGGAATTAACCCCTGAAAGAACTATTACGCGTAAAATTCGCGAAGCTTTGCTTGCTTATAAAATGGAAACCATTTTAACTAAAGAGCAAATTTTAGAAAGGTATTTAAATTTTATTTTTTTTGGACATGGGTATTATGGAGTAAAAACCGCAGCTTTGGGGTATTTTCATAAAAATTTAAATGAATTAAGCCTTAAAGAGATTGCTATGTTAGTAGGTATGCCAAAAGCACCTAGCAGTTATGATCCTACAAAGCATTTAGATCTTTCCATTTCAAGAGCAAATAATGTTATTTCAAGAATGTATAATCTAGGTTGGATTTCAAAAGCAGATTATGATACAGCCATTAAAGAAATTCCGCAAGTTTATGATGATACGCTTACTCAAAATGCTGCTCCTTATGTCGTAGATGAAGTGATTAAACAATTAAGCCCTAATATCAAAGACTTAAAAACAGGTGGATATAAAATCATTTTAAATATAGACTTAGATGTTCAAAATATGGCACAGAATGCTTTAAAATTTGGTTATGATGAGATAGTAAAACGCGATAAAGATGCAAATTTAAGCACTTTAAACGGAGCTATGGTCGTGGTAAATCATCAAAGTGGTGATGTTTTAGCTTTGGTAGGTGGAGTTGATTATGAAAAAAGTAATTATAACCGCGCTACTCAAAGTATGCGTCAACCTGGAAGCTCTTTTAAACCTTTTGTGTATCAAGTGGCGATTAATTTAGGATATTCGCCTATGAGTGAAATTGCTGATATTTCTAGAATTTTTGAAGGTGGAGCGGGTAATAATGAGGATTGGAAACCTAAAAATGAAGGGGGTAAATTTTTAGGTTTAATTACCTTAAAAGAAGCTTTAACAAGATCAAGAAATTTAGCTACCATTAATCTCGCACTTGATATGGGGCTTGATGTTCTTTACTCTAAACTAATGGAATTTGGATTTAAAGATATACCGCCTAATTTATCAATCGTATTGGGAAGTTTTGGTATTTCTCCTTTGGAGTATTCGAAATTTTATACCATGTTTGGGAACTATGGTACGATTAAAGATCCTCAAATTATCAGACAAGTTCAGGATAAAACCGGTAAAACCATCATGGAATTTAACTCAAATGAGCGTAAAGTCAGCGATGAAGCGCAAAGTTTTCTGGTTTTAGATATGATGAGAAATGTTGTTGAAAAAGGCACAGGGCGTAATGCAAGAGTAAAAGATATAGAAATAGCAGGAAAAACAGGAACAACGAATAAAAGTGTTGATGCTTGGTTTTGTGGACTTACGCCTGAAATAGAAGCAATCATTTGGTATGGAAATGATAACAACAAGCCTATGCGTTATACAGAAGGTGGGGCTAGAACAGCTGCTCCTGTGTTTAGAGAATTTTTAACTCAATATATAGAAAAATTCCCTGATACAACTAGAAAATTTAGCATTCCTAATGGAGTTTATCGTGGAAATTATAAAGGAGAAAGTGCTTATTATACCACCAAATCACCATTACCAAAAGCAAATATGAAATTTAATGAAAGCGAGATTATATTTTGAAAGTAGAAAGATCTACTTTCAAAATGATTAAGCTTTTTTGATGATTATTTCATCATCTTTTGCATCAATGATAATGCTATCATTTTCATGAAGTTCATCAGCAAGTATCATATCGCTTAATTTATCTTCTATAAGATCATAAATAGCTCTTCTTAAAGGTCTAGCACCAAAATCAGGGTCAAAACCATCTTTAGCGATTAAAAGGGCTGCATTTTCGCTTAAACTTGCTTTTATTCCCTTGTTTTCTAAGCTCATTTGTAAATCTTTAAATAAAAGCTTGACTATTTCATAAGCTTCATCTTTTCCAAGTGGATTAAAGGTGATAATATCATCTAAACGGTTTAAAAACTCAGGTTTAAAGAAATTTTTTAACTCATTTTTTACCGCATCTTCTTGTTCTTTTCCGCTTAAATTCATAATGGCGCTTGAGGCGATATTAGAAGTTAAAATGATAATGGTATTTTTAAAATCCACTGTTACACCTTTACTATCGGTTGCTCTACCATCATCTAAAATCCCTAAAAGCACATTAAATACATCTTTATGTGCTTTTTCAACTTCATCAAACAAAAGCACGCTATAAGGTTTTCTTCGTACGGCTTCAGTAAGCTCTCCACCTTCTTCATGTCCTATATATCCTGGAGGCGCACCTAAGAGTCTTGAAACACTATGTTTTTCCATAAATTCACTCATATCAAAGCGAATCATTGCTTTTTCATCATCAAATAAAAATTTTGCCAAAGCTTTAGCCGATTGTGTTTTTCCTACCCCTGTTGGCCCTAAAAATAAAAAGCTTCCTATAGGTTTATTGTCCGCATTAAGCCCCGCTTTATTACGTTTAATGGCTCTAGCTAAAGCACTTAAGGCCTTATCTTGTCCTATGACACTTTCTTTTAAATGTTTTTCCACTTCTAAGAATTTTTGTTTTTCAGAAGTTAACATTTTTTGCACGCTAATACCCGTCCATTTGCTTAAAATTCCAGCAACCAAATCCTCATCCACTTGATTTTTAAGTAAAACTCCATTTTCACTCATTTTTTTCCATTTATCTTCTAAAATTTCTACTTCTTTTTCAAGACTTGGAATTTTTCCATACTCTAGCTCGGCTGCTTTTTGAAATTCACCTCTAGCTTTAGCCAAAGAAGCTTCATTTTTAAGCAGATCAATTTCTTTTTTCTTAGCACTTATGCCATCAAAAACACTTTTTTCATTTTCAAACTGTGAATTTAGGGCATTTTGTTTTTCTTTTAAATTAGCTAGTTCTTTTGCGATTTCATCGAGTCTTTTTTGATTTTTTTCATCATTTTCCATTTTTAAAGCTTCATTTTCAACTTCTAAAGTTTCTATATCTTTGCGTACTTTTCTTAAAGAACTTGGTTCGCTTTCAATTTGCATTTTTAGTTCAGCTGCAGCTTCATCGATTAAATCAATGGCCTTATCAGGTAAAAAACGATCTGTTATATAACGCTTTGAAAGTTTAGCTGCGGCTACTAAAGCACTATCATTTATGGTTACATTATGATGAATTTCAAGCTTTTCTTTTATACCCCTTAACATAGCCAAAGCCTCATTAACACTTGGCTCACCTACATTTACAGGTTGAAAACGGCGTTGCAAGGCTGCATCTTTTTCAAAATATTTACGATATTCTTTTAAAGTAGTTGCGCCTATGGTATGGAGTTCACCTCTTGCAAGAGCAGGTTTTAAAATATTTGCCGCATCCATGCTGCCTTCACTCGCTCCAGCTCCTACTATAGTGTGAATTTCATCGATAAAAAGAATGATATTTTCACTTTTTATCACTTCATTAACCACAGCTTTTAATCTATCTTCAAATTCTCCTCTGTATTTTGCACCTGCAATTAAAGCACTCATATCAAGAGCGATGACTTTTTTATTTTGCAAAGATTTTGGAACATCTTTTTTAATAATTCTTTGTGCTAAAGCTTCTACTATAGCTGTTTTTCCTACGCCTGGTTCACCTAAAAGTATAGGGTTGTTTTTGGTTTTGCGTATTAAAATTTGCATCAAACGTTCGATTTCTTCTTCTCTGCCTATAACAGGATCAAGTTTACCCTCGCTTGCCTTTAAGGTTAAATCTATACCAAATTTATTTAAGCTATCTAAAGTTTCATCGCTTGTTTTGCTATCCATTTTTCGTCCCGCTCTTAGACTTTCAAGCTCTTTTTGAAATTCTCTTAAATCTAAAAATTGCGCCAAAATTTCTTTAATAGGACTTTTTTGACTTTCACTTATAAGCCAAGTATCCACACTTAAATAACTATCTCCATTAGCACTCATTAATCCTTTAGCATTTTCTAATGAATTTATAAGTTCATTGGAAAAGCGTATATTTTCACGGTTTACATTTGAACTCGTTGCAAGTTTTGAAATTCTGCTTTTAATTTCAAGTTCTAAGGCTTCTTTAGAAATATTTAATTTATTTAAAATTTGATTTAAAATACTTGTACTATCTACGCTTAAAGCCCATAAAAGGTGCAAAGGTACGACTTCAGTATTTTTAGAATGTATAGCTAAAGATGCTGCACTTTCAAGGTTTGAAAGCATATTATCAGTTAAAAAATCTTGTATATTTGCCATGTTTTATCCTTTATTTAGTTTATATACTTGCTATTATATAACTTTAGTCATATAATGTCAAGTTAATTGAGTAAAATTTTTTAAATAATAAGACAAATGATTAATTTTAGATTATTTCATAAACATATCTATAGCCTTGTTTAATTCTTCTATACTTTGAATATCATTTTCTTCTATAGCATGTACCATACAATGAGCTAAATGTTCTTTTAAAACTACTTTTGCAGTATTGTTAACTTCGGCTTTTACGGCAGCAAGCTGGATTAAAATTTCACTACAGTCTTTGTCATTTTCAACCATTCTTTTAATAGCGCTTAAATGCCCTATGGTTCTACTTAGACGATTGCAAACTGCTTTAAGATGTTTTTGAGAATGTGTATGAGTATGTTTTTCTTGGCACATTGTATTAACTTTCTTTTTGGAATTTTTAGTCTATTTTAACATATTTTTAAGAATTTAAATTTATTTACGAAGTTTTAAGCAATTTTTATTAAAATTTACTCTTTAAACTAATTAAACTAAAACTCAATGATGGAGCTTATTTTGAAAACAAAACGATTTTTTGCGGGTCTTGCAGGCTTTGCCACTACTTTTATTTTATGTCTATTTTTAACAAGTCATTTACAAGCTAAAGTTGATCAAAAAGAAGAGCAGGTTCAAAAACGCCTAGAAGCTTTAGATAAGCTTACAAAAACTCTTGCTATAGTAGAGCAATACTATGTGGATGATCAAAATATCAGCGATTTGGTGGATAAATCTTTATCAGGGCTTTTAAGCAATCTTGATGCGCATTCTTCTTTTTTAAATGAAAAAGATTTTAATGATATGAAAATTCAAACTAATGGTGAATTTGGCGGCCTTGGTATAACCGTAGGTATGAAAGATGGTGCTTTAACAGTTGTTTCTCCTATAGAAGGAACACCAGCAGATAAAGCAGGGATAAAATCAGGAGATATTATTTTAAAAATTAATGATGAGGCCACTTTAGGAATTAATCTCAATGATGCTGTAGATAAAATGCGTGGTAAGCCAAAAACTCAAATCACTTTAACCATTTTTAGAAAAGGTGCAACAAAACCTTTTGATGTTACACTTACAAGAGAAATTATTAAGATAGAAAGTGTTTATGCAAAAATGATAGAAAATGAAAACATTCTTTATCTTAGGGTTACAAATTTTGATAAAAATGTTGTAGATGTGGCAAGTAAAGAACTTAAAAAATATCCTAATGTTAAAGGAGTTATTTTAGATCTTAGAAATAATCCTGGTGGACTTTTAAATCAAGCCATAGGACTTGTAAATTTATTTGTAGATAAAGGTGTTATTGTTTCTCAAAAAGGACGCATCGCAAGTGAAAATCAAGAATATAAAGCCGATCCTAAAAACAAAATTTCTAATGCTTCTTTGGTTGTGCTTGTAAATGGTGGAAGTGCTAGTGCAAGTGAAATTGTAAGTGGAGCTTTACAAGATCTTAAACGCGGTGTTATTGTGGGTGAAAATACTTTTGGAAAAGGTAGTGTTCAGCAAATCATACCTATTAATAAAACTGAAGCTTTAAGGCTTACTATTGCAAGATATTATCTTCCAAGCGGGCGTACTATTCAAGCAGTGGGTGTAAAACCTGATATTGAAGTTTTTCCAGGTAAAGTAAATACTCAAGAAGATGGTTTTTCTATAAAAGAAAGCGACTTAAAACAACATTTAGAAAGTGAGCTTGAAAAAATAGATAAAAATAAAAAAGAAGATAAGCAAGAAAATAAAGACAATAAAAATCTAATCAGTCAAAAACAAATCAATGATGATGCACAGTTAAATTCAGCTATTGATACTATTAAAATTTTAAATATCAAACAAGGACGATAAAATGACAAAAAAAGAAATGCTCTACGAAGGAAAAGGTAAAAAACTTTTCAAAACTGATGATGAAAATTTACTAATTAGTGAGTTTAAAGATGATTTAACCGCTTTTAATGCAGAAAAAAGAGGCAATGAAAGTGGAAAAGGTGCATTAAACTGTAGAATCAGTACTGAAATTTTTCATTTGCTCGAAAAAAATGGGATTAAAACCCATTTGGTAGAAACTATAAGCGATACAGAACAAGTGGTTAAAAAATGTAAAATTGTTCCTATTGAAGTTATAGTACGCAATGTTGCAACAGGTTCTCTTACAAAAAGACTGGGCATTAAAGATGGCACTGTGCTACCTTTTGCTTTGGTGGAATTTTGTCTTAAAGATGATGCCTTAGGCGATCCTTTTATCAATGATGAGCATTGTTTGATTTTAAATTTAGTGCAAAATGAAGCTCAAATTAGTGAAATTAAAAATATGGCTAGAAAGATTAACTCTATTTTAACTCCATTTTTTGACAATAAAAATTTAAGGCTGATTGACTTTAAAATCGAACTGGGTTTAACTAAAGATAATGAACTTGTTTTAGCCGATGAAATAAGCCCTGATAGTTGTAGATTTTGGGATAAATTTAGTAATGAAAAATTAGACAAAGATAGATTTCGTCAAGATCTAGGTAATGTAAAAATGGCTTATGAAGAAGTTTTAAAAAGAATATTAAATTAAGGAAAAATATGGAAGTTATTGTAAATATTTCTTTAAAAAATGGGGTTTTAGATCCACAAGGCAAAGCGGTGGAAAAAGCTTTGCATTCTTTAAATTTTAATAGTGTTAAAGAAGTAAAAATAGCAAAACAAATCAAAATTTCTCTTGATGAGAAAGATGAAAAATTAGCCAAAGAACAAGTAAAAAAAATGTGTGAAGAGTTGTTGGTAAATAGCGTCATTGAAGATTATGAGCTTATAATTGAGAAAGAGTAAAATGAAAGTTGCTATTATTAGATTTCTAGGGACAAATTGTGAATTTGATACAGCTTATGCCTTTGAAAAACTTGGAGTAAAAACGCAGATTATTTGGCATGAAGAAAAAGAATTTGATGCAGATTTAGTTGTTTTGCCAGGCGGATTTTCTTATGGAGATTATCTAAGATGTGCAGCTATTGCAAAACTTGCTCCTGCTATGCAAGGTGTTTTTAATCATGCAAAAAAGGGAGGATATATCTTAGGTATTTGTAATGGTTTTCAAATTTTACTTGAAAGCGGTCTTTTAAAAGGTGCAATGAAGCATAACAACAATCTTAGTTTTATCTCAAAAAACCAAAATTTAAGAGTAGTTTCTAATGGTAATGCCTTTTTGAAAAATTTCAAAAAAGATGAAATTATTAATTTACCAATTGCCCATGGAGAGGGAAATTATTACGCTGATGAGGCTACTTTAAAAGAATTGCAAGATAAAGATCTTATTACTTTAAAATACGAGCCAAATCCAAATGGTTCTGTATTTGATATCGCAGGAATTTGTGATGAAAACAAAAAAATCTTTGGACTCATGCCACATCCTGAGCGTGCTTGTGAAAAAGTCCTAGGTAATGATATAGGTTTGAAAATGCTTAAAGGCTTTTTATTTTGAAAATTTTATTAACTTTAATTTTTAGTGTTGTTGTATTGTTTGGCAGGGGTGAAATTTCTGTATTTAGCGGCCAAGATGAAAATATGCAAAAAGAATTACAAAAATTACCCCAAGAAGAACAAAAAATTTATCAAAATATTCCGCCAAGTGATGAAAACAATGACTTTGAAAGCAATGTAGATGATCCTTTTGTAGCTAAAGGGAGTTTGGTTCTTACAAATAATGAATATCCAAGTAGGGTATATGTTGGAGAAGTTTTTCCTATTACGATCTATGCTCGCACTACGGAAAATACAAAATTTGATTTTAACATAAGCGTAGAAAAAACTAACTTATCTTTTTTAAATCCAGATGCAAAATGGGAATTTATCAATAACGAATATAAAACAACTTTATGGTTTGAAGCCAAAAATTCAAATGCTAGTTTGAGTAAAATTTCTATCAAACTTCTTAGAAATAATGAAGCTTTTCAAGAGGCTGATATCAATCTTAATCCTATCAAATTTGAAAATACTTTATCCAATAAAGATTTTTCACACCTTGTGGCAAGTTCTTTGGAAATTAAAAAAGTTAAAGCGAGTTATTTTGATGATGCTAATATCATTATGATGGTAGAACTAAACGCAACCAATACAAATCTTAAAAGCTTTTTTATAGAAGGAATTCAAAAGCAAGGTATTGAAAATTTAAAAGGGGATTTTAATGCTTCTAGTGCTTTTTATTATGCTATTTTGCCATTAAGTAAAACAAATTTTGAATTTTCGTATTTCAATAAGGACAGTAAAAAGCTTGAAAATATAAATTTAAAACTAAAAATTAGTGACGATGAGATCAGCACTCAGAGTGATTTAAATCCTGTAAATAAAGACTTAAATATTTATAAACAATATACCTTATGGTTTTTAGCGGTTTTATTTGGAGCTTTATTTGTATGGAGAAAAAATTACATTATTCTGGCTTTGGCAGTTGTTTGTTTTGCACTTAGTTTTCTTGTAGATACCAATACTCAAAATGCAATTATCAAGGCTGGTTCTAGGGCTAAAATTTTACCTACAGAGCCTTCAACTTATTTTTATACGGCAAATGCAGATGAAAAAGTAGAAGTTTTGGGCAAAAGACAAAATTATATTAAAGTATTGTTTTCTGATGGAAAAATAGGTTGGGTTAATAAAGATGATTTACAAAAAAATTAAAGCTCTTTATTTTTGGATTTTTTTTGTTTTAAGTGTTGCTTTGGTGATTTTTTGTTTTTGCTTTACAAAATCTCAAAACACACTTTGGAAAATCCGCAAAATTTGGGCTAAATTTCAAAGATATACTATCTCTTATAAACAAGAAATTATTGGCACTTTTAATCCGCAAGCTCAGATGATTTTAATGAATCATCAAAGTGCTTTAGATATCATCGCTTTAGAAGAATTATATCCTAAAAATTTATGCTGGATTGCCAAAAAAGAATTAGGAGAAATTCCTATTTTCAAAGTTGCTATGAAAAAACCAAAACTTCTTTGTATAGATAGAAAAAATCCGCGTGATTTGGTACGAGTTTTAAAAGAAGCAAAAGAAAGAATTAGCGAAGATAGGGTTTTGGCTATTTTTCCAGAAGGAACTAGATCTAAAAATGAAAAAATGCTTAAATTTCAAAGTGGAGCAAAAATTTTAAGTGAAAAATTAAATCTTAAAGTTCAACCCATTTTAATTGTGGATTCTGCAAAAATTTTAGACACAAAAAGTTTTAGTGCAAGCAGCGGAGTGCTTAAAATCATTTGTATGGATTTAGTCGATACAAATGATGACAAATGGCTTGAAAACACTAGAAAAAAAATGCAAGAATTACTCGATCAAGAAAGAGCTAAGCTTTGCTAAATACCCTTTTAGTTGTTGGTTTTGGGGGATTTATAGGAGCAATCTTAAGAATGTTTTCTATTAATTTAGTGAATAAATTTTTTCCTTATTCTATCAGCCTTGGAACTCTTTTTGTTAATGTTTTGGGTTCTTTTATCATAGGACTTTTGTTTTCTTATGCACAAAATAAAGGTTTATCTCCTTTACTTAAAAGCTTTATAAGTACAGGTTTTTTAGGAGCTTTTACAACTTTTTCTACTTTTTCTTATCAAAATTTACTTCTTTTGCAAAGTGGAAATTATCTTCATTTTGCGTTAAATATTATCTTAAATGTCTTTCTTTGCTTATTTGCCGCATGGCTTGGTTTTATAATTTTCAAATAAATCTTTAAATTTACTTTAGAATTTGTATTTTTTGCTAAAATACCACTTTAAAAAATTACAAAGGAAGTTAAAATGCAATTTCAAACCGAAGTCAATCAGCTTTTACAGCTTATGATACATTCTTTATATTCTAATAAAGAAATTTTTTTAAGAGAACTTATTTCAAATGCAAGCGATGCTTTAGATAAGCTTAATTTTTTAAGCGTAAGTGATGATAAATATAAAAGCTTAAAATTTGAACCTAAAATTGAAATCAAAATTGATAAAGATAAAAAAACTTTAAGTATTAGTGATAATGGTATAGGTATGGATAAAGATGATCTTATCAACAACCTTGGAACCATAGCAAAAAGTGGCACTAAAAGCTTTTTAGAAAATTTGAGCGGTGATGCTAAAAAAGATTCTCAACTCATAGGACAATTTGGAGTAGGTTTTTATTCTGCTTTTATGGTGGCTAGCAAAATCGAAGTTTTAAGTAAAAAAGCTTTAGATGATAAAGCTTATCTTTGGAGTTCCGATGCAAATGGTTATGAGATTAATGACGCAAGCAAAGAAGAACAAGGAACAAGCATTACTTTATATTTAAAAGATGATGAGTTTGCTAATACTTATAAAATCGAAAGCATTATAGAAAAATATTCTAATCATATTCAATTTCCAATTTTCATGGAAAAAGAAGAATTTACTCCTGCTAAAGAGGGCGAAGAAGAAGGAAAAACTGAACTTAAAATTTCTCAAATCAATAAAGCCAATGCTTTATGGAGAATGCAAAAATCAAGCCTTAAAGCAGAAGATTATGAAAGATTTTATGAGCAAAATTTTCATGATTCAAACAAACCTTTACTTTATCTTCACACTAAAAGCGAAGGAAAATTAGAATACAATTCCTTATTTTTCATACCACAAAATGCACCTTTTGATTTATTTCGTGTGGATTATCAAAGCGGCTTAAAACTTTATGTAAAACGCGTATTTATCAGCGATGATGATAAAGAACTTTTACCAACTTATTTGCGTTTTGTGCGAGGGATTATCGATGTAGAAGATTTACCACTTAATGTAAGTCGTGAAATTTTACAAGAAAATCAAATTTTAAAAGGTGTCAAAGAAGCTAGCGTTAAAAAGATTTTAGGTGAACTTGAAAAACTCAAAAACAATGATAAAGAAAAATACTTATCTTTCTTTAAAACCTTTGGTAAAGTATTAAAAGAAGGACTTTATGGTTTTGGCGGAGAAAAAGATAGTCTTTTAAAACTCATGCTTTATAAAAGCACTAAAGGTGAAAATTTACGCTCTTTAGAGGAGTATAAAAACGACCTTCAAGGCGAACAAAAGGAAATTTTTTATATAGCAGGAAATAATGAAAGTTTATTAAGAACCTCCCCTTTACTTGAAGAGTATAAACAAAAAAATATAGAAGTTTTACTCATGGATGATGAGATTGATTCTTTGGTAACTCCTATGCTAGAATTTGAAGGTTTGAAATTTATAGCTATTAATCAAGTAGAAGATAAAAATGAACTAAGCGATGAAGAAAAAAATACTTTTGCTCCACTTGTAGCTAAATTTAAAGAACTTCTAAAAGATCAAGTTGAAGATGTAAGACTAACCAGTCGTTTAAAAGATAGCCCAAGTTGTATAGTTTATGATAAAAATAAACCTGATTTTGCTATGCAACAACTCTTAAAACAAATGGGTCAAGAACAAAATTTCAAACCTATTTTAGAAATCAATCCAAAACATGCTATTTTTACAGGTCTTAAAAACAACGAAAGCTTTAGTGCGGATATAGCAACCCTAGTTTTAAATATGGCAAAACTAAGCGAAGGTATGGGAGTGGATAATCCTGCTGAATTTAATGCAAGCCTTACAAAAATTATCAATAAGGCTTTTTCATGATAGAAAATATCCCTGCAAGTCTTTGGACAAAGCAAGATTTAAACGCATATCAAATTTTTGATGTGCGCACTCCTTTAGAATGGGAAGAAGGTATTTTACCTAATGCGCAATGTGTGGCTTTATATGATAATCAAGGGCTTTTAAATGCTAAATTTTTAGATGAATTTCAAAGCAAAAGAGATGAAAGTAAAAAACTTGCTTTTATTTGTCGTAGTGGCCATAGAAGCATGGTTGCAGCTGAATTTATAGCTGAAAAATTGGGACTTGAAAGCATCAATTTAGATGGCGGAATGCTAGCCCTTAAGGGTTATTAATGCTAGGAATTTATTTACTCATAGCAGCTTTGTCTTTTTTAGCTCTTTATTTTGCTGTTAAAAAGCTTACTTTAAATATAGACGAGCAAACCCTTTTAGAGCCTATTAAAATGGATATTTATCCGAAATTTTGCGATTTAATCGATGAAAAAATCAGAGAATTTAAAGAAAATGTCCAAAATACTAATTTAGCATTAAAAAATTCTGATCAAAAAGATGAATTTTTAGAAAAACTTGGGGATTTAAGCAGAGAGTTGACTTTCATACAAACCATGAATTTAAGCAATAAAAACGATAGTATCTGGCAAAATGAACTTTTTTCTTTTTTAAAGGAATTAGAAAATTTATTGCTTGAGTATCTAGAAAAAGGCGAAGAAGAAGCCGAAAATTTAAGAGAATTTCTGATGAATGAATTTGAAAAACTAAAAGGTTAGGCATTGCAAGAGGAAAGAAATTCTTTAAAATATTTTAAATTTATTTCATGGAGTATTTTTACTTTAGTTCTGATTTTTATTTTAATTCGTTATGACGAGCTTGCCAATCTTTTAGCAGGAGTGGCAATACTTCTTATTGGAATGACTAATTCAGGTATAGGTTTTAAAGCTTTTAGTGGTGGTTTGCTTGAAAAAATTTTAGCGAAGTCAACCGATACAAAGATAAAAAGTATACTTTTTGGTACTTTAAGTACTTTAATTATGCAATCTTCAACTTTAGTTTCTATTATTACGATTTCTTTTTTGAGTGCAGGGCTTATTTCTTTGGGTGCGGGCATAGGGATTATTTTTGGAGCAAATTTAGGAAATACGGCAAGCTCTTGGCTGATTGTTGGTTTGACAAATATTAAAATTTCAATGCTAGCTATCCCACTTTTGATTATTGGAGTATTATTTTTCTTTCAAAAAGATAGTGTTTTAAAAGGTTTGGGTAATATTTTTATTGGTATAGGATTTTTCTTTTTGGGTGTGGATTATATTAAAAGTGGTTTTGAAAATTTTAAACATATAATTGATCTTTCTCGTTTTGATTTTGCTGGTTTTAAAGGAGTTTTTGTTTTTTTAGGATTAGGTGCTTTGCTTACAGGAGTTATACAATCAAGCACAGCTACAATGGCTATTATTGTCGCTGCTTTACTTGCAGGACAAATCAGTTTGGAAAATTCCTTAGCAGCAACTTTAGGTACTAGTGTTGGAGGAGTTGTAACGGCTGTTTTAGCTTCTTTAAGTACCAATATTGAAGGAAAGAAATTAGCGTTTGCAAGTTGTATTTTTAATTTTGGTATAGCTTTTTTAATAGTGCTTATTTTTCCTTATTTTATACATTTTCTTAATTTTTTATCCATTGTATTAAACATAGAAGATATAGCTTTGAAAGTAGCATTATTTCACACTTTGTTTAATTTAATTGGTGTTGTGCTTTTTTCATTCTTTACTCCTCAAATTGTTCTTTTTTTAAATAAGATAGTAAAAGCTCCTAAAGATAAGAATAAAGACAAGCCTTTATATCTTGATAGTAGTTTGGTTAAGTTTAGTGACACAGCCATCGAAGCTTTAAGGAAAGAAAGCGAGCATCTTTATAACAATACCTATGCAATTGTTGCTCATGCTATAGGTTTTAGTCGTAAAGATATACAAAGTGATAAAAGTTTTAAAGAAATTTTAGAAAATAAAAAGTGGTTTAGTAAAAATGTGGATTTGGACTATTTGTATCAAACTAGGATAAAGGTTCTTTTTGAAGCTATTATCGATTTTTCAACTAAAGCACAAGTTTATATTAACGATGAAACAAAGAATCATAAAATTTTTACCTTTAAGATGGCAGCTAAAAATTTAGCCGAAACAACTAAAAATTTAAAAATTATCCAAGCAAATATTAAGAAATATTCTAGTTCTTCTAATGAATTTTTGGCTTTAGAGTACAATAAAATTAGATCGAATTTAGGAGAGCTTTTAAGAAGTATCGAAGAGCTTAGAGTTGTTGAAGATCGTGAAAAGCTTTATTTGATTATTAAAAATCTTCAAAAAGGAAAAGAAATTTTAAAAGAAATCGATACTTTAACCTTGAGCAATGTTGAACATCTTATTTCAGTAAGAAAAATCACAACAGCTGAAGGAATTTCAATACTTAATGATACAACTTTTGCTGCTAAGATTGCTGAAGAACTTATAGATGCTGTTGAGGTGATGTTTTCTAAAGATATATCAAACTAGTTGTTTGTGCTAGTTTAGTTATTGTCTTGTATAGGCGTTAGAAATTCTTCATTGATTAAAATATCAACAACATCTTTAAACATAGGCAAAGCACTTTGTGCAGCATAATAACTATAAGGTTTAGTAGGATGTCTTACGAGAACTCCTATGGTATAGGCGTGATTTAAATCATTTGCAAAACCAAAAAAGGATGCATTGTAGCGATTTGAGGTGTAACCTTGTCTTTCGGCTATTCTTGCCGTTCCTGTTTTACCTCCTGCAATAATACCTTGTGTAATTGCCTTTTTTCCTGTTCCTTTTTCTATAACATTTATAAGAACATTTTGCATCGTTTTAGCGGCTTCGCTAGAAAGAATTTTTTCTTTTTTTACATCATCATCAAGATTTGTAAAGCGTCCATTTTGATAGAATTTTTCAGCTAAACGTGGTGTGATATAAAACCCATCATTGTTGAAAACATTATAAGCTGCAAGGAGTTGTATAAAGGTTGTTTTAAGTCCATAACCATAACTTAAAACAGATTTTTCTATATCTCTTAAGCGCTTAGGATTTGGAATTTCTCCTTTTTGTTCATAGGGTAGATCAATACCACTTTTTTCGCCAAATTTAAATATTTTAAGCCCTGATACGATTTCTATATTGTTAAGTCTTTTAGCAATTTGTATCATGCCTATATTTGAAGAATATCTTATAACTTCCTCCATAGTCATTTTGTCCATTTTGTGATCGTCTTTGATGGTGAAACGTCCTAGCTTGTAAGAACCGCCATAAGTATTAATCACTTCATCCATTTTTATTTTACCAAGTCTTAAGGCTGTTGTAAAGATAAAAGGTTTGATAACAGAACCTGCTTCATAGCCGTATTCTATAGCGCTTGCATTAAGAACTGATAGATCCTTTCCGCGATTTTGTGGGTCATAACGCCTTGAGCTTGCTAGAGCTAAAATTCTTCCTGTTTTACTTTCCATTACCCCAACGATGATTTCATTGGCTTTTAAATCCTCATTTCTTTGATCTATAGCTTTCTCTATACTTTTTTGCAGTTTTAAAGAAAGATTTAAATATAAATCACAACCATTGATCTTTTTTTGTTGTAGTGAATTTAGATTTAAAATAATATTTCCACCTATATCTTTAAGTCCTTGAATTTTTTCATTTTGAACAGGGCTTAGACATGCATCGTAGTATTTTTCTAAACCTTTAACTCCTATATTTTTTAAAATTCCACTTTCTGGATCTAATATCATTTTAGTATAACCGATAATAGGAGTAAAAGAATCTTTTGACATGTAAATTCTATCTTCTTCATGTTCGATGATATTTAATCCTCTTGTTTCAACTCTTCCTGAGTTATTTGTAAAAGCTTTGAAAAAACCTTGTATATAAAGTTTTTTAGCAAGATCTTTAAGGTAGCTTGCTTGCTTGGAGTCTAAGTTTTGTAAAAGAACAAAATTATAAGAGCGTTTTTTTTGATTTTGCATTCTTTTTTTAATATCTGCTACTTGATCGTTACTTATCCCACTATAAATTTGAAAAAGCTTTAAAAATAGATCAAATTTATCTTTGTTAATGCTTCTAAGATCAATTTCAGCACGATAAATTTGTTTAGAACTTGTGATAGTAAAATTATCTTTGGTTATAATCGATCCTCTTAGAGCAAGAGCGTATTGATCTTTTTCAGTGTTAGGTATATGACGTTTTGATGTAAGAAAAAAAGTAGAGCTGATAAAAATAATCATAAACAAAAGTGCCATGCAGTAGGCAAAGGCAACTTTTGAAACCCTATTTTTTTTATATTCTTGCATTAGGGTTTAAATTTGAGTTCTTGTGATTTCTTTATAAGCACTGATCGCTTTATTTCTTACTTCTAGCATAAATTTCATGCTGCTTTCAGCTTTAGTGATAGCTATAGCTGCTTGATGTAAATCTTTTACTTGTCCTGTGGCAATGTCTGTCATTGCAGCTTCTCCACTTTCTTGTGCTTTATTTAAATCATCGATTTCATTTTTAAGCATCTTGGCAAATTCATCACCAATTCCTGTGGAATTTTGACTTTTGTTGGTATTTGAAATATTATTATTTAATCTTAAATCATTAATATTGTTCATTTTTTATTATCCTCTTAATAAATCAATCGCACTTTGAGCTATAGTTTTTGCACTTGTAAAAGCACTTACATTGGCTTGATAAGCTCTTGTAGCTTCAATCAAATCTGCCATTTCAATAACAGGGTTTACATTTGGATACGCTACATAACCTTCAGCATTTGCATCAGGATGGCTTGGATCATACTTCATACGAAAATCTTTGTCATCTCTGACCACTTTATCCACTACAACACTTTGAATAGCAGGTTTAGCTTCTTCTGGCGAACTTGGATCATTTAAAGGATTTTCATATTTTAAAAAATTATTATCTTTGTTAATTCGCTCATTTAAAAGCTTATCAAAATCTGTTGCTTTAAAGATCACTTCGCGTCTTCTATAAGGCCCACCTTCAGCTGTTCTTGTAGTGTTTGCATTAGCTATATTAGAGCTAATAACATTCATTCTAAAACGTTGAGCACTTAAACCATAACCACTAATATCAAAATCACTTAAGTATGCCATAATTTACCTTTAACTTAATTTAGAGCTTGCATCAAGTATAGAACTAAAGATATTGCTTTGTCTTCTTAAAACTCCATCAAGAGCTGTTATCATAACTGTATTTTTACTCATTTCTGTAGTTTCTACATCTAGATCAACAGTATTTGCATCATTTCTTGCCAAATGACCGTCTCTTAAGTAAATAGTAGATTTACTAGGATCAGGAAATTTCCAAGGTTTTTGATGCCCTTCTTCGGTTACTGCCAATTCTAATTCTTTTTTGTCATTTTTTTTGAAAATTTCATTTGCACGATTTACCAAAGCTGTTTCAAATTCAATATCTCTTGCTTTATAAAAAGGAGTATCAACATTTGCAAGATTGGCATTGATGAGTTGATTTCTTAGATTTCTACCCGCTAAAGCACCAGTGACTAGTTCTTTTGATTTAAATGGGTTAATCATTTTTTATCCTTTTTATAATTTTTAATATTAACAAGCAAATACTGTTCCAATTTAACTGTTTTGTATAAAAATATCAAAATTATTTTCCTTTTTGTAAATTTATGGCTTTATTGTGATCATCTATATTTGTGCTAAAAATATGAACTCCAGTATTTTTATCACGCACAAAATATAAATAATCTGTCTTTAAAGGAAAAATAGCTGCACGAATAGCAGCTAAAGAAACATTACAAACCGCTTCTTTAGGCAATCCTGTAAATTTATAGGTATTATAAAAGCTATTATCTTGTCTTATTCTTTGTGGGGTAACTTTTACATGGGAGTAAATTCCATAATTTAAAGTTCCATCCATTTGAAGCTTCATACCTTTTTTAAGTCGATTGTAAATTACGCTTGCAACTATAGGCATTTCATTGTCATTAGCAGCTTCTTTTTGTATTACAGAAGCGATGATGATATATTGGTGCCATTTTTTTGGATTATAATCACCAAAAATTTTCTCAGAAGTTTTTTTATTGGAAATTTCAGCATGGTTTAAAAGCATTTGAATGAGTAGATTTTCTGTAATGCCTTTCGGGATTTTATAAGTTTCTGGTAAAAAAACTCCTTCATCATAAGGAGCTTGAGCTTGAAATTCTTTTAAAAGTATATCTTTATCAAGTCCAAGTTGTTTGGCTGCTTGTTCTAGAAAGATTACGCTTGTTTCTCCTGGGATAAGAGTAATGGTTTGAAGTGCTGCTTTAGCAATAGTGAGTTTATGTAGAAATTCAGCTCTATTTAAATCTTTTGTACCTATGTTGATCCAGCCTGATTGAGGGTGTCCTAAAAAAAATAAAATATATTTATCAATATTACTCATCTGATATTTATTTTGCTTTAAATATGTTATAATTTGAGAAATTGAACCTTGGGGAATAAATACCACAGAATTGCTTTTTAAAGGCTGAGTTAGATAATAAAAAATCCCCAAAATAAATATCAAAAAGAAGTTGCGTATGAAAAAGAAAATTTTATATATTGTTGTATTTTTTGTTGTGCTTATATTAGCTTTGTTTATAGTGCTTAAAAATGGAATTGTCATCTCTAGTATCCAATTTGATTTTTTAAAATTGGAACAATTATATATTAAATTAGATAAAAAATTAATTGTACGAGCAAAAAATATCACTATAAATGAGACTCAAAATTCCGAAATTTCATCACAAACCCACTCTTCTGATAATGCTTCAACAGAGATTTTAAAAATAACAAAAAATTTAAAATATCTATATGCTTTTGTTAAAGAGATTGATATACAAAATTTAAATATAAAAGATAATCATGTGCGTATTTTATTTAAAGATAATGAATTTTTTATAGATAATGATTTATTGTTTTTAAAATTAACATTACAGCGTCAAAATAAAGAACTTATAGCTGATATTAAAAAACTTTTATTAAAAGATTATGATTTAAGTATTGATGGAAATTTAAGCATCAATACTAAGAGCGAGTTTTATTATTTTCAAGGTAGAGCAAGTGGAGAATTGCTTGACTTTAACGCAAGCATCTCTTACAAAGATAAAAATTTAGCTTATAAAATAGAAGATTTAAACATTAGAAATATTACGGAAATTTTTAAAAGAGTTAATAAAAGAATAGAACTTCCGCAGAGTTTAAATCTTTGGGTAGCATATAGGGCTAAGGGAGAATTTTATCATTTAGATTATTTGCAGGGCTTTATAGATTTTACTAAAGATAATTATTATTTAGACAATATTAGTGCATCAGGTTATGTTAATAATGTCAAAGTTCGCTTGGATGATAAAATGAATGCTATTGAAATTCCAAAACTCGATTTAAATTTAAACAAACAAAAGCTCGATTTTGTCTTTAATAAAGCTTTCTATAATGGTGCTGATTTAAGTTCTAGTAAGGTTTATCTATATGATTTGTTTGATGAAAAAAAAGTTGGGATTTATTTGCGCATTAAGTCTGATAATCTAAAATTTGACGAAAAACTTGCTAAAGCTTTAGAGGATTATCATTTTTCACTACCTTTTTATCAAAAAAGCGGAAAAATTAAAAGTGATTTGGAGCTTAAAATTGATTTTCATGATAAGGGTGAAATTTCTTATAGTGGTATTTTAGCTTTAGAGAATGCTAGTATTTCTTTGGCTGATTTTAATATTACAAAAGCATTTGTAAAATTAAATCAAAATGATTTAAATATAGAAAATGCCAGTGTTAAAAATGGCTTTTTAGAAGCTGATTTTAATGCTAAATTTGACTTACAAAAACAGCAAGGAAATTTCAATACTCAGATTTCAAGGCTTTATTTTGACAATGGAGAGCTTTTAGATTTAAAAAATCAAAATGTAGAAGTAAAATTAGATTATTCGCAAAATGTTAACATTAGCATTCCTCAGTGGAATTTGATTTTAAATTTTAAAGATGGACTTGAGGCTAATCTTAATAATCCTAAGATTTTATTTTCATTTTCTCCATTACTTAAAAAGCTTGGGTTTATCGATGCTAAAAATGTTTATTATAAAACTTTAAATTTTGAAGATTTTAATGCAAGTGTTAATGATGCTTATTTTAAAAATAATTTACTTATCAACGGTCAAACTCCTTATGAAAATGATAGCTTTGATATTGTAAAAAATAAGGGCATTATGGAAATTCATACTCAAAGTGATACAGCAAGTGCTAAAATAAGTTCTGATAATAAAGAAATTCATTTAAAAAATTTAAGTTATATTTATAGAAAACATTCCAACTCTTCAAATTCAACATTTGATATTGCTACTAATACCCAAAATATTAGTTTTGGTGGAGCAAATGTAGCTTTAATTTTGGCAGATTCTAATAAAACTTTGGCTTTTGATAGAGTAGAAGCTGATTTAAAAGGCAATGCTTTAGATCTTAAAGGTTCTAGAGGAAATGCAAAATTTGATCTTTATTATTCTTCTAATGATTTAAATTTAAACGTTAGCAATATTGATGATAATTATTTAAATGAGTTTTTACAAAAACAAGCTGTTCAAGATGGAGTGTTTAACTTAAGTATAAAAGGAAGTGGATTGGAGTATTTTGATGGACAGATCGATTTTAAAAATACTTATGTGAAGGATTTAAGAGGTATAAATCAGCTTATTTCCTTTATCGATACTGTACCAAGTTTATTGATGTTTAAATCTCCAACTTTTAATCAAAAAGGTTTAAGCTTACATGATGGAAAGATTATTTTTAATAGAAAAAAAGATCTTTTAAGTGTTTCAGCTATTAATTTAAATGGCGATAGTGTAGATATATATGGTTTAGGATCAGCAAATTTAAGATTAAATACAGTGGATTTTAGTTTAGAGCTTAAAACTTTAAAATCAGCTTCAGAAGCTATATCCAAGGTTCCAATTTTAAATTATGTAATTTTAGGTAAAAATCAAGAAATTAGCACAAACTTAAAAATAGATGGAAGTATAGATGACCCTAAATTTCATACCGAAATTTTAACAGATACTCTAAAAACCCCTTTTAATCTTATTAAAAATATCATACAACTTCCTGCTAATTTACTTAATTAAAAATATTTAAAGTTTGTTTGAAAACTAAAACAAACTTTAAACTTACTCTTGCATTTTTTTTTATTTGTAATATACTTAAAAATGAAAATAAAAATAAGTATTTTAAAGGACTAAAAATGCAAATTACTTATACCTTAACAGATGAGTCTCCAGCTCTTGCGACTTATTCATTTTTGCCTATAGTGAAAGCTTTTTTAAGTAGGGCACATATAGGAGTAAAAACCTCGGATATTTCTTTGTCTGGAAGGATTTTAGCTACTTTTAGTGAGTATTTAAAAGAGGAACAAAGATGTGAAGATGCTTTAGAACTTTTAGGTGAGCTTGTCAAAAGATCGGATGCAAATCTTATTAAAACCCCAAATATTTCAGCTTCTATTCCTCAGCTTAAGGCGGCGATTAAAGAATTGCAAGATAAGGGTTACATGTTACCAAATTACCCAGATGAGCCAAAAAATGATGAAGAATTGCAAATTAAAACAAAATATCAAAAAGTTTTAGGTTCAGCGGTTAATCCTGTATTAAGACAAGGAAATTCAGATCGTCGTTCAACAAAAGCGGTAAAAGATTATGCAAAAAACAATCCTTATCGTGTGGTTGAGTTTAATCCAAACTCAAAAACTCGTGTTTCTTACATGAAAGAAGGGGATTTTTTCTCTAATGAAAAAGCGGTTTTAATCGATCAAGATTGTGTGGCTAATATAGAATTTACAAGCGTTGATGGTAAAAAAGAAATTTTAAAAGAGGGCTTAAAACTTGAAAAAAATGAAATTTTAGACGCTACTTTTATGGATGTGCAAAAACTTCAGGAATTTTATGCAAAAGAAATTAAAGCAAGCAAAGATGATGATGTGCTTTTTTCTTTGCATTTAAAAGCTACAATGATGAAAGTAAGTGATCCTATACTTTTTGGTTATGCGGTAAAAGTATTTTTTAAAGAATTATTTATCGAATTTCAAGATGAATTTGAAAAATTAGGCATTAATCCAAATAATGGTTTAAGTGAGCTTTTAAGTAAGATCGAAAATTCAAGCAAAAAAGATGAAATTTTAAAAAAATACAATGAAATTTTAGCTAAATCTGCAGATATTTCTATGGTAAATTCAGATAAAGGCATTACAAATCTTCATGTTCCAAGCGATGTTATCGTTGATGCTTCTATGCCTGCAATGCTTAAAAATGGCGCAAGATTGTGGGATAAGGAAGGTAAGGAAAAGGACACAAATGCTGTAATTCCTGATCAAACTTACGCAACTATTTATGAGGCAGTTATTGAAGATTTGCATAAAAATGGTACTTTAAATCCTTCAAAACTTGGCAGTGTATCTAATGTAGGTTTAATGGCTAAAAAAGCTCAAGAATATGGATCGCACGATAAAACCTTTGTGGCTAAAGAAGAAGGAACTTTTAAAATAGTTTCTAACGGTAAAGTTTTATTAGAACATAAGGTTAGAAAAGGTGATATTTATAGAGCTAATCAGGCTAAATTTGATGCAGTGTTAAATTGGATTGATTTAGGTATAGAAAGATCAGAACTTAGTGGAGCCGAAGCTATTTTTTGGTTAGATAGCAAAAGAGCTAGTAATAAAATCATGATAACTTTGGTACAAAATCGTTTAAAAGAAAAGGGTAAAAATGTAGCCATTTTAACTCCAAAAGAAGCTTGTTTAAGAAGTTTAGAGTTAATCCGAGAAGGTAAAGATGTTATTTCTATCACGGGTAATGTTTTAAGGGATTATTTAACCGATCTTTTTCCTATTTTAGAGCTTGGAACAAGTGCAAAAATGCTTTCTGTTGTGCCTATGTTAAATGGTGGAGCTATGTTTGAAACAGGAGCAGGGGGTTCAGCACCTAAACAAGTAGAACAATTAGTCGAAGAAAATCATCTGCGTTGGGATAGTTTGGGTGAATTTTTGGCTTTGCAAGCAAGTTTGGAATTTTATGCAAATAAGTGTGGCAATCATAAAGCTAAGGTTTTAGCAGAATGTCTTGATGAGGCTATAGGCGAATGGCTTGAAAATAATAAAGCTCCATCAAGAAAAGTCAAAGAAGATGATAATAGAACAAGTCATTTTTATTTAGCAATGTATTTTGCAAATCATTTAGCAAGACAGGCAAGTGATATGGAGCTTCAAAGCTTTTTTAAAGATATTGCCCTAGAGCTTTCTTCTAATGAAGAAAAAATCAGAGCCGAATTTAACGATGCACAAGGTGTGAAAGTGGATTTGGGTGGGTATTATAAATTTGATGATGAAAAAGCAAATAAAATTATGCGTCCAAGTGCAACTTTTAACGCTATTTTAGAAAAAATAGGACAAAGATGAAAATCACTGTTATAGGGGCTGGCAATGTAGGTTCAAGCGTAGCTTATGCTTTGATTTTAAGAGAAATAGCAAATGAAATTGTTTTAGTAGATATTAACGAGGATTTGCTTTACGCAAAAGAACTAGAGCTTACTCAAAGCATAGCTGCTTTAAATTTAAATATAGATTTACTTTGCACTAAAGATTATACTCATACCAAAAATTCAGATATAGTGCTTTTTAGTGCAGGTTTTGCTAGAAAAGATGGGCAAAGTAGAGAAGAATTGCTTCAGTTAAATACAAGCATTATGCTTGATTGTGCTAAAAAAATTAAAGATTTTACAGAAGATCCGCTTTTTATTATTTTAACTAATCCTGTGGATTTTCTACTTAATACTCTTTATGAAAGCGGGATTTTTTCATCAAAGAAAATTATAGCCATGGCGGGTGTTTTAGACAATGCAAGATTTAAGTATGAACTTGCCAAAAAACTTAATGTCAAAATGTCAAGAGTGGATACAAGACTTATTGGTTTTCATAATGATGATATGGTTTTGGTAAAATCTTACGCAAGTGTTAAAAATAAAAATATAAGCGAATTTTTAAATGAAGAAGAATTTGAGGATTTAGAAAATGAAGTTAAAACAGGTGGAGCTAAAGTAATCAAACATCTTAAAACTTCAGCTTATTTAGCCCCTGCTAGTGCTTGTATAAGAATGCTTGAGTCTATAAGAAGTGGCGAGTTTTTACCTATGAGTGTGATTTTACATGGAGAATTTGGAGTGCAAAACAAAGCCTTGGGAGTTATGGCAAGATTAGGACTTGAAGGTGTGATTGAAATCATGAAAATGGATCTTAGTTTGCAAGAAAAAGACAAATTAGAAAAATCTTTAATCAAATATCAATATAAAGGAGAATAAATGAACATACATGAGTATCAAGCAAAAGCAATTTTTGTAGACAATGGCATCCCTACCTTAAAGGGAAAAGTTGCATTTAGCGTAGATGAAGCTGTGGCTAATGCTAAAGAATTAGGCGGTAGTGTTTGGGCAGTTAAAGCTCAAATTCATGCAGGAGGCCGTGGTCTTGGTGGTGGTGTTAAAATCGCTAAGAATTTAGATGAGGTAAAAGATTATGCAAGTAAAATTTTAGGAATGAATTTAGTAACTCATCAAACAGGACCTGAAGGCAAACTTGTGCAAAAACTTTATATAGAAAGTGGTGCTAATATAGTAAAAGAGTATTATTTGGCTATTTTGTTTAATAGAATGGCAGAGCAAATTACCATTATCGCTTCAAGTGAAGGAGGGATGGATATAGAAAAAGTAGCCAAAGAAAGTCCTGAAAAAATTGCAAAAGTAGGTATTGATCCACAAATTGGATTTAAAATGTTTCATGGACTTGAAGTAGCGAGAGTTTTGGGACTTGATAAAGATGAAGGCAAAAAACTCATTTCTATGATAGCTAAACTTTATAAGCTTTACATGGATAAAGATATGAATATGCTTGAAATTAATCCTTTAATTAAAACTGCAGAAGGGGATTTTTATGCCCTTGATGCAAAATGCAGTTTTGATGATAGTGCGCTTTATCGTCATCCTGAAATTGCTGAACTTAGAGATACTACTGAAGAAAATCCTGCTGAAAGAGAAGCGGCTGAATTTGGCTTAAGCTATGTGAAATTAGATGGAGATGTAGCTTGTATGGTAAATGGTGCGGGTCTAGCAATGGCAACTATGGATATTATTAATTATAGTGGTGCAAAACCTGCAAATTTCTTAGATGTAGGTGGGGGAGCTTCTCCAGAAACTGTTGCAAAGGCTTTTGAAATTATTTTAAGAGATAAAAATGTAAAAGTTATATTTATCAATATCTTTGGTGGTATTGTTCGTTGTGATAGGATAGCAAATGGAATTTTAGAAGCTACTAAGAATGTTGAGGTAAATATTCCAATTGTAGTGCGTCTTGATGGCACTAACGCAGCAGAAGCAAAGACAATTTTAGATAATTCAAATCTTAAAAATATCAAAGCAGCAACCAATCTTAAAAACGGTGCAGAGCTTGTAAAAAGTTTAGTAGGATAAGGATGGAAAATGAGTATATTGGTTAATAAAAATACAAAAGTAATAGTTCAAGGTTTTACAGGTAAAGAAGCAACTTTTCACGCTGAGCAATGCATGGCTTATGGTACAAATATAGTTGGAGGTGTCACCCCTCATAAAGGCGGACAAACTCATTTAGGTAAACCAGTTTTTGATACCGTTGCAGATGCGGTTAAAGCAACAAAGGCTGATGTGAGCTTGATCTTTGTCCCTGCTTTTGCTGTGGGTGATAGCGTGATTGAAGCAGCTGATGCGGGTATTAAGCTTGCAGTTGTAATCACCGAGCATACGCCTGTAAAGGATATGATGTTTGCTAAGCAATATGCTAATAAAAAGGGTATGAAAATCATTGGACCAAATTGTCCAGGTATTATCACTTCTGAAGAATGTAAGTTAGGAATTATGCCAGGTTTTATTTTTAAAAAAGGTTGCGTGGGGCTTATTTCAAAAAGTGGAACTTTAACTTATGAAGCTGCTAATCAGGTAGTTCAAGGTGGTTATGGAATTTCTACTGCAGTAGGAATTGGTGGTGATCCTATCATAGGTCTTGCTTATAAAGAACTTTTAAGTGAATTCCAAAAAGATGATGAAACTAAAGCTATTGTAATGATAGGTGAAATTGGTGGTAGTTTGGAAGTGGAAGCGGCTAAATTTATTAAAGAAAATATTAGCAAACCTGTGGTAGCATTCATTGCAGGTGCAACTGCTCCTAAAGGCAAAAGAATGGGGCATGCAGGTGCCATAGTAGGAAGTGCTGATGAAAGCGCTGCAGCTAAAAAAGAAGCTTTAAAAAGCTATGGAATTCATGTGGTGGATTCTCCGGCTTTGATTGGTGAAGAAATTCAAAAAATATTAGGTTAATAAAGGAAAAAACATGAGTATGACAGCTCCAAAAGATACCCCTGTTTGGGTAGATGAGCATAGATGTAAAGCATGCAATATTTGTGTTAGCTATTGCCCCGCTGGGGTTTTAGCTATGCGCGATGATGTGCATGCGGTTTTAGGACAAATGATAGAGGTGGTACACCCTGAATCCTGTATAGGCTGTACCGAGTGTGAGACACATTGCCCTGATTTTGCTATTATGGTGGCAAAAAGAGATGAATTTAAATTTGCCAAACTTACTGCTGAGGCTAAAGATAGAGCTGTAGCCGTAAAAAATAACAAATACAAAAAATTAGCATAGGAAAAATAATGAGAGAAGTTATAGCAACAGGTAATGTTTTAATCGCCAAAGCTGCGATTGATTGTGGATGTAAATTTTTTGGAGGTTATCCTATTACTCCTAGTAGTGAGATAGCTCATGAATTAAGCCATATGCTTCCTGCAAATGATGGAACTTTTATACAAATGGAAGATGAAATTTCAGGTATTAGCGTGGCTATTGGTGCGGCAATGAGTGGAGTAAAATCCATGACTGCAAGTAGCGGTCCTGGAATTTCTTTAAAAGCAGAGCAAATAGGACTTGCATTTATTGCTGAAATTCCACTTGTGATTGTAAATGTTATGAGAGGTGGTCCTTCAACAGGTCTTCCAACTCGTGTAGCACAAGGAGATTTGTTTCAAGCTAAAGCACCAACTCATGGGGATTTTGCAAGTATTGCTATTGCTCCTGCAAGTCTTGAAGAAGCTTATACAGAAACCATTAGAGCGTTTAATTTAGCTGAAAAATATATGACTCCGGTATTTTTACTTATGGATGAAACTGTAGGGCACATGAATGGTAAAGCGGTTTTACCTGATTTAAAAGATATTAAAGTATATAACCGTAAAAAATTTGAAGGCGATAAAAAGGATTATAAACCTTATGCAGCAGGAGAAAATGAGCCTGCAACTTTAAATCCTTTCTTTACAGGTTATCGTTATCATGTTACAGGACTTCATCATGGAGATATAGGTTTTCCAACTGAAGATGGAGTTATAGTGAAAAAAAATATGGAAAGACTCATAGGTAAAATAAAAAACAATCAAGAAGATATTTGTACTTATGAAGAGTATATGCTTGATGATGCTGAGTTTTTAATCATTGCTTATGGAAGCGTGAGTCGTTCAGCAAAAGAAGCTATACAAAGATTAAGAGAGCAAGGGATTAAAGTGGGGCTTTTCCGTCCGATTACTCTTTATCCAGTGGCTGAGAAAAAAATCGCTGAAGTTGTAAGCAAATTTAAAAAAGTAATGGTAAGCGAGCTTAATATGGGACAATATCTTGAAGAGATTGAAAGAGTAACTTCGCGTCGCGATTTTATTAGTTTGCACCGTGCAAATGGTCGTCCTATCACTCCAAGTGAAATTATTGCTAAGGTAAAGGAGAATATATAAATGGCTTTTAATTATGATGAATATCTAAGAGTAGATAAAATGCCTACTCAATGGTGTTGGGGATGTGGCGATGGTGTTGTTTTAAAATGTATTATCCGCGCGATAGAAAAACTTGGTTGGAATATGGATGATGTTTGTCTTGTTTCGGGTATAGGTTGTAGTGGCAGAATGAGTTCTTATGTAAATTGCAATACAGTTCATACTACTCATGGTAGAGCAATAGCTTATGCAACAGGCATTAAACTAGCCAATCCTAGTAAACATGTTATTGTAGTAAGTGGAGATGGGGATACTTTGGCAATTGGTGGAAATCATACCATACATGGTTGTCGCAGAAATATTGATTTAACACATATTGTAATCAATAATTTCATCTATGGACTTACAAATTCTCAAACAAGTCCAACTACTCCAAAAGGTTTTTATACAGTAACAGCTCAATTTGGAAATATTGATCCCAATTTTGATGCGTGTGAATTAACTAAAGCTGCAGGAGCTTCTTTTGTGGCAAGGGGTAATGTGATAGAAGCTAATAAGCTTGAAAATTTAATTTATAAGGCTTTAGCGCATAAGGGTTATAGTTTTGTAGATGTTTTTTCAAATTGTCATATCAATCTAGGCAGAAAAAACAAAATGGGCGAAGCTGTAGCTATGCTTGATTGGATTAAAAATCGTGTTGTGGATAAAGCTAAATTTGAAAGCATGGATTTTGAAGAAAGAAAAGATAAATTTCCAACAGGAATTTTACATGAAGATAATTCTCAGCCAGAATACTGCCACGCTTATGAAGAAGTACGTCGTGCAGCCAAAGAAAAAAGAATGGTGGATTTAGGAGCTTTAAAATGAAATATCAATTAAGATTTGGCGGTGAAGGCGGACAAGGTGTTATCACCGCAGGAGAAATTTTAGCAGAAGCAGCCATTAAAGAAGGTCGTCAAGCTTTTAAGGCTTCTACTTATACTTCACAAGTGCGTGGCGGTCCTACTAAGGTGGATATTATCATTGATGATAAAGAAATTTTATTTCCTTATGCTGTAGAAGGGGAAGTAGATTTTATGCTTTCGACTGCAGATAAGGGTTATAAAGGTTTTCGTGGGGGTGTAAAAGAAGGAGGTATTATAGTTGTAGAGCCAAATTTAGTACATCCTGAAAGTGAAGATTATAAAAAATGGCAAATTTTTGAAATCCCTATTATTACCATAGCTAAAGATGAGGTAGGAAATGTGGCTACTCAATCAGTTGTTGCACTTGCAATTGCTGCTTATATGAGCAAATGTATAGATTTAGATGTTTTAAAAGAAACTATGCTTCATATGGTTCCTGCAAAAACTCGTGATGCAAATGCTAAAGCTTTTGATCTGGGTGTAAAATACGCCACTCAAGCAAAACCATATTCATAATAAATTCCGCATCATGCGGAATTTAACTTCTAAAATTTTACACATTGCAAATAAAATTTAAATTTTAATTATTTTAATTTAGCTACTTTTAACGATTAAAATTTTATAATCAAAAACTTATATTTTCAAGGAAAATTAATGGATTTTTTTGATGAAATGTTTAATAAAACTCCAAAAGAAAAATTTATAGAAATTATACAAAATGGAAATTTAGGAGCCTTAGAAAAAGTTTTTGAGGAATTTTTTGCTGATCATATTGCCATGGTGGAACTTTTGGAAAAACAAGGTTTAACAGAAATGGATGTAAAAAATTTCATATTAGAAAATGGTGATTTTATAGAAGAAAGGCAAAATGATATTTATATAGAATTGGGCGCAAAAATTTTAGGACACGAAGGCTAAAATTGTTTAAAATAAGCCCTTGTTTAATTTGTATTTTTTTTATTTTTAGTAATGTTTTAGCATCTGAACCAACTTTTGATTATACTTATAAATTTATACTTAAAAAAGATGAGAGAGCTAGTGTGCAGATTAAAGAAATAGGCTATGAAGATAAGGTGCAAAATTTTGATTTTTATTGGACTTTGTTTGATAATACTAATATCATCGTACATTCGAAATTTCGCAAATATCCGCGTCAATTTGTGATGAGTTTAAGAAGAAATTTAGATTGGGTAACTCAAACTTTAATACCTGATTATACTAATCCACATATTGATAGAGCAAGACTTATTTTAGAATTTAGTGGTTATAATAAAGGTTTGGCAACTTTTACGGTTTATATAGAAGATAAGGAATCTCGCTTAATGGTAGAATTTTTAGATCCGAGAAAAAAAGCTTTACAAAATCCACCGCAAAATAATCAGGTTGTTCCTATGATTAATTTTAACGAACCTCAGGTAAAACCATTAACAAGCAAAGAAAATAATAATAGCAATTAACAAGGAAAAGATAGTGCAAAAAATAGATGAATTAATAAAACAGTTTTTACAAGAGCTTGGCTATGAACCTATTTTAAATATGCTTTCAAATGTAAAATCAGGAAAGAAATTACGCTCTAAATTATTATTAACTATCGCAGATGAGAGTGAGATTGCTTTTAAAATTTGTGCGGCTATAGAATTGATACATCTTGCTAGTTTATTACATGATGATATTATCGATGAGAGTGAATTAAGGCGTGGAGCAAGATCTGTTAATGCTGAATTTGGTACAAAAAATGCTCTTATGTTGGGCGATATTTTGTATTCAAAAGCCTTTTATGAATTAAGCAAAATGGATGCTAGATTTGCAAGTATTATTTCAGATGCTGTTGTAAAGCTTGCTATAGGCGAACTTATGGATGTTGATTTGGGAGAGAAATTTAATATCAATAAAGAAGCTTATTTGAAAATGATCTATAATAAAACAGCTGTTTTGATTGAAGCAAGTGCTAGATGCGGAGCTATTTTGGCTGGATTATATGAAAAAGATTTTGCAGAATATGGTAAAAATTTAGGACTTGCTTTTCAGATGATTGATGATATTTTAGATATTAAGAGTGATGAAAAAATTCTTGGAAAACCTGCTATGAATGATTTTAAAGAGGGTAAAACTACCTTGCCTTATATTTATCTTTATGAAAATTTACAAGAACAAGATAGGATATATTTGCAGACTTTATTTAAAAAAGATTTAAATGAAAATGAAAAAGAATGGCTAAAAACTAAATTTGAAGAACAAAAAGCTTTAGAAAAAGCTATTTTAGAAGCTAAAACTTATGCAAAAAAGGCTAGAAAAGCAATTGAAAAATATGATAATAACAAGCTTAATGATATTATTAAAGCCATGATAGATAGGGAATTTTAATGTATTATTGTATATCTTTTACTCATAAAAATACAGATATTGCCTTAAGGGAAAAGTTAAGCTTTTCCAATGAAGCTAAAAAAAGTGAGTTTTTAAAAATCATTAGCACTCATGAAAATATTGAAGAATGTTTGGTTATAAGCACTTGCAATCGTGTTGAAATTGTTGCTTTTGTAAAAATGGCCTGTGCGGAGTTTATTGTTAAATCTTTGGCTTTACTTTGTGATGTTGATAAAGATATTTTACTTGAAAAAGCTGATATTTTTGAAGATAGTGGAGCAATCCACCATCTTTTTTCTGTAGCAAGTTCTTTGGATAGTTTGGTGGTTGGAGAAACTCAGATAGCAGGACAATTAAAAGATGCCTTTGCTTTTGCTGTAAAAAATAATTTTTGTGGAGTACACCTTTCAAGAGCAGTACATAGTGCTTTTAAATGTGCTGCTAAGGTACGCAATGAAACTCAAATTTCTAAAAATTCTATTTCTGTAGCTAGCGTTGCCGTGGCAAAAGCAAAAGAACTTGCAGATTTAACGCAAAAAAAAGCTGTTGTTATTGGAGCTGGAGAGATGGGAGAACTTGTGGCAAAACATTTAATTGCTGCGGGTGCTAAGGTGATTATTTTAAATCGTGATTTACAAAAAGCTAAAGATTTGTGTGAGAGACTTGGTGTTTTAAGCGAATATGATAGTTTAGAAAATTTAAAAAAATATTTAAATCAATACGAGTTTTTTTTCTCAGCTACCAATGCACCAAATGCTATTATTACAAATTCTTTAATAGAAGAACTTTCTTATAAAAGGTATTTTTTTGATATTGCAGTTCCAAGGGATATTGATATCAATGAAAATGAAAATATATCTGTTTTTGCTGTAGATGATCTTGAAATTGTGGTTCAAAAAAATTTAGCACTAAGAGAACAAGAAGCTCGTATGGCTTATGGGATAATAGGTCGTGAAACAAGTGAATTTTTTAGGTATTTAAACGATTTGGCTTTGATGCCTATTATCAAAGCTATACGCTTGCAAGCTAAAGAATATGCAGATAAACAACTTGAAATTGCGTTAAAAAAAGGATATTTGAAAAAATCTGATAAAGAAGAGGCTAGAAAGTTGATTCATCAAGTTTTTAAGGCTTTTTTACACACGCCTACTGTAAATTTGAAACATTTACAAGGTAAAATGCAAAGCGATACAGTGATTAATGCTATGCGTTATGTTTTTGATTTGCAAAATAATCTTGAAGGTTTAAATCAATATAAATGTGAATTTGATATGGAGAATAATGATGAGATTTACTAAATTTTATGCACCAAGTTTAAAAGAAGCGCCAAAAGATGCGAGTTTACCTAGTCATATTTTTTTAACGCGTGCGGGTTTTGTAGAACAAATTGGTAGCGGACTTTATAATTTCTTGCCTTTGGGAAAAAGAGTTTTAGACAAGATTAAAAATATAGTTAAAGAAGAAATGGATAAGGCTGGAGCACAAGAAGTAAATCTTAGTTTTATCACTCCTGCAAGTTTGTGGCAAGAAAGTGGGCGTTACAATGTTTTTGGAAAAGAACTTTTGCGTTTTAAAGACAGAAAAGAAAATGAATTTGTTTTAGGTCCAACACATGAAGAAGCTATGCTTTCTTTGGTAAAAAACAAAATCACAAGCTATAAACAACTTCCTTTGCATTTATATCAAATTGGACTTAAATTTCGTGATGAAGCAAGGCCTAGATTTGGGCTTTTAAGATGTCGTGAATTTCTAATGAAAGATGGATATAGTTTTCATGCTAATGAAGAAGATTTAGGGCGTGAGTTTGAGCTTATGTATAAAACTTATTCTCAAATTTTACAAAGAATGGGGCTTGATTTTAGAGCAGTTGAAGCTGATAGTGGGGCTATTGGTGGAAGTGGCTCTAAGGAATTTATGGTTTTAGCAAAAAATGGGGAAGATGATATTTTAATTTGTGAAAATTGTGATTATGCGGCTAATGTTGAAGCTGCAAAAAGAGCTAAAAAAACTTGTCAAGATGAGCGTCCTGAAGCAAATTATGCAAGTAAATTTCACACTCCAAATATTAAAACTATAGATTCTTTAGCACAATTTTTTAAAATCAATGCTTTTTATACGATTAAAGCAGTGGTAAAAAAAGCTATTTATGAAAATGAAAGCAAATTAGTTGTGTTTTTTATAAGAGGAAGTGATGATTTGCAAGAGGTTAAGGCTCAAAATGCTTGCAGTGCCCTTGAACTAGTCGATGCGAGCGAAGAAGAATTGGAAAAAGCTGGCTTAGTAGCTGGTTTTATAGGTTTTGTGGGATTAAAAGATATAGATTTTTATATAGATTTTGAGCTTGAAAACGAAAAGCAAATGATTATGGGTGCGAATGAAAAAGATTATCATTTAATCGGTATTGATGTTGTAAATTTAAATAAAGATCGTTTTAAAGATTTGATTGAAGTTAAAGAAGGGGATTGCTGTGTTAAATGTGGAGCAAAATTAAAACAAAGTAAAGGTATAGAAGTAGGGCATATTTTTAAGCTAGGACAAAAATATTCCAAAGCGATGAATGCAAATTTCTTAGATGAAAATGGCAAAAGTCAGCCTTTTTACATGGGATGTTATGGCATAGGTGTTTCACGCTTGTTGGCTGTAGCTACTGAAGCAAGTCATGATGAAAAAGGATGTATTTGGAATAAAACTTTAGCTCCTTTTGTGCTTGAAATTATTGTTTCAAATCTCAAAGATGAAAAGGCTTTAGAATTTGCTAATAAGCTTTATGAGGATTTAACTAATCTTGGATTAGAGGTATTGCTTGATGATAGAAATGAGCGTTTTGGGGTTAAAATGAATGATTTTGAACTTATGGGCTTTCCTTATGCGTTAGTTGTTGGTAAAGGATTAGAAAAGAATGAAATAGAGCTTATCCAAAGAGAAGGTTTGATAAAAGAACTTATAAAAACTGATGAACTTATGGAAATTCTTAAAAAGAAAGTGTTATGAATTATAAATTAAGTTTAAGCCCTTTATTTGTACTTGAAATTATTGCAAGTATACTTTTTATAGTGTTTTTTGGTTTTGGTAATTTTTTATTTTTCATACTTTTGAGTATGATTTTTGGTGCGGTTTTATTGGGAATTTTTTGGAAAAATATGCTTGAATTTCAAATGGGTGGCTTAAAGGATATGTTAACACAATTTTCTTTTGTTATCGCAGGGTTTTTACTTGTTTTTCCAGGGATTATTACAAGTGTTTTTGGAATTTTTGTATTTTTCTTTGGTATTGCTTTGAAATTAATAACTAAATCAAAATATCAATACACCAAGCAAGAGTATCAAAATTCTAATGAAGAAATTATTGATGTTGAAATTATAGAGGATAGAAAATGAAGCTTATTATTGCAACAAGAAAAAGTCAATTAGCTCTTTGGCAAAGTGAACATGTAGCCCAAATTTTAAAAAATACACATCAAATTGAAGTGCTTTTAGAAGGTTTTAAAACAAAAGGCGATGTTTTGCTTGATTCTCCTTTGGCAAAAATTGGTGGTAAAGGACTTTTTACAAAAGAACTTGAAGAAAGTATGTTAAGAAAAGAAGCACACTTAGCGGTGCATAGTTTAAAAGATGTGCCTAGTTTTTTTCCTCAAGGTTTAGTTTTGGCAGCGGTAAGTAAAAGAGAGCAAAGCAATGATGCTATGCTAAGTCAAAATTATAAAGATTTTCTTTCTTTGCCAAAAGGTGCAAAAATAGGCACTACTAGTCTTAGACGCAAGATGCAGCTTTTATTATTAAGACCTGATTTAGATATTATTTCTTTGCGTGGTAATGTCAATTCTCGTATAGAGAAATTAAAAAATAATGATTTTGATGCGATTATTTTGGCAATGGCGGGAATTAAACGCTTAAACTTAGATAAGCAAGTGAATTTTGTTTATGAATTTAGCAAAGATGAGCTTATTCCTGCGGCTTCTCAAGGAGCTTTAGGTATAGAAAGCATAAATGATGAAAAAATTTTAGAACTTTTAAAATGTTTAAATGATGAAAATGCTTTGATTGAAACAAGCATTGAAAGAGAATTTATTGCTACTTTAGAAGGAGGTTGTCAAGTTCCTATAGGTATTAACGCAGAGCTCTTGGGAGATGAAATTTGTGTGCGTGCGGTACTTGGACTACCCGATGGAAGTGAAATTTTAAAAGATAAGAGAATGATTAAAAAGAATGATTTTAAAGGTTTTGGAGAGAGTTTGGCTAAGGAGTTTATTGCTAAAGGTGCTAAAGAACTTTTAAAAAAAGCTGAGAGTATGATATGAAAGAATTTATTCAAATTTTAAAAGAAAATGATCTTTTAAGGGTAATTGAAGAACCTGTAGATGTAGATCTTGAAATCGCTCATTTAGCCTATATAGAAGCTAAAAAAGGAGAAAAAGGGAAGGCTTTATTATTTAAAAATCCTATAGATAAAAAATTAAATAAACAATATAAATTTCCTGTTTTGATGAATACTTTTTGCAATGAAAAGGCTTTAAATTTAGCTTTTGGACGTGATTATGAAGAGGTGGCTGAAGAAATTTCAAAACTCACCAAGCTTCATATTCCTACGAGTTTTAAAGCAAAAATGGATTTTTTTATGAATTTGTTAAGTTTTAAAAATATTCCTCCTAAAAGACTGAAAAAAAATAAAGCCTTGTATGATTATGAAATTTTAAACTCACTTGAAGAGCTTCCCATACTAAAAACTTGGGAAGATGATGCGGGTAAATTTATTACCATGGGGCAAGTTTATACACAAAATTTAGATAAAACTCAAAATAATCTTGGAATGTATCGTTTGCAAATGAGTGATAAAAATGAACTTTTAATGCATTGGCAAATTCATAAAGATGGGGCAAATTTTTATCACGAATACAAAAATGCTGGTTTTAAAAAAATGCCTGTAAGTATAGCCATAGGTGGAGATCCGCTTTATATTTGGTGTTCTCAAGCACCTTTACCTAAGGGAATTTTTGAACTTTTACTTTATGGTTTTATTAAAAAAACTCCTGCAAAAATTACTCCTTGTGAAAATGGTATTTTTATACCTTATGATAGTGATGTGGTTATTGAAGGTTATGTGGATTTAGAAGAGTTTAAAATCGAAGGTCCTTTTGGAGATCATACGGGTTTTTATACTCCTGCTGAACTTTTTCCTGTGATGAAAGTAGAAAAAATTTATGCTAAAAAAGATGCGATCTATCAAGCAACGGTTGTAGGAAAGCCTCCTTTAGAAGATAAGATCATGGGGCTTGGTACCGAAAGAATTTTTTTACCCTTGCTTCAAACTTCAGTACCTGATTTAATTGATTACAATATGCCTGAAAATGGGGTCTTTCATAATCTTATCTTAGCAAAAATCGATGCAAAATATCCCGCTCATGCGCAACAAATTATGCATGCATTTTGGGGAGTAGGGCAAATGAGTTTTGTTAAGCATGCAATTTTTGTGGATAAAAATGCACCTTCTTTGAAAGATTATGATGCTTTAATTCCTTATATGTTAGATCGTTTTAATACAAAGAAAATTTTAATTTCAGAAGGAATTTGTGATCAATTAGATCATGCTTCACCTAATTCTTGTTTTGGGGGTAAAGCAGGACTTGATGCTTGCGAAGAAATACAAGTTGAAGAACTTGAAATTTTAGAAGATGAAAAATTACTAGAACTTTTTAAAACTAAGGTAGAACTTTTAAATTTAAAGCAATTTTATAAAGAAAGTAAAAGTCCTATAGTTTGTATTTTGCTTGATAAAAAAGAAAAAATTGAACAAAGTTTTGACAAACTTTTAGAATTTAAAAAACATTTTAGGATTTTAGTATTTTTAGATGCTGAAAATAAGCTTGAAAATTCTTATATGCTTGTTTGGCGTGTGGTAAATAATATAGATGCTAAAAGAGATATTTTTATCAAAGAAGAAAGACTTGGAGTAGATGCAAGTGCTAAAGGTGAAGCTGAGGGTTATTTAAGAGCTTGGCCTAAGCAAACAGATTGCACTAAAAGCGTGATAGAAGATTTGATCTTGCGTAATATTTTAGAAAATAATCCAGATCTTTTTAATAAATTTGAAATTTTTTAAGATAATTGAGATTTATTTTAAAATTTTGGCACAGTTTTTGCTTATTATTTTTTATTATTGAAAAATAAAATTTTCTTTATAGGTGTTCATAAATTTATAAATTTGTCGATATAAGCTTTTAACTAGCAATAGGAAATTTTAAAAAGGATTTTAAAATGGAAATATCGAAGGCAAATGGGCAAATGGATACAGCTTTGGCAAACATTAGCCAAAGAACAAGTGAGACACAGGCTAGTTCAAACATTCAAACCGATAGAAGTCAAAGTCAAGGAGGCGATGATGGACAACAACAAGGTGTGAGTGAAAAGTTAGCTGATATTACAAAAAAGTTAAATGAGCAAATGGATTCTCTAGATACCAATGTTCGTTTCGGTTATAGCGATAAAATCGGTTCTATGTATATTAGCGTGACTGAAAAAAGTACTGGAAGGGAAATTCGTCAAATTCCTAGCGAAGAAGCTATGAGATTAGCTGAGTATTTTAGGGATGTGATAGGAATGATATTTGATAAGGAGAGTTAAAAATGGCATTTGGTAGTCTATCTAGTTTAGGATTTGGTTCTGGGGTTTTAACTCAAGATACTATAGATAAATTAAAAGAAGCAGAGCAAAAAGCTCGCATTGATCCTTATACTAAAAAAATTGAAGAAAATACAACCAAACAAAAAGATTTAACAGAAATCAAAACTAAATTACTAAGTTTTCAGACGGCTGTTTCATCATTGGCCGATGCTACGGTTTTTGCGAAAAGAAAAGTTGTAGGAAGTATTAGTGATAATCCTCCAGCAAGTCTTACAGTTAATTCGGGTGTTGCTTTACAAAGCATGAATATCAATGTTACTCAACTTGCACAAAAAGATGTGTATCAAAGCAAAGGATTAGCAAATGACGGTGGTTTTGTTAATGCACAATTAAATGGAACTGCCGATCTTACTTTTTTTTCAAATGGCAAAGAATATACTGTTACAGTAGATAAAAACACAACCTATAGAGATTTAGCTGATAAAATTAATGAAGCTAGTGGAGGAGAGATTGTTGCTAAGATTGTAAACACAGGAGAGAAAGGCACTCCTTACCGCTTAACTTTAACCAGTAAAGAAACAGGCGAAGACAGTGCGATAAGTTTCTATGCTGGAAAAAAAGATTCGAATGGTCAGTATCAAAGTGATTCAGAGGCAGAAAACATATTTTCAAATCTTGGATGGGAATTAGATAAAACGAGTTCTATTGATCCAGCTAAGGATAAAAAAGGTTATGGCATCAAGGATGCTTCTTTGCATATCCAAACTGCGCAAAATGCAGAATTTACACTTGATGGTATTAAGATGTTTAGATCAAGTAACACTGTTACCGATCTTGGTGTAGGAATGACTTTAACTTTAAATAAAACAGGTGAAATTAATTTTGATGTACAGCAAGATTTTGAAGGTGTGACAAAAGCCATGCAAGATTTGGTGGATGCTTATAATGATTTAGTAACCAATCTTAATGCTGCAACTGACTATAATAGTGAAACTGGAACAAAAGGAACTTTACAAGGCATCAGTGAAGTAAATTCAATACGCTCAAGCATTCTTGCTGATTTGTTTGATTCTCAAGTTGTTGATGGAACTACTGAAGATGCAAATGGTAATAAAGTGAACACTAAGGTTATGCTTTCTATGCAGGATTTTGGCTTAAGTTTAAATGATGCAGGCACTTTGAGTTTTGATTCTTCTAAATTTGAACAAAAAGTTAAAGAAGATCCAGACTCTACTGAAAGTTTTTTTTCAAATATTACTAAATACGAAGACATTAATCACACAGGAGAGGTAATTAAGACAGGAAGTTTAAGTAAATATCTTAATTCCAATGGAGGTAATACTAATGGTTTAGAATTTAAACCAGGAGATTTTACTATAGTTTTTAATAATCAAACATATGATTTATCTAAAAATTCTGATGGTACTAATTTTAAATTAACAGGGAAAACAGAGGAAGAATTGCTTCAAAATTTAGCTAATCATATAAACAGTAAAGGTATTGAAGGCTTAAAAGTTAAGGTTGAATCCTATAATCAAAACAATGTTACAGGGTTTAGGTTGAATTTTAGTGGAGATGGTAGCTCGGATTTTTCAATCAAAGGAGATGCTAACATTCTCAAGGAATTAGGTTTGTCTGATGTAAATATAACCTCGAAGCCTATAGAAGGTAAAGGTATTTTTTCAAAATTAAAAGCCACGTTGCAAGAGATGACTGGAAAAGACGGTTCAATTACAAAATATGATGAGAGTTTGACAAATGATATTAAATCATTAAATACCTCTAAAGACTCGACTCAGGCTATGATTGATACAAGATATGATACAATGGCGAATCAATGGTTGCAATATGAGAGTATTTTAAATAAACTCAATCAACAGCTAAATACTGTGACTAATATGATTAATGCGGCAAACAATTCTAATAATTAAGGATAAAAAAGATGCAAAATAATTTAGCCTATAATGCTTATTCTCAAAATCAAGTGGGGATAGAGTCCCCGCAAAAACTTATTGAAATGCTTTATGAGGGAATTTTGCGTTTTTGTGCAAGAGCTAAAGTAGCCATAAGAAATGAAGATATAGAACAAAGAGTGTATTTTGTAAAAAGAACCACGGCTATTTTTATAGAGCTTATTAATACTTTAAACTATGAAAAAGGCGGAGAAGTGGCACATTATTTAAGCGGGCTTTATACAAGAGAAATTCAACTTTTATCTTTGGCAAATTTAGAAAATAACGAAGATAGAATCAATGAAGTTATAAATGTAACCAAAGGTTTACTAGAAGCTTGGAGAGAAGTGCATAACAATGAAACAGTGGCTCAGTGATTTTAAACTTGCATTAATCCAAGAAGATGTCAATAAACTTGAAAATTTACTTGATGAACTTGATATGAAAGCTTTTATTAAAAATTTAGCCAAAGAATCGCCTTCAGAAGATTTTTTAAAAGAAAATGCAAATGATGTATTCTATCAAGTTCAAGCTCTTTTACAAGAAGCTGTTATACTGATTGAACAAAAGAAAAAAACAAAAGCTGTTGAAATTCAAAAATTTCAAAAAGCGTTGACATATTTTAAATCTTAAAAAAGCATAGCGATAAGCCGAGTTCTGTCTTGAATGCTCATTTATCTAGTTTTGTTTTTGCAAACAAAATCAAGCGAAGGGTTAAAACAAAGACGCTAACCATCCCTTCTTGCTGCACATTGGGTTTACATAGCCGAAATTGTTACCAAAATCGCTGGTGGGCTTTTACCCCGCCGTTTCACCTTTTCCACTTGCGTGGTAGTTTTCTTTCTGTTGCACTATCCCTTAGGTTACCCTAGCCATCTGTTAGATGGAATGTTTGTCTTTAGCAGCTCGGACTTTCCTCTCCTAAAAAGAAGCGAGCATTTACTATGCTTTAAATTTGGATTTTAACGTAATTTTACTTATTTTTTCATCAAATAAAATAATTTTATTGTGATATCAATCAAAATTTGATAAAATTGTTTTTTATTTTTTAACAAAGGAAATTTATGGCATCTTATTCAATGGGTGATTTAAAAAAGGGACTTAAAATAGAAATCGATGGAATTCCTTTTAAAATAGTTGAGTATCAGCATGTAAAACCAGGCAAAGGTCCTGCTTTTGTGCGTATTAAAATCAAATCTTTTATTGATGGTAAAGTACTTGAAAAAACTTTCCATGCAGGTGATAAATGTGAAGCTCCAAATTTAGAAGATAAAACTATGCAGTATCTTTATGATGATGGTGAAAATTGCCAATTTATGGATACGCAAACATATGAACAAGTAGCTATTAGTGATGATGATGTAGGTGAGGCGAAAAAATGGATGCTTGATGGTATGATGGTAGATGTGCTTTTCCATAATGGTAAAGCTATCGGCGTAGAAGTTCCACAAGTTGTTGAACTCAAAATCATCGAAACAGCTCCAAATTTTAAGGGTGATACTCAAGGATCAAATAAAAAACCGGCTACATTGGAAACAGGCGCAGTAGTGCAAATTCCTTTTCATGTGTTAGAAGGTGAAGTTATACGCGTTGATACTGTGCGTGGTGAGTATATAGAAAGAGCGAACAAATAATACAAAAAAAGCTTTTGGACTATTCCAAGGCTTTTTTAAATTTATATAAAATTTATTTTGTTACTTAATTTCTCATTCCATTCTTAAAAATATTTTTTTAAACTTTTCTTCAATTTAAAATTTCTATAATATTTCTAATTCATATTGTGGAGATGGTTGATGGAATGGTTACTTCTTGCTTCTATACCTTTGATTGTTTTAGGTTTTGCTTTAAAAATTAACCCCTTTTTAGTGGTAACTTCAGTTGGAATTTATGCTGGACTTGTTTCAGGTTTTGATTTTGTTAAGGTTGTTAGTGATATAGGAAAATCTTTTGTAGATAATCGCTATGTTGCTATAATTTGGCTTATTTTACCTTTACTTGCTGTTTTGGAACGCAAAGGCTTAAGAGAGCAGGCTAAAAATTTAATATCCAAAATAAAAGTTGCCAGTACAGGACGAATTTTAATGTGTTATTTTGTTTTTAGACAAGTTACTGCAGCTTTAGGGCTTTTATCTTTAGGCGGACATGCACAGATGATAAGACCTTTAATAGCCCCTATGGCAGAAGCTGCAGCTAAGCTTAAATTTAAAAACTTAACACATAAAGATAGTCAAAAAATCAAAGCTTTTTCTGCGGGAACGGATAATGTTGCTGTATTTTTTGGAGAGGATATTTTTATAGCCGTGCATTCTATTTTATTTATTAAAGCTTTTTATGAGAGCAATGGTATTATTGTTGAGCCATTGCATTTATCAGTTTGGGCTATACCAACTGGAATTTTGGCTTTAATTATCCATTGTTCTAGACTTTATTTATTTGATAAAAGATTAGAAAAAACTTATAAAGGGTTGAGTGATGATAAGTCTTGATTTGCTTTATTATATTGTAGGAATTTTATTTTTAGTTTTTGGAATTTTAAGTTTTTCTAATCAAGCTAAAGATATAAAATCAAGAATAAGCGGCGGGGTATTCTGGATAAGTTATAGTTTTACTTTTTTACTAGCAGGAGTTTTGCCTCATTTTGTGATGGGTTGTATAGTGATTTTACTAGCACTTATAGCAGGATTTAATTTATTAAAACCAGCAAAGATTGAAGTTAGCAAAGAAGAAAAAGAATACGAGATAAAACATGCAAATATTTATAAAAATAAACTTTTTATTCCTGCTTTAATAGTTCCTTTGATTACACTTATTGGGACTTTTTTATTTCCCTATTTGAGTTTTTTTGAAAATAAAAATGCTACATTGATGGCTTTGATTATAGGTATAATTATTTCTTCAGTAGTTGCTTGTTTTATGTTTAAGGCTTCTCCTAAAAGAGCTGTTAAAGATGCAGCACATACTATGGATCACATTAGTTGGGCAGCGCTTTTACCGCAAATTTTGGCTACACTTGGGGTAGTTTTTGTTTCTACAGGAATGGGCGATCAAGTATCTAAACTTTTATCTAGTTATATTAGTTTAGATAATGCTTTTATTGCAGTAGCTGTGTATTGTATCGCTATGGCGCTTTTTACTATAGTAATGGGCAATGCTTTTGCAGCTTTTCCTGTGATTACTGCTGCTATTGCTTTGCCGATTTTAATCATACAAATGCATGCAAATCCTGCTATTATAGGAGCGATTGGAATGCTTAGTGGATTTTGCGGAACTTTAATGACGCCTATGGCTGCAAATTTTAATATAGTTCCTGCGGCACTTTTAAATTTGGATGATAAAAATGGCGTAATTAAAGCCCAGTTTATGTCAGGACTTGTTTTGCTTGTGGCTAATATCTTTTTAATGTATTTTTTAGCTTTTAGATTTTAAGGAGAAACAATGGAAAAATTTATAAAACAATTTAGCTTTATTGCACTAGAAAATATTTTTAGAGAATTGCCAAATAAAATTACACATTCTTTTAATGATATCAATGATATTAAACCGCCAAAACTTATGTATCCTATATTTTATGGTTCTTATGATTGGCATTCTAGCGTGCATTCTCACTGGCTTTTGGTGAAAATTTTAAAAGATTTTTCTCATTTTGCTCCAAAGGATGAAATCATCAAAGCTCTAGATTCTCAATTTAGCAAAGAAAAAGCAGAAGGAGAGCTTAAATATCTTCAAAACCCTGCACACAAAGGTTTTGAAAGACCTTATGGATGGGGATGGTTTTTAAAACTGACTTTGGAGATAAATTTACTTGCTAAAGAAAATGACAAAGCTGAAATTTGGGCTAAAAATTTAGAAGGCATAGCTGATTTCTTTGTTAAAGAATTTAAGGAGTTTTTACCTAAGATGGATTATCCTATACGAGTTGGAACCCATTTTAATAGCTCTTTTGCTTTGTATTTTGCTTTAGAATATGCAAGATTTAAAAAAGATCAAGAATTGGAGTATTGCATCATCCAAAGTGCTAAAAAGTGGTTTTTAAATGATAAAAATATGCAAGCTTTAGAGCCTTGTGGAGATGAGTTTTTATCTCCTGTTTTGATGGAAGCGGTGCTTTTAAGTGCTGTTTTACATAAAAATGATTTTGTAAAATTTTTTAAAGTATATTTGCCAAATTTAGAAGCAAAAGAGCCTGCAACTTTATTTACCCCTGTGAGTGTGAGTGATAGGAGCGATGGTAAAATAGCACATCTAGATGGGCTAAATTTAAGTCGTGCTTGGTGTTTTAAAATACTTTCAAATTTTTGCGATGAAAATTTAAAAATTCTTTTAAGAAACAATGCTACAGAGCATTTTGATAAAGCTATAGCTCATATAGAAGATGATTATCTTGGGTCGCATTGGCTAGGAAGCTTTGCTTTGCTTGCTCTGGATGTGGATATTTTATAAAAAATTTCATAAGATGAGTAAATTTGTTGCTAAATAGATATTTTTTAAATTTAGATTTTGTTTTTATGCTTTGAAAAATATATTTTTTGATATTATAAGCCTTATAATATTTTAAAGGATGATAATGGTTTTTTTAATCATCTCTAGTATTATAGTGGCTATTATTTTGGGCTATATTACTAGACATAATGTTGGAATTTTTGCTATGATTTTTGCTTATATTATAGGAGCTTTTTTTATGGATTTAGCTCCTAAAAAAATCATAGCTTTTTGGCCTATTTCTATATTTTTTGTTATTTTTGCTGTCTCATTGTTTTATAATTTTGCAACCGTAAATGGAACTCTTGAAAAATTAGCTGGACATTTGATGTATCGTTTTGCTAATCATCCTTATTTGCTTCCTTTTGTTATTTTTGTGGTTAGTGCTATTATAGCTGCTTTAGGAGCAGGTTTTTATACAGTTTTAGCTTTTATGGCACCACTTACTTTTTTACTTTGCGATAAAATCGGTTTAAGCAAAATTGCTGGAGCTATGGCTATAAATTATGGTGCTTTGGGAGGAGCAAATTTTATGACTTCTCAAAGCGGGATTATTTTTCGAGGATTGATGGAAAATTCAGGTATTGAAGCAAATGAAGCTTTTGCAAATTCTAGTATTATTTTTGCTTTTACTATAATCTTGCCTATTGTGGTATTATCTTTTTTTGTGTTTAATGCTTTTAAAAATAATATAAAAATTAGTGTTATTTCAAAACCTGATCCATTTGATTATAAACAAAAAACTACTTTAATTCTCATGTTTATGATGATTGTTGTTGTTTTAATCTTTCCTGTGCTAAATATTATTTTTCCACATAATGAGACAATTAGTTATTTTAATAAAAAAATAGATATAGCTATGATAGCCATGATTTTTGTTGCCATTGCTTTATTTTTAAAATTGGCCGATGAGAAACAAGTTGTTGCTTTAATTCCTTGGGGAACCTTGATAATGATTTGTGGAGTAGGGATGTTAATTAGCATAGCAGTTGAAGCAGGGGTTATAAAATTATTTTCAGATCTTGTAGAAAATGAGATCAATGTGATTTTTATTCCGTTAATAATGTGTGCTATTGCAGCTTTTATGTCGCTTTTTTCAAGTACTTTGGGTGTGGTTACTCCAGCGCTTTTTCCTATAGTTTCAAGCATTGCTGCAAGCAGTGGATTAAGCGAGGCATTGCTTTTTTCTTGTATTGTTGTAGGGGCTCAAGCTTCTGCTATTTCTCCTTTTTCTTCTGGAGGAAGTCTAATTTTAGGATCTTGCCCTGATAAATATAAGGAAAAATTATTTAAAGATTTACTTATTAAAGCTGTGCCTATAGGATTTATAGCGGCGATTTTAGCTACTATTATAATGAGTTTTATTTTATAAGGATAATTTAATGAAGATTGATACTCACGCACATATATTTTTGAAAAAGTTAAATACGGTTGCAAATGCAAGATATAAGCCTGATTATGACGCTAGTTTTAAAGATTATAAAGCAAATTTAGATCATTATGATTTTAATAAAGGGGTTTTAGTTCAGCCAAGTTTTTTAGGTATTGATAATGAATTTTTGCTTCAGAGTATAGAAAAAGATGAAAATATAAAAGCTATAGTTGTGGTTGATGAAAATATTAAATTTGATGAGCTTAAAAAACTAAAAGAAAGAAAAGCTTGTGGAGTTAGATTAAATTTAATTGGCAAAGAATTACCAAATTTTAAAAGTATGGTTTGGACTCAATTTTTTGAAAATTTAAGTAAGCTTAAAATGCAAATAGAAATTCAAAGAGATTTAGATAATAATCTTGTTGATATTGTTGAAAATTTAATTCCTTATGGTTGTAATATTGTTATCGATCATTTAGCAAGAGCTAATGCAAACTTAACAAATTTAGAGGATTTAATTTGCTTAAAAAACTCTAGAATATTTTTTAAAATTAGCGGTTTTTATAGAGCAAAAATAGATTATGCTAATAATGAACAAGCTGTAAAATTTGCAAAGAAAATATATGAAATTTTAAAAGAACATTTTCCACTTAGCAATTTTGTTTTTGGAAGCGATTGGCCACATACAAATTTTGAATCAAATGTTAATTTTTCATCGGCTCTAGTAGCTTTTAATGAAGTTGTCGTATCTAAAAAAGAACAAGAGCAAATTTTAGGGGATAATGCTTGTGCTTTATTTGGCTTTTAAGCTTTTTGTTTTATCCTAAAGATGTATTTTGCAATGCGTTCAAAATGCACTCTTAGATAAGGTTTGTAAATCACAAAACCACCTAAAAGCCCTAAAATGCTTCCTATTACAACATCAATTAAACGAGCGAGTATTAATTTATCTGCATTTTCACTCATAAAATTAGCTGCTTCCGAAAGATAAGTAGCATAAGGAGTAAAGAAAATCATAGCTAAAGCATAGTTTCGATTGACTAAAAATTGTCCTATAAAAAACAAAGACATCATAAGTAAAATAAGCTCTATATCGTGAAATTGTTTAGATAAAAGCCACCATGCAAAACATACTCCTAAGGCCGTTCCTATGATGCGTTGAATTTGTTTAATCCATATAGAATTTAAAGTTACACCTTGCATAATAGCTGTACAAGAAATGGCTATCCAATAACTTCTTTCAAGTTCTAAAAAAGTTCCTATAAATATAGAAAAAGCCACAAAAGAACCCATGATCAAAGAATCCACAAAAACTGCATCAAAACCTATATATTCTCTAGGTGGAATTTCGCTAGGTAAAGCATTTTTAAATCCATAAATCACAACGATAGAATATAACAAAGCCATTAAATTAGCTACCATTGCTCCAAGAAAAACAAGACCTACTAAAAAGATAAAATCCTTAGCTTCAAAAGGAGAATAGGCTCCTAAAACACAAGAAAATACAAAGAAAAAATATCCAGGTGCACCAATGTTATAGTATCTAATTAAAATAGAACTTCCCATGGCCATAATTCCTATAGGGATGAAGGCAAAAATTGCAGGCAAAAAATGAGTTAAAATTCCTAAGAAAAAACTAGAAACTATGCCAAAAGAACAGCACATCACAACAGCCATTCTATGATATAAAGGAGTGTTTGGAACATATAAAAAAGACAAAGCTCCTATCATGGCAATGAGTCCATAGTTTAATTTTCCAAAAAATACACTAAGCCCTAAAACTATACCTACGCCTAAAGCCGCAAAAAAAGGCATTTGCCAAACTTGTTCGCTTGAATTTAATTTAGCAATTTCTTTAAAGTGTTGCTTTAGTATTTCTATTTTATTCACTCTCGAATTTGTCCTTCCCTATTGATTATATATTTATAAGTGCAAATATCTTCAATCCCCATAGGACCTCTTGCATGCAATTTGCTGGTTGAAATTCCAACTTCTCCACCAAAGCCAAATTCTCCTCCATCGCTAAAACGCGTTGAAGCATTAGCATAAATACAAGATGAGTTTATAAGGCGTTGAAATTTAGCGATATTTGAAGCATCATTTGAGATAATGGTTTCAGAATGCAAGGAGCTGTGTTTATTGATATGCTCTATAGCTTCATCGCAATCTTTTACTAATTTTACACTTAAAGCAAAATCAAGCCATTCTGTATCAAAGGTATTTTCATTTGCTTTAAAAATTTCTAAATTTGAGTTGTTAAAATAAGCCAAAGTATTTTCATGGGCGTGAATTTTTACCTTAAATTTTTCAAATTCAGGTATTAAAAGACTTATAAAATTTTTAGCAATTTTTTCATGGATTAAAAGCGTTTCTAAAGCGTTACAAACACTTACTCTTTGACACTTTGCATTAAGGATTATTTTTAAAGCCATATCTAAGTTAGCACTTTGATCTACAAAAGCATGACACAAGCCTTTATTTTGCTTAATGAGAGGAATTTTGGTATTGTTTGCAATTTCTTGTATCATATTTGAACTTCCGCGAGGTATGATCACATCGATTAAATCATCAAAGGCTAGAATTTGCAAGATTTCATCTCTTTGGGTAAACATAGCAAAACAATCTTGCAAATCAAATTCCTTAAGTACTTTATTAACAAGAGTAAATATAGCCTCATTTGTAAATTTTGCTTCACTTCCGCCTTTAAATACACAAGCATTGGAACTTTTTATCATTAAAGCTGCGATTTCAGCGCTAAGACTAGGCCTTGCTTCGTAAATAACACAAATGAGTCCTAAAGGAATGCTTATTTTTTGTATGTTTAAACCCGCATAATTTTTCCAGCCTTTAGAAATTTTGCCTATAGGATCTTCGATGTAAGCGATTTTTTCTAGGCCTTCGCAAAGAGCTAAAATACGTTTTTCATCTAACAAAAGCCTATCTTTCATTGCTCCGCTTTTTGTGAAATTTGCCATATCTTTTTTATTTGCTTCTAGGATAATTTTGAAATTTTCTCTTAAAATTTGAGCTAATTTTAGAATAATTTTTTCTTTATCTTTGGGCGTTAAGTTAAGTAGTTTTTGAGAATTTTTCTTAATATTTTCAAGCAAATTTCGCATTTTTAATCCTTTATTTACAAAAAACTTGATAAATTATACAAAAAAATTTAGAATTGAAAGGTAAATATAAATGAAAAAAATAGATTTAATTGTAGTAGGTGCAGGTCCAACAGGGATAGGCTGTGCAGTTGAAGCCAAGCTTAAAAACAAAGAAGTTTTGATACTAGAAAAATCAAATAACATTTGTCAAACTTTAATGCAATTTTATAAGGATGGCAAAAGAGTAGATAAAGCTTATAAGGGATGCGAAGGAACCAATCACGGACATGTTCCTTTTGAAGATGGCACCAAAGAAAGCACTATAGAAACTTTTCAAAACGCTTTAAAAGAGCACAATATAGAAGTTGAATTTGGTTCTGAAGTTGAGAGCGTTAAAAATGAAAATGGAGTTTTTTTAGTAAGCACAGCTAAAGGTGTTTATGAGTGCAAAAACATTATTGTTGCTATAGGTAGAATGGGTAAGCCTAATAAACCTGATTACAAACTTCCTATGACTTTAACAAAAATCATTAATTTTAATGCCAATTCAGTTTTAGCAAATGAAAAAATTCTTGTTGTAGGTGGTGGAAATTCAGCAGTAGAATACGCTGTGGATTTGGCTAATTCAAATCAAGTTAGCCTTTGTTATCGTAAAAAAGAATTTACAAGATTAAATGATATAAATCTTAAAGATATTCATGAAGCTGGAAATTCGGGTAAGGTAGAGTTAAAACTAGGAATTGACATTAATGAAGTAGAAGATGATAATGGCAAGGCTAAGGTAAATTTTACCGATGGTGCAAGCGATATTTATGATAGAATCATTTATGCTATTGGTGGTTCTACTCCACTTGATTTTTTACAAAAATGTGGGATTAATGTTGATGATAAAGGTGTGCCTTTAATGGATGAAAATAAACAAAGCAATGTTAAAGGCATCTTTGTAGCAGGAGATATTACTACTAAAAATGGAGCAAGTATAGTTACAGGGTTAAATGACGCTGTGAAAATTCTTTCTGTGCTTTAAAATTTAGCCTTTGGGCTAAATTTTTATTTTAGTTTAATCTAGAAAATTCATATGCAAAATAAAATAAATATTAATAAACTTATTGCGAAATTACTTTATTTAAATTCTTACATATTAGGACTTTTGGCATTTTATTAGCGGTTTAAAATATTTTTAATTTTAAATATTTTAAGGATTATTATGTCAAGTATTTTTAGCACCTTAAGCCCTTTTAGGCTTTTTGTAAAATGTGCCGTGCCAAATGTTATAAGCATGGCTTTTATTTCTTTTTATTATATAGTTGATGGAATTTTTGTTGGAAAATATCTAGGAAGTGATGCTTTAGCGGCACTAGCCTTGATTATTCCCTTTATCATGATGTCTTTTGCTTTGGCTGATATGATAGCCATAGGATCAGCAGTGCAAATTTCTATGCATTTAGGTTTAGGCAAGAAGAATTTAGCTAGAAAGATATTTAGCTCAAGTATGTTGATTATTTTTATAATCTCTTGTTTTATTGGAATTTTAGAGTATTTTTTAGGACCTGTTTTGATTGATTGTTTAAATGTTAGCGATGAGATTAAAACGATGGCTAAAGAATGTATGTTTGTTTTTGCTTTGTTTGCACCCTTTACTATACTTTCTTTTGCTTTGGATAATTATTTAAGAATTTGCGAAAAACTGCTTATAGTATGGCAATGAATGTGATTATAGCATTAAGCAATATAGTGCTTGATTATATTTTTATAGTCGAGTTGAGTTGGGGCTTATTTTCAGCTGCTCTTGCAACTTGTTTGGGGCTTGTTTTAGGTGGTATTTTTGGAATTTTTCCTTTCTTGTTTCAAAATTTAGAGCTTAAAATTTCAAGCCTATACATGAATTTAAAAATTTTTAAAAATATTCTTTATAACGGAAGCAGTGAGTTTTTTGGCAATATTTCAGGATCTTTATATAGTATTTTTGCAAATTTTGTTTTATTAAAAATTTCTGATACTCAAGCCGTGGCAGCCTTTTCTATAGTTTTATATATTGATAGTTTTATTATAATGCTTATTATTGCTATGGGTGATGCAATGCAGCCTGCGCTTAGTTACAACTATGCTAAAAAAGATTTTTCAAGAATCAAAGCTATTATAAAAGTGGTATTTTTTGCAGGGGGATTTTTATCTTTATTCTCTATAGTGCTTATATTGATATTTGGAGAAAATTTAATCACGCTTTTTACAAAAGAAAACAATCAAGAATTTAAAACTTTTGCTTATACAGCTTTGATGCTTTTTGCTTTTAATTATTTTTTTGCATGGTTTAATGTTCTAAGTGGTTCTTTTTTGACAGCTTTTAATAAGGCAAGCTTTTCTTTGGTTTTAAGTTTGGCGCAAAATTTATTTATACCTTTGTTTTTTCTTTTGTTTTTATCTTGTTTTATGGGTTTAAATGGAGTATGGCTAAGTCCATTTTTTGCTGAATTTTGTGTTTTGATTTTAGCTTGGATTTTTCTTAAAAGAATTTTTAAAGATCTATCTTTATAGGAGATAGATCTTTTTTAAATTTTATCAAAGGAGCTTTTTTATAATTTTTAGAATTTATATCCTATACCAGTTAGGACAATTTGATAGGTTTCATCATAAAATCCTATATCACTATTTCTTTTTTCTATGCCATAATTTGCAAAACCATAAAGTCCGTTATAACCCAAAAATTGATTTTTAACAACTTTTAGATTAAGCTTAACTATATTACCATCTTGTTTTTTGTGGAAGATAGGATCAGTTCCTACTGCTTCATATTTGCTAAGATTTAAATTTGGAGTGAAGATGTAATCATTAGCAAAAGCCAAATTTGTCCCTATGCTAAAACCATATCTTGAATAGCTTTGAGCTTTTCCGTCTGCATCATTGTAATCATAATTTAACCCTAGGTTTAATAAGCTATAATTATAGTTTAATTCAAATTCGTGATAATACCCCTCCCTTTTTAAAGAGCTTTGTGCGATAGTGTCTTTATCATATTTGTTTTTGCTAAATAAATATGAAGTGGTAAATTTCCCAAAATCACTTTCATAAAGTTGAGAGATTTTAAAACCATATCTATCAACATCAGTTTCTTCTCTATTTCCTATTGCATAAGGATTTGCATAAGCTTTTTCTCTTAAAGAGGAAATCACAGAAAAAGAAGTGCTAAAACGCTCTAAATAAGCTCTTTCGTAGCCTAAAGCTATACCGCTGATATCTCTTCCATTGTAGTTTTTAATAAAAATTCTATCATTATCTATAAGATTACCATAGTAAAGTTCTACACCGATAAAAGGAATGAAAGAGGAGTCTGAATTATCAGCATTGTGACTGCTTAGATAATCGCTGTTTGCCAAAGTTGAAATATTACTTTTAATATCCCTTGCACCCACACCTATGCTTAAATTTCCACTAAAACCTTCTTGAAATTCTACAGCCGTAGCTGATTGGGTTAAAATGGAGGCTAAAACACAGGAAAATAAATATTTTTTCAAATGTTCTCCTTGAAATGTTTGTTGTTTGTAATTAAATTACATTTATAATTGTAACTAATATTACTTTAAATATTTATAAAAAAATTAAGTTTTATAATTTAAGTTTTTTTAGATAGAATTTTTAGAATTAATTTATACTTATAAGGAAATTTAGTGCAGCAAGAGTATTATGACTTGGATTTAGAACGAGCTATTTTAAGCAGTTGTATCATGAGTGAAGAAGCTTATGCTAGTATAGCAGGTGATATTAGCCCAAAAGATTTTAGTCTTAAAGCTCACCAAGATATTTTTAAAGCGGTTATAGCTTGTAGTAATAACAAAGAGCCCATTTCTGTAAGTTTTTTAAGAAAACATAAAAAAATAGATGAGCAAATTTTAGCAGAAATTCTTGCCACTCCTTCTATGATAGATTTGCCTGCTTATGTAAATGAACTTCACGAAAAGTCCGTAAAAAGACAACTCTTGAGTTTTGCACATCTTTTGCCAACTCGTATCAATGAAGATCGTGCTGTAAGTGAAATCGCAGATGAAATTGGTAAAGAAATTTTTAGCATTACAAATCGTGTGAATTCTAGAGATATTAAAGATGTTGATATGGTAATATCAGAACTTTTTGAAGAATTTAAAAAGCAAAAAACTTTAGAAAATAAAGGTATTATAGGGCTTGATACAGGTTTTGAAGGTCTAAATAAAATGACAAAAGGCTTTAAAGGGGGTGAACTTATAATAATCGCCGCGCGTCCAGGTATGGGAAAGACAACTCTTTGTTTAAATTTCATTGATAAGGTTTTAAGACAAAAAAAAGGCGTGGCTTTATTTTCTCTTGAAATGCCTGCAACTCAAATCATGCAAAGAATGCTATCTTCTAAAACTTCTATTCCTTTGCAAAAAATTTTAACTGCAGATTTAAACGATGATGAATGGGAGCGTTTAGGAGATGCTTGCAATGATTATAGTCAAAAGAAATTATATATTTACGATAGTGGTTATGCAACTATTGCTGATGTAAGGGCTATTTTAAGGCGTTTAAAATCTCAAGATGAAAGTATAGGACTTTGTGTGATTGACTATATAGGGCTTATGATGAGTAATTCAAATTTTAATGATAGACATTTGCAAGTTAGTGAAATTTCAAGAGGACTTAAGCTTTTGGCTAGGGAGCTTGATATGCCTATTATCGCACTTTCACAACTTAATCGTGGCTTAGAGCAAAGGGCAAATAAGCGTCCTTTGATGAGTGATTTGCGAGAAAGTGGAGCTATAGAGCAAGATGCGGATGCTATTTTGTTTGTATATCGCGATGAGGTTTATAGAGAACAAGAAGAAAAAGAAAGAGAGAATAAAGCTAAAGCTGAAGGCAAAGCTTATCAAAGGCTTTTTATACCAAATCCTATGCAAGAAAATGCTGAAATTATTGTTGGAAAAAATAGAAATGGGCCTGTTGGAACTATAGAAGTTGTATTTTTAAAAGAAAAATCTTGTTTTGTAGATAAACCTATAGGCTATGAAACTACTGAATTTACAGGCTAGCTTTAATAAAATAAGTTTTTAATATTTTAAAGTTATTTTTTACGACACAACCTGTCGCAAGGGTGTTTTATACTTTCTTTGTTATTTTAAAACAAGGAGAGAAAATGTTAAAACAAATCGCATTTGGTAGTATAGCTCTTACAGCTACAGGATATGGCATAAAAAAATTATACGAAAAATTATCCAAGCCAGAAAGAAAATTTGATACACATGCTATTGTTCCAAGCTGTAAAGATATGATCAATACCGAAGAATACAAACTCAAAAGAGAGCTTGAAATCGAACAAAAGAAAAATCAAATTCAAGAATTTCTTTGCGAATGTATGGAGTGTTATAGCGGCTTTTCAAAATATTTTAATTCTAAGGAATTTTTAGAATTTGAGCAAAATTTTACCTCTAAAAATAATCACAAAACAGAATTTCTTTTGTCGTCTTATAAAGATCAAATGATAAAAGTGATCGACTATGCTAAAAAATTTAAATGCTTGAGTGCTTTTTTGGAAACACAAAGCGAAAAAAATGACTTAGCGGTTGTAAAAATGATAAGTGAAAGTATGGAGAGAAAAACACAGAGATTTTATCTGCAAACAAAATTTCAAACTTTTCCTCAGTATATTTTTCCTTCTGTGTGGAGTTCTCCTATGTGGGATAAACAATGGGAATAATACTTGGAATTTTAAGCCTTATAGCTGGCTTTGTTGCCATAGTGTTGATGTGTGGTTTGTATTTTATAGCGTTTATGGTTTTTGTTGGCATAGCGATACTTATTTTTCTTTCTATGCAACCTTATCCTTATAATATAATATTTTGTGCTATATATTTAATCACAATTTTAGCGCTAGTGCTATGGCGTAAAACTTAAAAATTTCACTTCCCCCTTGACTGGGGGGGGGGATTTGATAAAATACAAAGTTAAAAATTTTAAAAACAAGGAGAAAATATGGCAAATAATGAGTTTAATTTCAACAATGGATCTTTTTTAACGAGATAATGACATCGTTTGAAAAAATCAAAAAAGAAGAACAAGAAAATAATAAGTTAAATGTTTTAATACTTGGAAAAACAGGTGCAGGAAAAAGTACTTTAATTAATACCGTATTTGGTGAAAAAGTAGCCAAAACAGATAGCGGCTCTCCAATCACTGCTAATTTAAACAAATATGAAAAAGATGGACTTTGTATATATGATAGTAAAGGTCTTGAAATAAAAGATGACAAAGATATTGATAACTTAAAACAATTTATCGAAGATCAAAAAGCAAAAGAACCTTCAGATCAAATTTATTTGGTATGGTTTTGTATTTGTGAAGCAAATCGAAGAATAGAACCACAAGAAAAAGAATTAATAAAATTTTTAAAATCTGAAAAATTTTGTACAATATTGGTTATCACTAAAGCTCAACAAGATAAAGATGAAAATGGTTGTAGTTTTAAGGATATTGTTAAAAAAGAGCTTAAATTAGATGATGAAAAAATAGAAAGAGTAAGAGCTATAGCAATTGAAGATGATGAAGGAAATGTTAAAAAACTTTTAGGTATTAAAGAGTTAGTCAATAAAACTTATTGTTTTTTAAATGAAGGACAAAAAAATGCTTTTGCAAGAAAACAACAATATGATAAAGATTTAAAAAGAGAAGCTTGCAAAGAAAAGGCTCAAGATAAGATTAAATATTATGCAGGATTATCTTCAACTGTAGCATTATCTCCTATACCTTTTTCTGACTTTCCTCTTATTGCAACCAATCAATGTGCTATGATTTATCATATTAGTATGATTTACGAGCTTAATTTAAGCAGTAAAGATGATGCTTTAAAAATTTTAACAGCTTTACTTGCTACAGGTGTTACAGGATTTGCAGTCAAAACGCTTGCTACAGGTCTTATGAAATTTATTCCTGGTGTCAATTTTATAGGTGGAGCTATTAACGCAACAGTAGCCTACAACGCCACTAAAAAAATCGGAGAATTTTATATAGATTATTTAGATGAACATTTTGAAGATATACAAAATGGAAAAAAACTTGATTTTGAATTTAAAAATTTATCAATAGAAAAATAAGCAATAAATCATGATTAAGCCTATTCCAAAATTTCAAAAATGTATAAAATGTGGCAAAAGTTTTTTAGCTAAACCTAAAAGCGATGCTTTAAATACTTTAGATTTTATATGTAGTGATTGCAAAGGCGAAAAAAGTGGATTTTTAAGTTCTTTGTTTGAAATTTTTAAACCAAAACACTAATCAAGGAAAAGAAATGTTTTCTAAGATTTTCTCATCTCTTAGTCTTGCAAATGCGTTTAAAGGCTTTTTATTTAAACGCATTTCAAGCCCTATGCAAAGTGCTCGTATTATCAGTATGGTTTTAGATATAAAAAATGCTTTTAATGACAGCAAAGATCAAGCAAGTAGTATTTGTAAAACTTTGGATTTGATAGTAAATTTTAAAAAAGAACACCCGCAGGATTTTAACGAGTTGTTTGAAATTTTAAAAGATCTCATACAAGAATACGAGCAAAATCCTAATGAAATCAAGCAAAATCTCAAAGAAATCCTAAAATAAGGCAAAATATGAACCACCTTTTAATCCTTTATAACCCCTACTATCAAGAAGATGTCATCAAGCAACACTTAAGCATTTTGCAAGAAAAATCCCAAGTTGCCTTTGGCAAAATCAAATCAAAGCTCAACGATCAAGAAAAGCAAAATTCCTTAGAAGAAATTTACCAAAGTACAAATGAAGAAAATTTCTTGCAACTCTTTTTAAGCGATTATGCTAATTTATTTGTCGCTAAGGTGATAAAAATTTCTAAAAATGTTGATGAAAGTTTGATTCCTAGTTATTATAAAGAAAAAAATTTAGAAGTGGAAGACTTTTTTATTATCAGTGATTTAAGAGAATTGGTCAGGGAAGATTTTAGTCTTTTAAGAGATAAATTTTTAGCCAATTTCATCACCCCAAACGATCACACTTATGCTATTTATGGCAATAATTACAACCTATCCTTTGCCTGTGAGATTAAAAGAAGAGTGTTCTTATTTTTTAGGAGATGAAAAGCATTATTTAAGCGTGTATAAAAGTAAAGAATACCTAGCCATGCAAGAAAATTTCATACGCTTTGTTTTTGGCAAAAGGATTTTTTATCTCTTGCACCCTGATAGCATAAGCAATATCATTCATGCAGAATTAGAGCTTTTGCAAAGCGAAAACGATCTTTTAAATGATTTTACAAGCATTATAGTCAAATACTCCAAAACCTTAGAATATGAAATTTATGCTTTTGCCAAAAAAGTTCTTTTAAAAGCTTGTATGAAAGATCCTAGCCTTTATGATTTAACTTATAATGTCCAAAGCAAATCTTTTATACTTAAAGATTTTTTTACCCAAAAACCCAATCTTGGAAGTATTAAATTTCTACTCAGACATGAAAATATCCAATGTCATTTAGGAAAAAGTTTAACTCAATTTATCAATTATCCTTTTTCAAAAAGTCTTACTCTCATTCAAGAAATCCGCAATGAAGCCGTTCATGCAAAAGCCCCAAGTTTAAATGAAGTCAAAAAACTTAGAAATGAAATTTTAGGCATAGAAGGCGTAAGTTTGTTAAAAAGCATTTTAACTCACAAGGAAATTTCATGAAAGAATACGACAAATTAAGCATACGCTTGGTGCAGATTTTATCAAAATTTAACAATGGGGAAAGTCTAAGCGCCCAAGAGCTTGCACAAGAGTTTAATGTCGATACAAGAACCATACAAAGGGATCTTAACGAAAGACTTACTTTTATGCCTATTAAAAAAGAAAATGGAAGATATGTTTTAGAAAGCTTTGCTTTGGGAAAATTAAGCTTTAAAGACATACAGAATTTTGCCACCTTAAGTGGTATTGCTGAGCTTTATCCAAAACTCGATCAAGGCTTTATAGTCGATCTTTTAAGCCATAGGGTAAATAAAGTTTTGATGGTAAAAAATGAAGGTTTTCAAAAGGTGGATTATGAGCTTTTTAAAGATCTTAGTGTAGCTATACTCAAACACAATGTATTGAATTTTTTCTACAAGAAAAAAGAACGCCAAATCAAACCTTACAAACTCGTAAATTACAAAGGAATTTGGTATCTTTTAGGGGATGAAAATGATAAATTAAAACATTTTAATTTAGATAAAATTTCAAAACTTCGCACTAAAAATGAAAATTTTATTCCCAATGAAAAACTTCAAGAACAAATCCAAAATGATCCTAATATCTGGCTTGGAGAAAGCAAAGAAGTGATTTTAAAACTTGATAAAAATGCTAAGGAATATTTTTTTAGAAAAGAAATACTAAGTAATTATCAAATCATTGATAAAGATGAAACAAGCTATACTTTAAGCACTCAAGTTTCCTATGAAGATGAAATTTTACATTTGGTTAAACAGTGGATTCCTTATATAAAAATTCTAGCTCCTATAGAACTGAAAATACGGCTAGAAGATATTTTAAAAAGTTATTTAAACAATCTATCTAAATAAAATTTATTTTAAATCCTTAACTGGTTGCGAAGGGGAGATTTGAACTCCCGACCTTCGGGTTATGAGCCCGACGAGCTAACCACTGCTCTACTTCGCGGCATATAAGATACTTTGAAATATAAAATAAGAAGTGGATGGGGTAAAGGGATTCGAACCCCTGAATGACAGGACCAAAACCTGTTGCCTTACCGCTTGGCGATACCCCAATAAATATTTTTTAAAAGTGTGATTATAATGAATTTTAATTTATTTGTCAAGCAATTTAAGTTATAATTTTAAAAATTTTAAGGAAATAAAAATGAAATTTGTTAGCGTAGAACAAGCGATTAAGGATTTACAAGCAGGAAAAATGCTTGTTATGGTAGATGCAGAAGATAGAGAAAATGAAGGCGATTTAATCTTTCCTGCGCAATTTAGCACTCAAGAAAAAGTAAATTTCATGATAAAAGAAGCTCGTGGTGTGGTTTGTGTAGCCTTAGATGAAACTTTGGCAAAAAAATTTGAACTTCCTTTAATGGTGCCTAAAAATACTTCAAACCACGAAACTGCTTTTACTATAACCGTAGATGCAAAAGATGCTACAACGGGAGTTAGCGCCTATGAAAGAAATATGACTATACAAATTTTTGCCGATGATAATGCTAAGGCGAGTGATTTTGTAAGACCAGGGCATATCAATCCTTTAATCGCAAAAAAAGGTGGGGTTTTAGAACGCACAGGTCATACAGAAGGCACGGTTGATCTTTGTAAATTAGCAGGATTAAAAGGTGCTTGTGTGATTTGTGAAATTGTAAAAGATAATGGAGATATGGCAAGAAGAGAAGATCTAGAAATTTTTTGCCAAAAACATGATTTAAATATGATAGCCGTAAGCGATCTTATAGAATATCGCCTAAAACATGAAAGCCTTATTAAGCTTGAAGAAAAAAGTCAAAGTGTTTTAGCAGGCTTTAAAGCAGAAAAATTTATCTTTAGTGATCATAATCAAACCCAACACATAGCTTTTTGCTTTAAAGATATCAAAAAATGTGAAAATGTTAAATTTCATATCAGTGGTAGTGATTTTGAGCTTTTAACTTCAGATAAATTTTCAAAACTTTTAGAGCAAATCAAATTTCTTAGTGAAAATGGTGGCGTTATAGTTTTCATGCAAGGAGAAAAATCCAGTACTACTCAATACAAAAACTATGGTATAGGAGCACAGATTTTAAGATATTTTGGTATAGAAGAAATTAAACTTTTATCTCAAAGTTGTGATAAAGACTATATAGGTTTAGAAGGTTTTGGTTTAAATCTTAAAGCTTGTAATTTTAACTAAAAAGGAAAAAAATGACTTTAAAAGAACAAATTTTAAACGATATCAAAGAGGCAATGAAACAAAAAGATGATTTTAAAAGAGATAGTTTAAGAACTCTAAATGCAGCTTTTAAGCAAATAGAAGTGGATGAAAGAATAGAGTTGGATAATGAAAGAATTTATAAAATCATTGCAAGTGAAATCAAAAAACGCAAAGACGCAATCGAACTTTATCTTAAGGCAAATCGTGAAGATTTAGCACAAAAAGAACAAAATGAAATAAGTCTTTTTGAAATTTATCTGCCTAAACAACTAAGTGATGAGGAGTTAACTTTAGCCTTAAAACAACTTATAGAAGAATTGGGCGTAAGTTCACTAAAAGAACAAGGTTTGGTAATGAAAGAAGCTAAAATAAAATTAGGTGCGAGTGTTGATGGCAAAAGACTTAATTTAGCACTTAAAGAGCTTTTACAATAATTTTTTGGAGTGTTATTATGAAAGAGTTAAGCGGTTCGGCAATGATTTGCGAGGCTTTAAAAGAAGAAAATGTTAAAATTGTTTTTGGTTATCCTGGAGGCGCTGCGCTTAATATTTATGATGAAATTTACAATCAAAAGTATTTTAAACATATTTTAGTGCGTCATGAACAAGCGGCTTTGCATGCTGCTGATGCTTACGCAAGAATGAGCGGAGAAGTGGGCGTAGCTATAGTTACAAGCGGACCAGGTTTTACAAATACTATTACAGGTCTAGCTACGGCTTATAGCGATTCTATCCCTTTGGTGTTGATTTCAGGGCAGGTGGCAAATTCTCTTATTGGTACAGATGCTTTTCAAGAAATTGATGCAGTAGGCATTTCAAGACCTTGTGTAAAGCATAATTATTTAGTTACTTGTATAGAAGAGTTTCCACGCATTTTAAAAGAGGCTTTTTATATAGCAAGAAGTGGTAGACCTGGGCCTGTGCATATAGATGTGCCAAAAGACGTAAGTGCAACTTTGGGACTTTGGGAATACTCTAAAGAAATTTCCATGAAGACTTATAAGCCCGTTTATAAGGGTAACTCAAAGCAAATTAAAAAATTTGCAGAGCTTTTAAAAGAAGCAAAAAGACCTTTGTTTTACTTAGGTGGAGGTTGCATCAGTTCTAATGCAAGCGAGCAAATCAGAGAGCTTATAAAATTTACAAAAATTCCAGCAGTTGAAACTTTGATGGCGCTTGGAACTTTAAGAAGTGATGATGTTTTTAATCTTAAAATGGCAGGCATGCATGGAAGCTATGCTGCTAATATGGCTTTAAGTGAGTGCGATTTGCTTGTGAGTGTAGGAGCGAGATTTGATGATAGGATTACAGGAAAAACAAGTGAATTTGCTAAACATGCGACTATAGTTCATGTTGATATTGATCCTAGTTCTATTTCAAAGATTATCAATGCGCATTATCCTATAGTAGGAGATATTAAAGAAGTTCTTAAAGAGCTTTTAGAAGAGCTTAAAAAGGAAAATTTCAACACAACTTTTAAAGAATGGCACGAAACTTTAAAGCGTTATAATGAACTTTATCCGCTTTCTTATGAAGATAGCAATGAGATTTTAAAACCGCAATGGGTGATTGAAGAATGTGCGAAAATGGCTCCAGATGCAAGGATTATTACTGATGTGGGTCAGCATCAAATGTGGGTGGCACAGTTTTATCCTTTTAATTATCCAAGACAACTTGCAACAAGCGGAGGGCAAGGAACTATGGGATATTCTTTACCTGCTGCTTTGGGTGCAAAGCTTGCTGTGGGTGAAGAAGTGGTGATTAATTTCGTAGGCGATGGATCGGTTTTAATGAATATCCAAGAGCTTATGACTGCTTATGAGTATGGTATAAAAACTATAAATATTATTTTAAATAATGCCTTTTTAGGTATGGTAAGACAATGGCAAAGTATGTTTTATAAAGAGCATTTTTCACAAACTGATTTAAGCACTCAGCCTGATTTTATCAAAATAGCTCAAGGTTTTGGTTGTGAAGGTTATGAAATTTCAAACAAAGAAGAATTCATTCAAGCTTTTAGCCAAGCTTTAAAAAGTGATAAAACCTCTCTTTTAAATGTAAAAATTGATCGCTTTGAAGATGTTTTACCTATGGTGCCTGCAGGAGGTGCGATTTATAATATGATTTTACCAAAGGCAAAGGATAGACAATGAGAAGGGTTTTATCGGTAATTGTTTTAAATGAGCATGGGGTTTTATCTCGTATAGTAGGACTTTTTTCAGGAAGAGGTTATAATATTGACTCGCTTACAGTAGCACCTTTGGAAAATAAAGAATTTTCTCGTATTAATATAGTCACCTCAGGAAATGAAAGAACTTTTGAGCAGATAGTCAAACAACTTCATAAGCTCATTCCTACTTATAAAGTGATAGAAAGTGAAGAATTTATTGACAAAGAAATGGCTTTAGTGAAAATTCCTTTAAATGAAAATTTAGGTGGACTTGATGCCGTTTTGAAAGCTTATAATGGTACTATTGCAAATAGCAATGAGAATTTTTTGTTTTTAATGGTTGCTGATGATGCAAATCGCATTGATAATTTTTTAAAAACAATTAAAAAATACAATCCTAGTGATATAGTTCGCAGTGGATCTGTTTTGATGGAGATTAAATGAAATTAAGTGAAATAGCAGAATTTTTAAGCTTGGAATATAAAGGCGAGGATATAGAAATCAGTGCTTTAAATTCTTTATTGAAAGCAAATTTTACAGAGCTTACTTATTGTGATGGTGAGAAAAATACCAAAGATATACCTCACACAGGAGCTGCTGCTATTTTAGTATCTAAAGAATATGAAAATTTAGTACCTAAAGATACTAAAGCTTTGATTACTCAAAGTCCACATTTGAGTTTTGCTTTTTTAAGCAAGCTTTTTGCTAAACCTTTGATAAGCACAGCTAAAGAAAAAGTACAAAATATCGCAAAAAGCGCAAGAATCATGCCTAATGTTTATATAGGTGATAATGTAAATATCGGTGAAAATGTAATCATTATGGCGGGAGCTTATATAGGCGATAATGTCAGCATTGGTGATGAGAGTATTATCCATCCTAATGTAGTGATTTATAATGATACTAAAATCGGTAAAAAATGTCATTTGCTTGCCAATTGTGTAATAGGAAGCGATGGCTTTGGTTATGCGCACAATAAAAACGGCGAACATTATAAAATTTATCATAATGGCAATGTGGTTTTAGAAGATTTTGTAGAAGTGGGGGCTTGTACAACTATAGATAGAGCAGTTTTTGATAGTACTATTATCAAAGCAGGTACTAAGGTAGACAATCTAGTTCAAATCGGACATAATTGCAATATAGGTCAAAATTGTATCATTGTGGCACAAACTGGAATTTCAGGTTCAAGTGAGTTAGGACGCAATGTTATTATGGGTGGTCAAAGTGCAACGAGTGGACATTTAAAAATAGGCGATTTTAGTACTATAGCTGCAAGAGGCGGTGTGAGTAAAAATTTAGAAGGCGGGCGTGTTTATGGAGGTTTTCCTATCATGCTTCAAAAAGATTGGCTAAAACTTCAAGCTAAAATAGCAATAAATTTTAAAGAAAAATCACAAGATTAACATCGCATCGCCATAAGAGTAAAAGCGATATTTTTCTTTTATGGCGAGTTCATAAAGTTTTAAACACTGTTCTCTACCGATAAAAGCTGAAACTAGCATGATAAGAGTAGATTTTGGTAAATGAAAATTGGTTAAAAGATGATTTTGTCTTATAGGTGGATTTTGCGGGTGTAAAAAAAGATCACAAAAACCATTTTTTGTTTTAGTTCTTGCATAATATTCTATGGTTCTTGTTACCGTTGTTCCTACGCCTAAAATAGCTTGTTTAGAATCTATAATTTCACATGCTTGCTGCGGAATATTAAAAAATTCGCTATGCATTTTATGCTCTTGTATATTTTCGCATTCCACGCTTTTAAAGGTTCCAGCTCCTACATGTAAGGTTAAATGATAAATTTCGTGTTTTTTTCTTAAATTTTCAAGCATAGTCTCACTAAAATGTAAACTTGCAGTCGGAGCAGCCACTGCACCTAAATTTTTTGCAAAGATACTTTGATAATCTTTCAAATCACTTTTTTCATCCTCCCTTTTAATATAAGGAGGCAAGGGTATATGTCCTATCTTGTCAAGCAGGTTGTAAAGATTTGAGGTGTCTAAGGTTTTATCATTTTGAAAAAATTGAACTTTTCGAAGACCATCATTTAAAAGTTCTACAACGCGTACTTTTAAATCATCTTTAAAATATAAGATTTCATCTTTTTTAACACGCCCTTTAATTTGAGCTAGAAAAAGCGGATCGTGAGAATTTAAAAAAGGTTGATGCAAGAAAAGCTCTATTTTTCCTCCGCTTGCTTTATTGCCATAAATTCTTGCTTTAATAACTTTGGTATCATTGAAAAAAATCGCGCAGTTGGGTAAAAAGTCTTGTAAATTTTTAAAAGTAGTATGAAAAATTTCTTTGTTTTTGCGATCAAAAACCAAAAGCCTAGCATCTTCTTTTGGATTTGTAGGATAGTTGGCTATGAGTTCATTAGCTAGAGTGTAATCATAGCTTGAAAGAAGTAAGTCTTTATTCATCACTTTCTTTATCTTTTGGAGCAGGATTTACCTTTTGAACAATTAAAATAGAAAGTCCATAAAGTCCGCAAAGTGGTCCTGCCATTAAAAATTGAGATAAAACATCAGGTGGAGTCATAAAGGCTGAAAAAACAAAAATAACTAAAACAGCTATGCGAAAATGGCGTTTTAAAAAACTATCATCTATAAGTCCGACTTTAGCAAAGAAAAAGGCAATTACAGGCATTTCAAAAGCTAAGCCAAAAGCCACAACAACTTTTGTAAAAAAATCTACATAAGTTCCTATGGTAATTACAGGATTAAAATCTTCATTTAAACCAAAATTAATCAAAAATTTAAAAGCCAAAGGCACTACAACAAAATAGCAAAAACAAGCCCCCAAGGCAAACATAATGCTCGCAAAGCTAACAAAAGGCACCACAAGGCGTTTTTCATTATCATAAAGTCCTGGAGCTACAAATTTCCAAAATTGCCAAAAAATTACAGGTAGAGAAAAGATAAAGGCTGCAAAAAAACTAACCTTCATTGCGGTAAATAAGGCTTCTTGTATTTCAATTACATTTACATGTTTGGCTACTTCGGGTAAAACAGCTATAAGTGGAGCTTTTAGAATATCTAAGATATAGCTTCGTAGAGCAAAACATACAATAAACATAACTACAATGCAAGCAACGCTTATAAAAAGGCGTTTTCTAAGTTCTATTAAATGAGGTCTTAATTCTTCAAACATTTATTTTTCCGTTTTTATCTTGTGTTTCTAATTTGCTAAGATTTGGTTTTTCTTCTGTATTTAAATTTTGTCCGCTAAGGTTATTTTTTACTTTATCATCTCTGCTATCAAAGGTTAAATCTACCTTTGTTTTATCTAAAATATCTCTCTTAAGGTCATCAAATTCTTCAAAGCTGAGTTTTTTGCGTATATTTTCATTAGTGCTTGAAAATTCATCTTTGTATTTCTTAGCTTCTTCTTTTAAGTCATTGATGCGTATTTCTTTTTCTATGCTTGATTTTGCATCATCTATGTTGCGTTTTACAGCCTTTAGAATTTTTGCTATTTGTACTATAGCTTCTGGAAGTTTATCAGGTCCTAAGACTAAAATCGCTACAACTAAAATAACTATAATTTCACCAAAACTCATTAATCATTACTCTTTGATTTGATATTTTAATAAATATTTTACTTAAAAAACTTAAATTTAAGATGAGAGATATAAAGCAAGTTCATCGCTAATGAGAAAATTAGGATTAAAATATCTTTTATTTTTGTAAAAAAGTTTTTTTTCTTTTAATAATATATTTATTTTGTCTTTTTGCCATTGATTGAGTTTTGTTTCATCAATCCCTACTATACTTCTAAGTCCTAAAAATAGGTGCTCTAAATTCAAGTCTTTGGAACTTAGTTGCTCTATAGATCTAAAAGTAGGATTTTCTATGTAATTTTTTAAATTTTTTGCTGTATAAAAACGCTTATTTTCATAAAATCCTACTGCACTTAATCCACAAGCTAGGTAGTTTTTTCCTTGCCAATAAGCAAGATTATGTTTGCAAATTTGGGCTTTGGTTTTTGAAAAATTACTGATTTCATATTGAAAAAAGTCAAGCTCTAGAAGTTGTTTGATGAAAAATTTCATTAAATTAGGAGCATTTTTTTTGAAATGTTCTTTTTTAGCAAAGGCTGTGTTTGATTCTATGGTTAAATTATAAGCACTAAGGTGTGTGATTAAATCCTTGATTTGTTTTAAGTGTAAGAGTTCAAATTCAAGCATTTTTTTATTGTCTAATTTCGTATCATAAATAAGATCTAAATTGATATTTTTAAAACCTACTTTATTTGCGTTTTCTAATGTTTTGATAATCATTTCTTGATTGTGAATTCTTCCAAGAAAGTGAAGTTTTTTAGGATGAAAACTTTGAACTCCAAAAGAAATGCGATTAACTCCTAGATTTTTCATATTTTTAAGCCAATTTAATGTTGCTGAGTTGGGATTAGCTTCGCATGAAATTTCTACATTTTTATCTAGTAAGGGATATAAAATTTTAAAAATATCTTCATAATTATACGCATTAACACAACTTGGTGTTCCTCCGCCTATGAATAAGGTTTTAATTTGATTTGATTGAATGTTAAATTGTTTTAATTGAAAAACAATATCTTCTTTTAAAGCCTTAAAATAGGCTTTTTCATAATCATTTTTTTTCAAACTTGTAAAAGCGCAATAATTACATTTGCTTTCACAAAATGGAATATGGATATAAAAATGCATAAAAACCCTAAAATATTTTATTAAATTTTTAATGTATTTTAATAAAAATTTGATTTGATTTAGGTTAAAATTATATCCTTGAGATTTAAGGAAAAATATTGTGGAAAACGAGAAAAATTATAGACCAAATGTTGCAGCTATTGTTTTATCAAGTTCTTATCCTTTTGAGTGTAAGATTTTTATAGCTAAAAGAAGTGATATGGATAATATTTGGCAATTTCCACAAGGAGGCATTGATAAAGGTGAAAGTGTCAAAAACGCTTTATTTAGAGAATTAAAAGAAGAAATAGGCACTGATGAGGTTGAAATCATTGCTGAGTATCCAGAATGGTTGAGTTATGATTTTCCGAGTAAAATTGTTAAAAAAATGTATCCTTATGATGGGCAGATTCAAAAATATTTTTTAGTGCGTTTAAAGCACGGTGCTACAATCAATATCAATACCAAGCATCCTGAATTTGATGATTATCAATTTGTGAGTGTTAAACAAATTTTTGAAATGATTAATCATTTCAAAAAAAATATTTATGTTAAAGTGATCAAATATTTTGAAGAGAAAGGTTATATCTAAAATGCTTATAGTTCAAAAATATGGTGGAACAAGCGTTGGAACACTTGAGCGTATCGAAGCAGTAGCCAATAGGGTTATCCAAAGTGTGCAACAGGGTGATCAACTTGTTGTTGTAGTATCTGCAATGAGTGGGGTGACAAATACTCTTATCGAGCAAGCTGAATATTTTAGTAAAACTCCTAATGGTAAAGATATGGATATGCTTTTAAGCAGTGGAGAGCGTGTAAGCTGTGCTTTACTTTCTATTGCTTTAAATGAAAAGGGTTATCCTGCTATATCATTTTCTGGGAGAAAAGCGGGAATTATTACAGATAGTGTTTTTACAAAGGCAAGAATTCATCATATTGATACAAAAGCGATAAAATCAGAACTTCAAAATGGTAAAATAGTCGTTATAGCAGGTTTTCAAGGTGTAGATGAGGAAGGTAATGTAACTACCTTAGGGCGTGGTGGAAGCGACTTAAGTGCTGTGGCGGTAGCAGGTGCCTTAAATGCGGATTTGTGTGAAATTTATACCGATGTTGATGGGGTTTATACAACAGATCCAAGAATTGAACCAAAGGCAAAGAAATTGGATAAAATTTCTTATGAAGAAATGCTTGAACTTGCAAGTTTGGGTGCAAAAGTTTTGCAAAATCGCTCTGTAGAGCTTGCAAAAAAATTAAATGTTAACTTAGTAACTAGAAGTAGTTTTAACAATAACGAAGGAACAATGATAACAAAGGAAGATGGAATGGAACAAGCTTTAGTAAGTGGTATTGCTTTGGATAAAAATCAAGCAAGAGTGACTTTAAGAAATGTAGAAGATAAGCCTGGAATCGCAGCTGAAATTTTTTCTGTTTTGGCAAATGAAAATATTAATGTAGATATGATTATACAAAATGTTGGAGTTGATGGCGCTACAAATTTGGGTTTTACAGTTCCTCAAAATGAACTTGAATTAGCCAAAAATGCTATGCAAAAAATTTTAAGCTCAAAAACAACTATAGAAAGTGATAGTGCTGTAGTAAAAGTTTCTATAGTCGGCGTAGGCATGAAATCACATTCAGGAGTGGCAAGTAAAGCTTTTAAAGCTTTAGCTGATGAGGGGATTAATATCGGTATGATTTCTACTAGTGAAATTAAAATTTCAATGATAGTTCATGAAAAATACGGAGAACTTGCAGTTAGAGCACTACATGAGTGCTACGGACTTGATAAATAAATGAGTGATTTTTTAAGTTTTACTCTTGAAAATATTCGCAATGGCGGAGCTTTTATGGCATGGTTGGAGTCGCGTCGTTTAGAATGGGCTCCTTTGATGGCTGCAAGACTTAAATATCTTTTAGAGGGACGCACTTTTGTCTTAATGTGCGATGAACAAAGATCTTGGTATGAAGAGTATTTTTTAAAAAATATAAATTCAAAAGCCGCTCGTCCTATGCTTCCTTTTGTGTCGTTAAATTCTTTATGCAAGAAGAAAGTACAAAGTTCAGAAGATATAGCTTTACTTAATGACTTGCTTGACATTTCTTTTCCTAATGGTTATGTGTATTTTTATATAGGAAGTGCTTCTGATAATAAATCTTTAATCGCTAAATCAAGAGATGATAGTTTATTGTGGCTTTTTGATGAGCAGTTACAAGATAGTTTTTATTTAAATTCTAAAGATAAAGACTTGGATATCAAGCTTATTAGTTTATATCAACTTTTTGATGTAAGTTTGGATGCAATATTATTTTCCAAGGTGCAATTAGGATAAATATTTTGTTTATTAGTAAGATTATTATCAGCGAAGATTTTTTAGGTATTAAAGAAGAAATGATTAATAATTTTGGTATTAAAAAATTAAGATTTTTTATGCCACAAAATGAATTTTTACTTGATGATGCAAGAGCGGTTGAAAAAGAAAGCTATATTGCAGAAACTGAAGAAAAAATTATTGTTTTAATGGCGGATTCTTATAGGATAGAAGCACAAAATTTTTTACTTAAACTTCTTGAAGAGCCTCCAAAAAATATTAAATTTCTTATTGTGGTACCTTCTAAAAATTTACTTTTACCTACCATAAAATCGCGTCTTATTTGCGAAAAAAGAAAAGTTGAAAAGGAAGTTAAAAAACTTGATTTAGATCTTAAAAGAATGGATTTAAGAATGCTTTTTGATTTTTTGCAAAAAAATGAAAATTTGGATAAAAATGAACTTATGGATCAAATCGCATTACTTGCTAAAGAATGTGTGAAATATAAAGATTTTAATGCTGAAGAATTAGAGTTTTTTTATGAAGGCTATGAGCTTGCAAAATTAAATTCTAAAAGCGGGGTGCTTTTAGCTACTCTTTTGTTAAATTACTATACAAAGAAATAAAATGAAATTTTTTAAAATCAATCCAAATACCGATTTTAATTTGCTTTGTTCTTTCATAAATCCCCATAAAATGGGACAAAAAATTATGAGTGAAAAAACAAAAATTCATTTTATTTTTATCAAAGATATTTCCACTCCTGCGGCAAATATTTTAAAACAAGATGCTTTAAGAGTAGGAGCTGAACTTATTACTCATAAAGAAGTAATTACTGCAAAAATCACTCATTCAAATGCGCTTTTAATGGCAAGTAAAGAGCAAATTCAAAAGCTTGTTGTCAAAGAAAAACTTCAAGATTTTGGACTTAAAAATTTGGCTCTTTTTTTGCAAAAAGATTTTTTAAAACAGAAAAAAGCCGAGCTTATGGCAGTGATTAATGTCAATGAAGACAGTTTTAATGCAAAAAGTCGTGTGAGTGAAGAAGACTTTGAAAAAAGGCTTAATGACTTTCTTGCTTTAAAGCCTGAATATATCGATATAGGTGCGGTAAGTTCAAGACCTGGGAGTGAGTATTGTGGCAAGGAAGAGGAATTTAAAAGACTGAAAAAAGTACTTGACTTAATTTATGAGAAAAATTATTACGAACAAGCAATTTTTAGTTTAGATAGTTTTGATGAATATTGTCTAGAATATGCTTTAAATAAGGGTTTTAAACTCATTAATGATATTACAAGTTTAAGAAATCTTAATCTAGCCAAACTTGCAAGTAAATATGGGGCAAAATATTGCTTAATGCACATGCAAAACAATCCAAATAACATGCAAGATAATCCTTTTTATGAAGATTTGCTTGATGAGATGACTTTGTTTTTTAAAGAAAAACTTGAGCTTTTAGAAAGTTTTGGAGTAAAAGAAAGTATTTTAGATGTAGGTATTGGTTTTGGAAAGAGTGCGGGGCATAATATGATTTTAATCAAACACTTAGAACATTTTTTGCAATTTAATAAACCTTTACTTATAGGTGCGAGTCGTAAAAGTGTGATTAATGCGTATTTTCAAAGCGAGATTAAAGATCGTTTAGCGGGAACTTTATATTTGCATTTAAAGGCTTTTGAAAATGGTGCTAGTATTATAAGAGTGCATGATTTATATGAGCATAAACAACTTTTTGCTTTAGCGCAGGCAATGGATAATATAGGAGTTTAGATGAAAAAAGAAGAGTATTTAGAAAAAGTTGCTTTAGCTAATTTGTGGATGAGGGCATATTATGAAAAAGATGAACCCTTGGCTAGCGATGAAGAATACGATGCTTTAATCAGAGAATTAAGAGTTTTTGAAGAACAAAATAAAGATGAAATTTCAAAAGACTCTCCAACGCAAAAAATAGCTCCTACTATACAAAGCGAGTTTAAAAAAATAGCTCATTTAAAGCGTATGTGGTCGATGGAAGATGTGTTTGATGAGAGTGAGCTTAGAGCTTGGGCAAAACGCGCAAAATGTGAAAAAAACTTTTTTATAGAGCCTAAATTTGATGGAGCGAGTTTAAATTTGCTTTATGAAAATGGTAAATTAGTAAGCGGCGCCACTAGGGGCGATGGCGAAGTGGGTGAGGATATAACGCTTAATGTTTTTGAGATAGAAAATATACCTAAAAATATAGCCTATAAAGAAAGGATAGAAATTCGTGGAGAAGTGGTGATTTTAAAAGATGATTTTGAGAAAATCAACGAAAAAAGAGCCCTTTTAAATCAAAGTTTATTTGCCAATCCACGCAATGCTGCAAGTGGGAGTTTAAGGCAGCTTGATACAAGCATCACTAAAGAAAGAAATTTGAAATTTTATCCTTGGGGAGTAGGGGAAAATACCTTAAATTTCACCAAACACAGCGAGGTGATGCAATTTATCAGAGAGCTTGGTTTTTTAAAGGATGATTTTGTAAGACTTTGCGCTAATTTAGACGAAGTTTTAAAAGCTTATGATGAGCTTTTAGTTCTAAGAGAAAAAAAACCTATGATGATGGATGGAATGGTGGTAAGAGTTGATGATCTTGCACTTTGTGAAGAATTAGGCTATACGGTAAAATTTCCAAAATTTATGGCAGCTTTTAAATTTCCTGCGCTTGAAAAAACCACGCGTTTAATAGGGGTAAATTTACAAGTAGGAAGAAGTGGAGCGATCACTCCTGTGGCAGTTTTAGAACCTGTAAATTTAGATGGGGTTGTAGTAAAATCAGCCACCCTTCATAATTTTGATGAAATTGCAAGACTTGATGTTAAAATCAATGATTTTGTAAGCGTGATAAGAAGTGGCGATGTTATCCCTAAAATCACTAAGGTTTTTAAAGAGCGTAGAGAAGGTTTAGAGATGGAAATTTCACGCCCTAAGCTTTGTCCTACTTGCCAAAGTGAGCTTTTGGATGAAGGAACTTTAATAAAATGTCAAAATATAGATTGTGAAGATAGACTTGTAAATTCTATCATTCATTTTGTTTCTAAAAAATGTCTTAATATCGACGGACTGGGAGAAAATATAGTAGAACTTTTATACAAGCACAAAAAAATCACTACGCTTGAGAGTATTTTTCATTTAAAATTTAATGATTTTGAAGGTTTGGAAGGCTTTAAAGAAAAGAAAATTAACAATCTTTTAAATGCCATAGAACAAGCAAGAGAATGTGAGCTTTTTCGTTTTATCACAGCTTTAGGAATAGAGCATATTGGCGAGGTTGCGGCTAAAAAATTAAGTTTAAGTTTTGGTAAAGAGTGGTACAAGCAAAGCTTTGAAGCTTATGCTAATTTAGAAGGTTTTGGAGAGCAAATGGCTTTAAGTCTTTGCGAATTTACGCGTGTTAATCATACAAGAATTGATGAGTTTTACAAGCTTTTAAATTTGAAAATAGAAAAACTTGAAATCAAAAGCGATGGTGTGATTTTTGGTAAAACTTTTGTGATTACAGGCACTCTTTCACGCCCAAGAGATGAGTTTAAGGCTTTGATAGAAAAGCTTGGGGGTAAGGTAAGCGGCTCGGTTTCTAAAAAGACTGACTATGTGCTTTTTGGAGAAGAGGCAGGTTCTAAGCTTAGTAAGGCTAAAGAGCTTGAAGTAAAATGTATAGATGAAAGTGCTTTTAATGAGCTTGTTAAAGAATAGTTCTTATATTTTAACGCTTTTAAGCCTTTTTGGCTTTTTGCTAACTTGGCAAAGGAGTGCTTTTTCTTTATTTTTTTTAATTCCTATTTTTTTAACACTTTTTTGGGAATTCTTTTTATTTTTAAAGCTTAGAAAAAATATTATAAAAGAAGCTACTTTGATTAAGGGAAGTTTGTTTTATCGTATTAGTATGGGGGATTTTTATCTTTATATTTTTAGCTTTTTTTTGGCGATTTTTGGACTTGTTTCTTTATTTTTAAATTTTTTAAATCTTGAAAAAATTGATTTTGTTTTTATATTTATAATTTTACCTTTATTGATGATATTTTTAAAAAAAGAATTGCATTTGCAATTTATAGATAATGCTTATAATGATTTTAGAATAGTTGTTATCGCTAGTTTTTTTACTGCTTTATTTTATGCATTTTATGGGCTTTTTTTTACTTACAATGAACTTTTAAATTTAGAACTTTTTTCTAGGAAAATCATTGCCTATAAGAGTGCTTCTTTTGTTTATTTTGATTTTTTATCTGAATTTTTACATTTTGTTTCAAATTTAAAATTTTTTATTTTTTCTTATTTTGGATATTTGGGGTTTAGGGCTTTAAATTTTATTTTTGATTTTTTTAATTTTTTTATGTTTTGTTCTCTTTTGGCTTTTGTTTTTAATTTTGTTTTGAAAATAAAGATAAAAATAATTGTTTTATTTTTATGTTTTATCATGGTTTTAGGAAATTATTTTTTAAAAGAGCAAAGAAATAATGCCTTAAAATCCGAACAAGAGCAAATACTTTTATGGATGAATAATTTTAATTTTTTAAAAGATAATAACTTAAGTTTAATTCAAAAAGAAAAAGATCTTAGAGAAATTTTTAAAAAAATGCTTTTGAAATAGGTATTTGGTGGTTTTCTAAAGAAAAAGAAGACTTAGAAAAAAGAATAAATGAGAGTTTAAAATGAGATTTGATTTTTTTGTTTCAAAGCGTTTAAATATCAGTAGAAATAAAGCCTTAGAGCTTATAGAAAATGAAGAGATTTTACTTAATGGTAAGAGTTTTAAAGCTTCTTTTGATGTGAAAAATTTTTTAGAAAATTTAAAAAAAACGCAAGATTTAAATCCTGAAGATATACTTTTAGCCAATGAGTTAAAATTGGATCTTTTAAGTGAAATTTATGTTTCAAGAGCAGCTTTGAAATTAAAAAAATTTTTAGAAGAAAATGATATTGAAATAAAACATAAAAATTGTCTTGATATAGGATCTAGTACGGGCGGTTTTGTTCAAATTTTACTTGAAAATCAGGCTTTAAAAATCACTGCTCTTGATGTGGGTAGTAATCAACTCCATCCAAGTTTAAGAGCAAATGAAAAAATTATCTTGCATGAAAATACAGATCTTAGAGCCTTTAAAAGTGAAGAAAAATTTGAACTTGTTACTTGTGATGTGAGTTTTATTTCTCTTATTAATTTACTTTATTATGTCGATAATTTAGCTTTAAAGGAAATTATTTTACTTTTTAAACCTCAGTTTGAAGTGGGAAAAAATATCAAAAGAGATAAAAAAGGTGTTTTAAAAGATGACAAGGCAATCTTAAAAGCAAGAATGGATTTTGAAAAAGAATGTGCTAAGTTAGGTTGGCTTTTAAAAAATACGCAAAAATCAAGCATTAAAGGAAAGGAAGGTAATGTTGAATATTTTTACTACTATATCAAAAATTAATATTACTTCTTTAGCCATAGGTTGTTTTGATGGTATGCATTTAGGACATCTAAAACTTGTAAAATATTTAGATGAGAATGGGGCTTTGCTAGTTATTAATAAATTTAAAGGTCAATTTCTTTGCTCAAATCGTCAAAAAGAAGAAATTTCAGGAAAAAAAGTTATAGAAGTGGATTTTGAAAGTATAAAATCTTTAGATGGTAAAGATTTTTTAAGCTTTTTGAAAAAAGAATTTACCAGTTTAAAATTTATAGTCGTGGGTTATGATTTTTCTTTTGGGAAAAATAGGGCTTATAGTGCTAAAGATATTGAGTTTTTAAGTGGGATAAAAACTATAATAGTTGATGAATTTAGCATAGGTGGAATAGGTGTTCATGCAAGTTTAATTAAGGATTTTTTATCAAGAGCAAATTTGCAAAAAGTAAAAGAATTTTTAGGGAGAAATTATAGCATCAAAGGAAAGGTAATTAAAGGACAAGGCTTAGGTTCTAAAGAACTTTTTGCAACTATAAATTTAGATTGCGAAGGTTATTTTTTGCCTCAAAATGGTGTTTACGCTACTTTGTTAAAAAGTCAAAGAAAAACTTATAAAAGTGTGAGTTTTTTAGGTGTAAGATCAAGCGATGAAAATTTTGCTATAGAAAGTCATATTTTAGAAGAATTGGGTGAAAATTTCACGCAAGGAGAGTTTTTTGAACTCGAGTTTATATCTTTTCTAAGAGAGAATCAAAAATTTCAAGATCTAAAAAAACTTAAAAATCAAATTACTAAAGATATAGAACAGGCTAGAGAATTATTAAGGAAAAATGATGAAAGATGAACTTTTTAAACAAAGCCCTAAAAAACAATTTGAATTTGATAAAAGCGTGGCTAGTGTTTTTGATGATATGATCAATCGTTCTGTACCATTTTATAGAGAAAATTTAGAACTTTGTGGCAATTTATTGGCTAAAATTTTACCTACAAATGCAAGTGTTTGCGATTTGGGCTGCTCAAGTGCTAATTTTTTGATTTTTTTGGCAAATCTAAGAAAGGATTTTAAACTTTTTGGCGTGGATAATTCTGCTTCCATGCTTGAAGTTGCAAAATCAAAAGCTAAAGCTTATGGGCTTGATATAAGTTTTTTTGAAGCTAATTTATGCGAATTTGATTTTTTTACTTGCGATGTTTTTGTAGCAAATTATACCATGCAGTTTATTCGTCCTCCTAAAAGACAAGAATTGCTTGATCAAATTTATAAAAATTTAAACTCTAAAGGCATTTTGATTATGAGTGAAAAAATCCTTTATGAAGATGCTTTTTTGTCTAAAAATATCATAGAACTTTATGCTGATTATAAAGAAAAACAAGGCTATTCTAAGTTTGAAATCGCAGCTAAAAGAGAAGCTTTGGAAAATGTTTTAATTCCTTATAGTCAAAAAGAAAATTTAAATATGCTAGAAAAGGCAGGTTTTAAGAAAATAGAAAGTATTTTTAAATGGGCAAATTTTGAAACTTTCATAGCTTTTAAGGATTAGAAATATTTTCATCTTCCCATTCATCTTTTGGAAAACCTATCTTATATGCATTAACACAATCTTGACTAATGATAGCTTTGTGTCTGCATTCTAAACTTCTTTTTTTTGCTTCCTCGGGGTGATTTTGATAATATTCTACACTTTTGGTTTGTTCGCATGCTGCAAAAAATATACCAATAAGGCTTAAAAAAAGAGTTATTTTCATGGTCATTTTTCCTGTGTCATATTAACATCATCGCTAAAGATAGAACTTTGATTGTTTTCTGTTGTTTTGGAAGGATAAATTTCAGAAGGTGTTTCTGCTATAGGTGGTATTATAATACTTTCATTATTTTCTGAACTTTGGTTAATATCTTTTGTGGTTTTTTCTTTTTTTAAATCATTTTGTTTTAAAGCTTCTAATATTTGATTATCAGATTTTTTCGGTGTGTTTGGACTGTATTTACCCTCTTCATTTGTTGGTTTAACACCAACTTTTAATGCATTAATACAATCTTCGCTAAGAGTTCCGCTTTCTTTGCATTCTTTCGCTTTTTCTTTTGCTTCGCTAGGAAGATTTTTGTAGTAATTTTCTGTTTTACTATCACAAGCTGTTATATTAATAACTATTAAAATTGCAAGTAAAATACTTAGTCTTCGCATTTATCAATCTCCTAAAATTTTTAATATCTTAGCAAACTTGTATAAAGCAACGATAAATTATTTTTCTTCATTGTAAGAAAAAATAGGTAAAGACCATTGATATTTGATAGCTAAAAGCCTTGCAAAAACTCCTATAAAAAGAGTTAAAAGTGTGCAAACTAGGGCATTAAGCTCAAGCCAAATTATTAGAGAATAATAGATTGCTCCTGCAATTATGGCAATTCCTGCATAAATTTCTTTTTGAAACACCAAGGGGATTCTCATACATAAAATATCTCTTAAAATTCCACCAAAAACACCGGTAATTACAGCGGCAGCAACGGCTATGATAAAGCCATGGTTTTGATCTATAGCTATTTGAGCTCCAAGTATGCTAAAAACAACAAGTCCTATAGCATCAAGAGTTAGAAATAAAGTTTCAAGTTTGGTTACTACGCGCGGAATTTTTGTGGCTACAAGGGCGCAAAAACAGATTAAAATAATATATTCAGGATGTTTAACCCAAGTTAAAGGATAATGTCCTAAAAGCACATCTCGTATGCTTCCGCCTCCAATTGCTGTTACGAGAGCAATAAAAATAACTCCAAAAAGATCCATTTTGTGGCGTCCTGCAGCTAAAGCTCCTGTCATTCCTTCTGCGGAAATACCTATGATATAAAGAGTGGTTATCGTAAGAGCATTTATCTCCATAATTTATACCTTAAAATTTATCACAATTTATTTGATACTGTTTAATATTTTCATCATTTACTTCGTGGTTTGGTGCTTGATAGCATTCTTTAAATTTCGGAGTTTTAATAATTTTCACATAAAAACTTGGTATAGCAATACGGTTTTTAATGTATTGTGGTTCTTTATCGTAAAGTACTAAATTTAAAACTTCGATACTTTGAAATTCTAAAGCTAAATTTCTTTCTCTTTGTTCGATTTCATTCCAAATTTTATTATTTATTTGTGCATTTTGTGGGGTAATATTACTCATTAAAAATACTGAATTTTGAGCAGCTTTACTAAAGCTAAAAGAAGCATTGGGTGCAGTGTGTCCTCGTGTGTAACCACTGTTTTTATAATTACTCCAAGTAGTGCGGTATTTTTTAGGAATATTTGTATCATCTTCAAAGCGAGGGCGTTTTTTGATTTGTCTATCTTTCAAATTTGAAGCTTCTACCTTATAAGCAACAGCTTTTGTGCCTTTGAGTTTATAATCATAGCAATTTAGATAAAAAAACTTATCTAAGATTTGCGAGCAATTTATATTGTTAAAATAAGAAGAAAAATCAGCACTAGGCTTGTAAGGTTCTAAGGCAAAAATATTAAGAGATATAGTGAGTAAAAAGATGAAAATTTTCATTTAAGTTCCTTATCTTTACTTTTGCAAAGATGATTTAAAAAGCATTCTTTACATAAAGGTTTTTTAGCTTTACAGGTGTAACGTCCAAAAAGAACCATGGCTTGATGAAGATAGTTAAGATTATCTTTAAATGTGCGTGTTAAATCTTCTTCTGTAGCTTCTGGAGTTTTTGCTTTGCTAAGTCCTAAGCGGTGAGAAACTCTAAAAACATGAGTATCTACAGCCATGAAATTTGCTCCGCACCATTCTATTAAAACTACATGAGCGGTTTTTTGTCCTACGCCTGCTAAGGATTTTAAATTTTGTTCATCAAGGGGAATTTCTCCGTCAAAATTTTCACAAACTGCTTTTGCCATTTTTATAAGATTTTGTGCTTTATTATTAAAAAATGAACAAGTTTGTATATAGGTTTTAAGACTTGATAAATTTGCATTTGCAAGGGATTTAATATCAGGATAAGCTTTAAAAAGATCAGGAGTGATGAGATTAACTCTTTTATCAGTGCATTGGGCTGAAAGCATTACGCAGACTAAAAGCTCATATAAATTTGAAAATTTAAGCTCTGTTACAGGCTTGTCAAAATGTTTTAAAAAAAGTTCTTTGATTTCTAAATTTCTTTTCATTTTTTAATTTTAGTTAATTAGCTTTAAACCAAGTTTAGATATAATTGATTTTATATACATTTTATTAAAAAGGAAACCTAATGAAAAAATTTTCTTTAGTCGCAGCAACTTTGATTGCAGGTGTAGTTTTAAATGTAAATGCAGCTACAGTAGCTACTGTTAATGGCAAGAGCATTAGCGATACAGAAGTAAGTGAATTTTTTGCCCCTATGCTTAGAGGACAGGATTTTAAAACTTTGCCAGATAATCAAAAAAAAGCTCTTATTCAGCAATATATTATGCAAGATTTAATTTTGCAAGATGCTAAAAAACAAAATTTAGAAAAAGACCCTTTATACACAAAAGAACTTGATCGTGCAAAAGATGCAATACTTGTTAATGTTTATCAAGAGAAAATTTTAAATACTATTAAAATTGATGCGGCTAAAGTTAAAGCTTTTTATGATCAAAATAAAGACAAATATGTAAAACCTGCAAGAGTGCAAGCAAAACATATCTTAGTAGCGACAGAAAAAGAAGCTAAGGATATTATTAACGAACTTAAAGGTTTAAAAGGTAAAGAACTAGATGCTAAATTTAGCGAGCTTGCTAAAGAGAAATCAATTGATCCAGGTTCAAAAAACCAAGGTGGTGAGCTTGGTTGGTTTGATCAATCAACTATGGTAAAGCCTTTTACAGATGCTGCTTTCGCGCTTAAAAATGGTACTATTACTACAACTCCGGTAAAAACGAATTTTGGTTATCATGTAATCTTAAAAGAAAATTCGCAAGCTAAAGGTCAAATCAAATTTGATGAAGTAAAACAAGGTATTGAAAACGGACTTAAATTTGAAGAATTTAAAAAAGTTATCAATCAAAAAGGCCAAGATCTCTTAAATAGTGCTAAAGTGGAATATAAATAATGGGTGTTTTAGACATTGTAAAAGCAGGGGTGATTAGCGGAGATGAGCTTAATAAAATTTATGACTATGCTAAAGCAGAGGGTTTTGCTATCCCTGCTGTTAATGTTGTAGGAACTGATTCTATTAATGCAGTTTTAGAAGCTGCAAAAAAAGTTAACTCTCCAGTTATTATCCAGTTTTCAAATGGTGGGGCAAAATTTTATGCAGGGAAAAATTGTCCTAATGGAGAAGTTTTAGGTGCAATTAGTGGGGCTAAACATGTACATTTACTTGCTAAAGCTTATGGTGTACCTGTGATTTTACACACTGATCATGCTGCAAGAAAACTTTTGCCTTGGATTGATGGGCTTATTGAGGCAAATGCACAATATAAAAAAACCCATGGACAAGCTTTATTTAGTTCTCATATGCTTGATCTTAGCGAAGAAAGTTTAGAAGAAAATCTTAGCACTTGTGAAGTTTATCTTCAAAAACTTGATGCTTTAGGTGTCGCGCTTGAAATAGAATTAGGTTGTACAGGTGGCGAAGAAGATGGAGTGGATAATACAGGTATTGATAATTCCAAGCTTTATACCCAACCAGAAGATGTAGCTCTTGCATATGAAAGACTTGGAAAAATTAGTGATAAATTTTCAATCGCAGCAAGCTTTGGAAATGTACATGGAGTTTACAAGCCAGGAAATGTTAGCTTACAACCTGAAATTTTAAAAAATTCGCAAAAATTTGTAAAAGATAAATTTGCTTTAAATAGCGATAAGCCTATAAATTTTGTATTTCATGGCGGTAGCGGTAGTGAGCTAAAAGATATTAAAAATGCAGTAAGCTATGGCGTAATTAAGATGAATATTGACACAGATACTCAATGGGCTTTTTGGGATGGGGTGCGTGAATATGAACTTAAAAATAGGGCTTATTTGCAAGGACAAATTGGAAATCCAGAAGGTGATGACAAGCCAAATAAAAAATACTATGATCCGCGTGTTTGGTTAAGAAGCGGTGAAGAAAGCATGATAAAACGTCTTGAAATCGCTTTTGAAGATTTAAACTGTATAAACAAAAACTAAGCATTTTAAAAGCTTAGTTTTATTTTGTTTTAAAAATTTTTATCAAATTAAGTAGCAATCTTTAAAATAAAATTTTTAATGAGGTATTGGTTTCATGGATATTAAATCAGATGAAATTTCAGAACTTGTTTTGCCTGAAGGCAAAGATGCAAGAGGTTCTTTGGTTTATTTTAAAATTATTTTTATTCCAGCTTTTCTTTATATTTTGATTTTATTGGGTTATTTTAATGTAATTGACTTTAAGGTCGAATTACATACGGTTATTATGACAGGTGTGATTTTTTTTACAGCATTGATTTTTGCTAGACATAGTGCTGAGTATGCGTATAGTATTTTTGAACAACAAAAAGATGAATTTAAACAGGCTTTAAAAAGACATATTATGAGGCATTTTCTTGCCATAGGGAAAGACACGAAATCAAATGCCAATTTTGATGACTTTGCTTATACATATATTAAGGGTGCAAGAAATGAGAATTTTGCTAGTATAGGTTCGGCAATTTTTCCAATGATGGGAATTTTAGGAACTTTTATCAGTATAGCTTTTTCAATGCCAAATTTTAGTTCTAGTGATACAGCCGCTTTAGAACAAGAAATTGCAGATTTGTTAAGTGGAGTGGGAACTGCTTTTTATGTTTCAATTTATGGAATTTTTCTTGCATTATGGTGGATGTTTTTTGAAAAATATGGTAAAAGCAAAATAGATCGTTTGCTAAATCGTCAAAAAAACGCTACAAGTGGATTTTTTTGGACAAAAGAAGAGCTTGATCAAAGATATTTAACTGAAAGTTTGCAACATTTTGAAAAAATTGGAGCAATTTTTAAACAAGTTAGTAATGATGATTTTTTTGCAGAGCTTGATCATGCTATTGATAGAAAATTTGGTATTTTCCAAGATATGCTAAATGTAGAAGAAAAGGCTATTAGATTAAGTAGTGAACATATCAAACAAACCATGGGTGAGCTTAGTAAAGCACAAAGAGATCAACGCGATCTTGGAAAGCTTTATAGTGAAATGTTAAATGGTATAGGTTTGCTCAATCAAAATTTAAAAGAAATCAATACAAGAATGTCAGAACAATATAATCGCTTGCTTGATATCAGTAGTGATAAAATTCATCATCTTGATAAGACATTAAGTGCATTCGATGAAAAAATAGAGCGTTTTGGTAAAAATTTTGAACTTTATGAAAAAGCAATGTTGGAAAGTCAAGAAAAGGTTTTTGAGGGATTTAAAGCAAGCTTGTTTGAAGGTATGCATAAATTTAAAGAAGTATATGAAGAAGAAAAAAGTATTGATGCTAAAATCAAAATGATGGATGAGCTTAAAAAAGAAATGAAAGCACTTGATGAAGAAACAAGTCAAATGATGAGCAAGCTTTCTGGGGATGAAAATCAGAATAAAGAAAATGAAACCAAACAAATAGAAGATTTTTCAGAGTCTAAGACTGAAGAAAATCAAGATGAAATTCAAGCAGAAATATCTAAGCAAGAAAGCAATGATGAGCTAAAAAATGAAGATAAAGAAAATAAATGAAAAATGAGTCAAAAGAAGATAGCAATTTTTGGATAGCTTATGCTGATTTAATGGCAGGATTGCTGTTTGTTTTTATTTTACTAATAGGTGCTATTGTTGTAAAATATGTTTTAACTCAAAGTGATTTAAAAGAAATCAAAGATAATCTCAATAAACAAGAGGCACGCTTAGAGGAGAGTAAAGAAGAGCTTAGAAATAAAGAAGCCATAGTGTTTAAACTAAGTTCTGATTTAAACAATGCTTCTAGTGCTTTAAATCTTGCTAATTCTCAAAAAGCAGAATTAGAGGCTAATATTACAAATTACAAGCAGTTAAGCAAAGATTTAAACTCAACTTTAGATAATAAAGATAAGCAAATTTTGATTTTACTAGGTCAACTAGAGAAAAAAGATGAAGAGCTTAAAAATTTACAAGAAGATTTTCAAAAAGCTAAAGAAAAGGTGCAAAATCTTGGTTTGATTCGTGAAAATTTGAGCAAGGAATTACAAAGTAAGCTTGATAATAATATCACTATAGATGAAAAGACAGGATCTATTTCTTTGCCTGCTGAAGTACTTTTTGATAAAGATTCTTATGTGTTAAAAAATGAGGCAAAGGCAAGTTTGAGAAAAATCTTAAGCGAATATTTTGATGCTATTCTTGAAGATCCAAAAATTTTTTCTAACATTGAAAATATCATTATTGAAGGACATACTGATAGTGATGGATCTTATATTTATAATTTAGATTTGTCGCAAAAAAGAGCTTATGAGGTGATGAATTTTATCTATACTTTTTATAAGAGTGATAAGCTTCAAAAGCTTTTAATGGCAAGTGGACGTTCTTTTTCAGATCCTGTGTTTGTCAACGGAGTTGAAGATAAGGATAAGAGTCGTCGCATAGAAATAAAATTTAGCATTAAAAATGATAATGCTTTAAAGGATGTAGAAAAATTCTTTGAATTTCATTAAAACAATTAGTCCTATACAAAAAATCAATTTTAACGGATTTGAATTTTATATTAAAAGAGATGATTTATTAGGGGAAATTAATGGAAATAAAGCTAGGAAACTTGCTTTTTATATCCATCAAAGATATCCTAAAAATCAATCTTTTGTAAGTTATGGAGGAAGCCAAAGTAATGCTTTGGCGGCATTAAGTATTTTTGCTAAACAAAGATCATATAAGCTTGTTTTTGCTTGTGAAAAAATTTCTACTTTTCTTAAGAATAATCCTTGTGGAAACTATGCTTTAGCTTTAGAAAATGGTGTTGATTTTGTAGAAAATATCCATTCTTTATCCTTAAAGCAATTTGCTTTGTCTTTGTGTAAAAAAGATGATGTTTTTATAGAACAAGGTATAGCTAATTTAGAAGCTCAATATGGCTATATGGAACTTGCTCAAGAAATTCAAATGCAAAGTCAAAGTTTAAAGCTTGATTTTGATATTTTTTTACCTTCGGGTACAGGCACTTCGGCAGCTTTTTTGGCAAAGTATTCTAAATTTAAAGTATTTACTTGCGCTTGTGTAGGTGATATTAAATATCTTAAAAAACAAATTTTAACATTAGATCCAAGCTATGATTTTTCAAATTTAGAATTTTTAACAAGTGATAAAAAATATCACTTTGCTAAGCCGTATAAAGAATTTTATGAGCTTTATATGGATTTAAAGTTAAAGTGCAATATAGAATTTGACTTGTTGTATGATATTTTAGGATTAAGTATAGCATTAAAACAAGAGTGGAAAAAACCATTGCTTTATATACATCAAGGTGGAATTTTAGGAAATTCCACTATGTTAGAGAGATATAAATTTAAAAAATCAGTTTAAAATTCCATAGATAAAAATGATTAAAATAATCAAAGGTACTATATATTTTACATAATAAAACCAAATTCCAAACCATGAACTTTTAAGTGTATTGTTATTGCTAAGTTCTTTTAGACTTTCTTGTTTGCCTAAAATCCAACCTACATAAATACAGCAAAAAAATGCAGTTAAAACAAACAAAATATTTCCACTAATGAAATCAAAACTATCAAAAATGTTTTTTCCTTTGATGATAACAATATCACGCCAAGGCCCATAAGTTAGAATACAAGGAAGATTGCCAAGTATGAAGATAAACCCTAGAGTTAGGTTAATAGAAAGATTTTTAGAATATTTAAATTTTTCTTCTAATACGCTAATAATAACTTGATAAATTGGCAAGCTTGTGGTTAAAGCTGCAATCAAGAGTAAGACAAAAAATAAAATACACACAATAGTGCCAAAATGGATATGAGAAAATGCTATAGGTAAAGTTTCAAAAACCAAAGAAGGCCCGCTATCTGGAGCAAGTCCCGCTGAGAAAAGTGCTGGAAAAATCATAAAACCAGCCAAAACAGCTATGATAGTATTTAAAACCCCTGTATAAATAGCGGTTTTTGCCATATTTTCATTTTTATTAAGATGAGATGAAAGTGTTATCATTACCCCAAAACCTAGGGATAAAGCAAAAAAGACTTGTCCTAAAACATCGATTAAAAGTTTTGGTGATAAAATTTTACTAAAATCAGGTTCAAGATAAAATTTAACTCCAGCCATAGCTCCATCAAGGGTTAAATTGCGTCCTACAACAATAATAAGACAGATAAATAATAAAGGCATTAAAAATTTTACGGATTTTTCTATACCATCTATAATGCCTCTTTTTAAAATAATATAATTAATAATTACAAAAACAGTGGTAAAAATACCAACTCCTAAAGGATTGAAGGCTATTTTGTCGTTAAAAAACTGATGAGTAAATTCTTTGCTTACTACATTGGCAAGACTAAAATTCCCTAGGGTTAATTCCCAAATATAAACTAAAACCCATCCTCCAAGTACCATGTAGTAAGCCATTATGCCAAAGCTTCCTAAAAGTCCCATATATCCAATACTTTGCCATTTTTGTTTGAAAGCATCTACGCTATTTGTCATCGCTTTTCTGCCTATGACATTTTCAACTAAAATAACAGGAATGCCTATGATAATCATGGCTATACAAAAAACTAATACATAAGCACCGCCACCATTTTCTCCTACAAGATAGGGAAAACGCCAAGTTGCTCCAAATCCTATGGTTGCTCCAGCAACTGTTAGAATATAAGTTAGTGTGCTACTCCATGTTTGTCTTTGCATGATTATCCTTTCGAAAAAGAATTATTTTACCTAAAAATAACTTTAAAAACTTATAAGCTATCCATATAGCTTATATCGTAAGTATTTTTTAAGCGTTTGTGTATCGTTTCGTGCCAATTTTGAGATATGAGAGAGTTTAATTTTTCTAATTTATCTAATAAATTCGGATTTTGCTTAAGAATTTGATGCGGGGAGTAAAAAAGTTGATTGAGTTCAAATACACTAAGTGAAGTAGAATTTTTTTCTAAAATTTTAATGTTTTCATGCTTTCGTATTTGTCCAACTTGTAAAACTTTATAATACCATCCACTCAAGCCCGTTTTAAAAATTTCATGTGTAAAATTTGGATTATTGTGAATTTTAGAAATTTTTACACAAGGTTTTCTAGGTTCGCTTACTTGCAGTATTGCATTTGAAAATTGATGTATATCACCTATGCAAACATTTTGTTCACAAAGCCCATCGATGCTCAAATTTTCACCCATTGAGCCAAAATTTAGCTTTTTATTAAGAAATCTTTCCCATATAGGATAGTTTTGACAAGAGTTGGCAAAAATAGCCTTATGGTAGCCTCCATGATGAATTTTATCAGCTATTTGATCATCTAAAACACCTAGAAAATCAATTTGTGTTTCTTCTAGGTAAGTATCTTTAATAAATGCGCTTTGGAAATTTTTATAGTTTTTAATTTTCCCTATTTGCAAACTTTGAATTTTCATGGTTCTATTTTTTTTAATAAATCATCAGCACTGATAAAACCCGTGATTTTTAATTTTTCTTTTCCATTTTCAAAGAAAATTAAAACAGGTGGGCCAAAAACATTAAATTCTTTCATGGTTTTAATTTGTTCATTATTATTTTCGCTTACATCAACTTTGATAAGTTTGTAATTTTGCATTTTTTGTATGATTCTTTCATCACTAAAGGTTAATTCATCTAAAAGTTTGCAATTTTCACACCAAGATGCAGTAAAATCAAGCATTATAGGCTTTGTATTTGTTTGTATTTCTTGCTTTAATTGTTCAAAATTGTTGATATAATCATAGCTTAAAGCATGTTTTGAGGCAGATATAGTATTGAAATTTAAAGGATTTAAGAAATTTTTAGCCCCAAAAAGTCCTCCTAGGAAAATACTTAGAGAATAAGCTAAAATAAGAATTAAAATACTTTTTTTAATTTTAGAAATTATTGTAAAACTTTTTTCAAAAATTCCCATAAAAACACTAAAAAATACACCTAAAATTCCATAGGCAATTAAAATGTAATTTTCTTCAATAATTCTAGAAAGTATCCAAATAGCCATAGCCAACATAACAAAACCAAAGAAAATTTTTACTTTTTCCATCCAAAAACCAGGTTTAATAAAACCTAATCCTAAGCCTATGAAAAGCAAAGGTATACCCATGCCAAAACTCATGATAAAAAGTGCACTACCACCTAATAAAGCATTGCCTGTATTGGCTATATAAATTAAAGCACCTGCTAAAGGAGCTGCTACGCAAGGACCTACTATTAAAGCAGATAAAAATCCCATGATGGCTATACCTACAACTCCCTTCCCTTTTTCGCTTTTTTTATGTATAAAGGTTTGAAATCTTAATGGCAATTCAAAACGAAAAGCTCCAAACATAGCAAAAGCAAAAGCTATGAAAATTAGAGCAAAAAGAATTAAAATAATAGGTTTTTGTAAAATTCCTTGAATACTTGCTCCTAGAAAACTTGCTATAACTCCAGCAATAGCATAGGCTAAAGACATGAAAAAAACATAGATAAAAGAGAGAAAAAAACTATATTTTTTTGAAAATTTAGCATTACTTTTTGCTACGATAAGAGAAGATAAAATCGGAATCATAGGTAAAATACAAGGTGTTAAGGAGAGTAAAAGTCCATAGCCAAAAAAACTTAGCAAAATCCAAAAAAAGTTATCTGTTGCTAAAAAATTTGCTATAGAGCTTTCTTCAGATTCAATTTTAGTTTTTTTATCTGTTTTTTGAGCTTTGTAAGGTTTTGAAATTTCAAAAGCATCTTTTTTAGAAATGAGATCAAAGTACCAAGTTTGAGGATTATAACACAAGCCTTGTTCAGAACAGCCTTGAAATTCGAGTTTGATTAAATTTGTGGTATTTTTTGCAAAGCGCTCTAGTAATAAATTTGGCAAAGCTAAATTTAATTTTTGATAATAAACATTTTCATTACCTCTTGTAGAACTTTGAGGTAGATTAATCAAAGAACTTATATCTTTTTCGTTTATATATAATTTAAGTTTATTAGAATAAAGATAAATATCTTTTCCAAGTTCAATATCAATTGAGATAGAGTTATTATAAGAGTTTGATTTTACATTAAAAGCTTCATTTAAAGATAATATAGAAGCAAAACATAAACAAAAACTTAATAAAATAATACCAAAAATACGCATAAATTTCCTAAAAACTTATTTTTTCCTTTATTTTTAACTTCAATTATAATTTATTATGGTAAATTTACTTTAAATACTTTATAAAGGTTTGAAAATGCAAGAAAATAATTCTCCAAAAGCGCAAGCGGTTGTTAAAAAGAATGAAATTTATGTTTCTGTTAAAAGAAAGAAAAGTACAATAGAATATGAAAAAGATTTAAAGAATTTGCAAATTGAGCTTTTGAAATTTCAAAATCATGTTAAAGCCAAGGGTTTAAAGGTTCTTATGCTTATAGAAGGGCGTGATGCGGCTGGAAAAGGTGGGGCGATTAAACGTTTGATTGAGCATTTAAATCCGCGTGGTTGCCGCGTTGTGGCTCTTGAAAAACCTAGTGATGTGGAAAAAACACAGTGGTATTTTCAGCGTTATATAGCACATTTGCCCTCAGCCGGTGAGATTGTGATTTTTGACAGATCTTGGTATAATCGTGCAGGAGTAGAACCGGTTATGGGTTTTTGTACACCGCAACAACATAAAGATTTTTTAAGAGAAGTGCCTTTGTTTGAAAATATGATTTCAAATAGTGATATTATTTTTTTTAAATTTTATTTTTCAGTATCAAAAGACGAGCAAAAAAAACGTTTTGAAAAACGCCGAAGCGATCCACTTAAACAATATAAATTATCTCCTGTGGATCAAAAATCGCAAGAATTATGGGATAAATATACTTTAGCTAAATACTCTATGCTTTTAGCATCTAATACTCCAACTTGTCCTTGGACTATTATTTCTTCTGATGATAAGAAAAAAGCAAGATTAAATTTATTGCGTTTTATACTTTCTAAGGTAGAATATCCAAATAAAAAAACTGGAGATTTTTCCAAAATTGATGCAAAATTAGTGCGTAGTGGAGAAGAAGAAATACGAAAAATGGAGGCGAATTTGGAAAAACTTGACAGTAAAAAAGCAGATGAGAAAATAAAAGATTTAGATTAAGGAAAAGAATGCAAAAGCTGGTTGAAAATTTAGCACTAAAGTACTATGATAAAGTAGTTGATTTAAGACATCAAATTCATATGCATCCTGAGCTTGAATTTGAAGAAGAAAATACAGCCCATTTAGTGTGTAAAATTTTAGATGAGTTTGGCATTAAATATCAAAAAAATATTGCAAAAACAGGAATTTTAGCTATTATAGAAGGAAAAAAGAAGAGTCAGAAAAAACCAAAATGTGTTCTTTTAAGAGCGGATATGGATGCTTTGCCTGTGCAAGAAAAAACTAATCTAAGCTATGCTTCAAAAATTGATGGTAAGATGCATGCATGTGGACATGATGGACATACAGCAGGGCTTTTGGGAGCTGCTTTGATATTAAATGAGCTTAAAGATGAATTTTGTGGCACGATTAAATTTATGTTTCAGCCCGCAGAAGAGGGAAGCGGTGGAGCTAAACCTATGATAGAATCAGGTGTATTGGAAAATCCTTATGTTGATGCAGTTTTTGGTTGTCATTTATGGGGGCCTTTGCTTGAAAATACTGCTCAAATTGTAAGTGGTGAAATGATGGCTGGAACGGATATTTTTGATTTGGAATTTATTGGCAGAGGAGGGCATGGAGCTCATCCGCACACTTGTATAGATCCTATAATTATGACAACGCAATTTGTAAATAATATACAAAGTGTTATTTCTAGACGTTTAGCCCCTTATGAAGCAGGGGTGATTACCGTAGGTCAAATTTGTGCAGGAACTACTTATAATGTTATTCCTACAAATGCTTATTTAAAAGGAACTGTGCGCTTTTTAAATGATAAAACGCAAGATATTTTAAAAAGTTCTTTAGAAGAAGTGGCTGCTGCTACAGCAAAATCCAATGGCGGAGATTATAAGCTTAAATATACTAAAGAATTTCCTCCATTGATTAATGATGAAAAAGCTGTTTTAATAGCAAGAAAAGCTTTTGCAAAGGTCTTAGGAGAAGAAAATATCATTGTTTCTTCTAAACCTGACATGGGGGCTGAAGATTTTGCTTTTTTAACACGAGAAAGAATGGGGGCTTATGTATTTGTTGGAATTTCAAAGGATTTAAATCATCCAGCTTTGCATCATAGTTCTACTTTTTGTTGGGATGATGAAAATTTAAAAGTTTTAATGCAGGGTGATGTGATGATGGCTTTAGAATTTTTAAATTTATAAAATAGAATTAAAAATTCACAAAAAATTCACAAAAAATGAGTAAAATTTAATCTTGATTTTTCTTTAGGATTTGTTATTATGAAAAAGAAGATTGTTTTAATCATTTTAATTGCAATACTTGGAAGTGTTGGGGCTTATTTTATTTTTTTTAATAATGATGAAAAAATCAGCTATTTAACTCAAAAAATACAAAAAAAAGATATATCTCAAACCATAGAGGCAGTAGGAAAGGTATATGCCAAAGATCAAGTCGATGTGGGTGCTCAAGTTAGTGGACAAATTATAAAACTTTATGTTGATGTGGGAACTCATGTAAAGCAAGGTGATTTGATCGCTCAAATTGATAAAGATAAACAACAAAACGATTTAGATATTACAAAAGCTCAGCTTGAAAGTGCTAAGGCTAATTTAGAGAGTAAAAAAGTTGCCCTTGAGATTGCGAATAAGCAATATCAAAGAGAGCAAAAACTTTATGCAGCTAAAGCAAGTTCTCTTGAAAATTTAGAAACTCAAAAAAATAATTATTATACTTTAAAAGCCAATGTTGCAGAGCTTAATGCTCAAGTAGTTCAGCTTGAAATCACTCTTAAAAATGCACAAAAAGATTTAGGTTATACAACCATTACTGCTCCTATGGATGGTGTTGTGATTAATGTAGCTGTAGATGAAGGACAAACAGTTAATGCTAATCAAAACACTCCTACTATAGTCCGTATAGCTAATTTAGACGAAATGGAAGTAAGAATGGAAATAGCAGAGGCTGATGTGAGTAAGATAAAAGTAGGAACAGAGCTTGATTTTTCTTTGCTTAATGATCCTCAAAAAACTTATCATGCTAAGATTGCAAGTATAGATCCAGCTGATACTGAAGTGAGTGATTCTAGTACAAGCTCAAGCTCATCAAGTTCGAGTTCTTCAAGCTCAAGCTCATCAAATGCTATTTATTATTACGCAAAATTTTATGTAGCCAATAAAGATGATTTTTTGCGTATTGGTATGAGTATACAAAATGAAATTGTCGTAGCAAGTGCAAAGGCTGTTTTAGCAGTGCCAACTTATGCAATTAAAAGCGATCCAAAAGGCTATTATGTTGAAATTTTGGAAAATCAAAAAGCTGTTAAAAAATATGTCAAACTTGGCATTAAAGATTCTATCAATACTCAAATTTTAGAAGGTGTAAATGAAGATGAAGAATTGATAGTAAGCTCAAGTGCTGATGGTTTAGCTCCTAAAATGAAGTTGAGATTTTAATGATTTTTCTTAAAAATATTTGCAAAAATATAGGCGAAAATGCCATTTTAAAAAATGTAAGTTTAAGTATAGAAAAAGGTGAATTTGTTGCTATTATAGGACAAAGTGGAAGTGGTAAAACTTCACTTTTGAATATCATAGGAACATTAGATACACCAAGTAGTGGAACTTATGTTTTTGATGAGTATGAAGTCACTAAACTTAATAATGATGAAAAAGCAAGATTAAGGCGTGAAAAAATAGGCTTTATATTTCAAAGATACAATCTTTTAAGCTTGCTGAGTGCTAAAGAAAATGTTTCTTTACCTGCAGTTTATGCGGGAAAAAATTTACAAGAAAGAAGTCAAAATGCTAAAAAACTCTTAAATGATTTAGAATTAGCTCACAAGTTAGATTCTAAGCCAAACGAATTAAGCGGAGGGCAGCAACAACGCGTTTCTATAGCAAGAGCTTTAATCAATGGCGGAGAGCTTATTTTGGCTGATGAGCCAACGGGAGCTTTGGATAGTAAAAGCGGTATTATGGTGCTTGAAATTTTACAAAAACTTAACGAGCAAGGTCATACTATAGTCTTAGTAACTCACGATCCAAAAATTGCAGCACAAGCTAAAAGGGTTATAGAGATTAAAGATGGAGAAATTTTAAGCGATACTAAAAAGGAAAAAGCTCAAGAAAAACTTATTTTAAAAACAATGCCCAAAGAGAAAAAAACACTTACTTTGCTTAAAAATCAAGCCTTTGAATGTTTTAAGATAGCTTATTCTTCCATACTTGCACACAAACTTCGTTCTATTTTAACTATGCTTGGAATCATCATAGGTATTGCTTCTGTAGTTTGTGTTGTAGCTTTAGGATTAGGCTCTCAAGCTAAAGTGCTTGAGTCTATTGCAAGACTTGGGACAAATACTATTGAAATTCGCCCTGGAAAAGGATTTGGGGATTTGCGTTCGGGTAAAACAAGGCTTAATTTTAGTGATTTAGAAACATTAAGATCTTTAGAATATTTAGAAGCAGTTGATGCTCATTCAAATACTTCAGGAGTGGCAACTTATACCAATATTTCTTTAAGCGCAAGAGCTGAAGGGGTAGGGGTAAATAATTTTGCTATAGAAGGTTTAAGGATAGATGCGGGAAGAATTTTAAATAATGATGATGTAAAAAATAGTACCAATGTTGCTGTATTGGATTTTAATGCTAAAAAAAATCTTTTTCCTGATGAAAAAAGTGAAAATATTTTAGGTCGTGTGGTGCTTTTTAATTCTCAACCTTTTAAGATTATAGGAGTTTTGCAAAAAGATACAGACAAGCCTATAGAAGATAATGTAGTACGTCTTTATATACCCTATACAACACTGATGAATAAGCTTACAGGAGATAGAAATTTGCGTGAAATCATAGTTAAGGTTAAAGATGATGTGAGTTCAACTTTGGCTGAAAATGCTATTATAAGAATTTTAGAAATTAAACGCGGACAAAAGGATTTTTTTACTTTTAATTCTGACACTTTTAAGCAAGCTATTACAGCAAATAAACGCACTACAACCATACTTACCGCTTGTGTGGCTGTGATTGCTTTGATTGTTGGGGGTATAGGAGTGATGAATATCATGCTTGTTTCTGTAAGTGAAAGAACAAGAGAAATAGGCATACGCATGGCTATAGGGGCTAGAAGAGAAGATATTATGATGCAGTTTTTAATCGAAGCGGTTATGATTTGTACTATAGGGGCGATTTTAGGTGTGATTTTATCGATTTTTGTTATTTTTGCTTTTAATACTTTAAGTACGGATTTTCCTATGATTTTAAATGCCTATTCTGTGCTTTTGGGACTTTTAAGTTCTATGTTTATCGGTGTGGTTTTTGGTTTTTTCCCTGCAAGAAATGCAGCAAATTTAAATCCTATTAGTGCATTATCAAAGGAATAAAATGAAAATAATACTTAGCATTTTTTTAGCATTTTTCTTGAGCGCTTGTGGTGTAAAACTTAGCTTGCCTAAAGAAGTTGATTTAACTCAAGAACAAATGAAAGATTTAAATCTTACTTATGATTGGTATAGATCTTATGATAATGCAAAATTAAATGAATTTCTAAATTTTGTTTTATTGAATAATAGTGATATTAATATTGCTAGAAAAACTTTGCTTTCGGCTTTGGCTAGAGCTGATTTGATTGATTATGATTTATATCCGACTTTAAGTGGAAATTTGGGTTTTGGTGCGGATAAAGATTTAAATTCAGGCAAACAAAGTAAAAATTTCAATAATTCTTTAAATTTAAGCTATGAGCTTGATATTTATGGCAAATTAAGAGATAGTGCAAGTGCGAGTGAATTTAGTGCAAAAGCAAGTGCTTATGATCTTGAAAATTTAAAAATAAGTATGATCAATACAGCTTTAAATGATGTGTTTGAGCTGGCTTATTTTAACGATGTAGATAAATTGCTTCGAGCTTATCTTTCAAATTTAGAACAAATGAAAGAGCTTTATAACTATAAATACAAGCTTGGAAAAATAGAAGAATTAGATCTTTTAAACATAGAACAAAGCTTATTAAGAGCTAAACAAAATTTATTAAGCAATGATCAAAATCGTAATTTACTCATAAAAAATTTACAAGATTTATTGGCAAGGCAAGAAGGTTTTGCTTACATAGAGTATTTTAAAACTTTATCTTTAAATGATTTTAAAACCTTAAGTCCTGATTTTAATATACCTTTAAAAGCTTTAGCGTACCGTGCAGATGTGAGATCTAAACTCAATAGCTTAAAATCAGCCTTTAAGGATTATTCTTCCATGCAAAAATCTATTTTGCCTAGTATTTCTTTAGGTGGAGCATTAAGCGGAAGTGATAAAAAAATCGATGATAGTTTTAAATTTGAAATTTTAAGTGGCAATGTTAAGATTTCTTTACCTTTCTTAGATTATGGTAGGGTAAAGCAAAATATCAAAATTTCACAATTTATTTATGAGCAACTTTTAATTTCTTATGAGCAAACTTTGCAAAGTGCGATGAATGAATTTGCATTGAATTATAAAGATTATCAAAGCGACACCTTGCTTTTGCAAAATTTGCAAAATATTAACATTAAACAAGAGCTTATCACTAAGGCGTATTATGAAAAATATATTTTAGGAAAAAGTGAATTAAAAGATTATTTGGATGCAAACAATACTTTAAATTCTACCCAGCAAGAATTTTTAAGAGCTAGATTTAATCTTTTAAAAACCATTAATTCTTACTATCAAATCACAGCTTTAAGTTTTAATGATGAAAACTTAGAATTTCCTAAGTATTAAATTTAATAATCAATGATATTTTTTAAATCCTCGAGTAACTTTTTAGCCATCAGCTCATAGCCTTTTATAGTAAGATGTACATCATTGAGCGAAAGCTTTTGTTCTATCCATTTGTTTTTTCCCCCACTATCTTGCATAAACTGATGCATATCAAAAATAAGAGTTTTTTCTTCTTTAGCAACTTCATATAATGCTTTGCGTATGGTAAAAAAATCAGGAGCAAGCTTGTAGTTTTTACCTTGTTTTTGAACTACAGTTGGTGGAGAGATTAGCATGATAACAGCGTTTTTATTGTAAGTTTTTAAAATACTAATCCATTTTTTTAAATTATTTTTGAATTTTTGTTTTTCAAACCCTTTAAAGAGTGCATCATTAGAACCATAGGCAAGAATAATTAAATCATTGTGTAAAAGTCCTAGTTCTTTTTTTACAACTGTTTGATTCCAAGAGAGCCATAAATCACTTTTGGCACCATTGATTGCAATGGTATCTAAGAAAACATTATTATCTTTATTTGTGATGAAATATCCTCCTAGCTCAGCATCTTTTTGTAAGGCTGAAATTTGCAAAGGAAGATCAAGTTCTAGTTCTTTATAAGACCATTTGTTAATTTGTGTAGTTCTTAACTCATAGCTTTGATTTTTTGCATCTTTGATGCTAAAAGCATTGGTATTTTGTTTGGCTTTAAATAAAAATCCTATCTTGAATTTTTTTTTATCTAAGGTTGTATCAAGGTTGATTTTTGCGCCTTTGATTTTTGCTTTGGCTATTATCCCACCTAATGGAAAATTATGTCCAGCATTAGCAGGATTTCTTGAGTTTAAAATTTCAAAGTTTTTATAAGAATAAACAAGATTAAGATTTTGTTGATATTTGGGCTGTAAAGGATAGGCAAAACCTATAGAGTTAGAGCGGATTAAATATCCTCTTATGACACGCGGAAAGAAATCAGCCGCCATATGAGAATCTCCATAAATTCTAATTCCTATGTTTTGATTTTTTTCTAATTTTTTTTCTAGATTTTTAAGATCTTTTTTTAATACATAACTTGTTAAAGCAGAGTGATTTTTGTTTTGATTGAGTATGGAATCTATTGTGTCATTTGTATTTAAATTTTGTGCATAAGAGCTAGTAAAAATAATAAAAAACAATAAGATAATTTTAAATTTATTTACTAGCATTTTCTTCCTTAAGTTTTATGTGTTCTAATAAAAGTTTAGACATTTCTCTTGCACCACTTGGAGTAAAATGAACCCCATCATCTGTTCTTACTTTTATACTTCTATTGTTTTCATCTTTTATATAAGCTGAGTATTCATCATTGACACTAAAAAATAGCTTAGTGTTGATAAAAATTTCTTTATTTTTAAGAATTTCATCGCTGTAAATTTTATTGAGCACTTGTATTTTTTTGTTCAAATCTTCTTTTTTTATAGGAGGGATTTCAAACCAAAAAACTTTGGCTTTATGTTTTTTAGCGATTTTAATGATTTCATCTACACGACTTGTGTAAATATCTATCCAAGAAGGGGAGCCAAAACGATGGTAATTTCCTCCTTTTTTAATATCCCAAGGATCATTAGCGCCAAGAAGAACAACAAGATATTTAATATTTGAGTTTTTAATAAAAGCTTCATTGGTGGCTTTTGACCAGTCAAAATAGGATTTATAAGAAAGGCCTGTATTTTGTTTACTAAGATCGGTTGCCTTAAGATTTAAATTTCTTAAATCTCTATTTAAGGCTATTGCAACACCTTGCATTAAAGAATCTCCGATAAATAAAAACTCATCTCCATTTTGTAGCTCTAATTTGGTATTGTCGATAAAACTAATATTTGCATCTTGGATTAAGGTTAGATTTGTTTCTTTATGAGAAGTGTTTTCATCATTTTCTAAAGTGTTTAGAACTTTATCTATTTTACTTAAGTTTTCATCTGTTGATTTACTTTCTTGATTTGTAGTTTCTTCATTGGTTTGAGGCAAGGGTTCGTTGCTTAAAATTGCACGAATTTGTTCTAATTTAATTTTGAAGCCATTGGCTTCTTTTAAAAGATCATTATGAGGATAGAATGCAAAATGATATTTTTGTTCTATATAAGAGCTAATGCTCTGATTCATAACTACAACAACCAAGCCAAGCACTATAATCAAAATGAAGAAAAATCTAACTACACTCATCTAAAAACTCGAATAAATAAAATCAGGAATTCCATCTGGCATAAAAGCAAAAACCAAAAGTAAAATAAAAGCTATAATAAAAGGTTTTAGCAAAAATGGAGTAAGATTTAAAATCTTAATGCAATATTCTTTAAAATTAATAAATAAAGGATAGATCATAAAAAGAACCCCAAAAGCAACCAACATATAGATATCGTTATAAGATGGAATTTGGAAGAAATTATAATAACAAGCTTTAAAATATTCTATTGCATCTTCTAGATTTTTGCTATAGTAAAAGAAAATCCAAGTAAAACATACAAATTGAAAGGTTAAAAATCTTCCTAAAGCTGGAATTTTTTGTAAACTAAATTTGCTTAAAGCTAGCAAATGTATAAAAACTATGCCAATACCATGCAATAAACCCCAAACAATAAAAGCAAGTGTATTACCATGCCACATACCTGAAAGTATAAAAGCGATGAGTATGTTAACTATAGTGCGTGGCATTCCTTTTCTATTGCCCCCTAAAGGTATATAGATATAATCTCTTATAAAGGTTGAAAGACTGATATGCCATCTAGCCCAAAAATCTTTTAGGTTTTTTGCAAGATAAGGCATGTTAAAGTTAGGCGGAAGGGTAAAACCTAACATTAAAGCAAAAGCGCAAACTAAATCAACATATCCGCTAAAATCGCAGTATATTTGAATTGCATAGGCGTAAATTGCGCTTAAAAGTTGTATGAAATTATAAGATTGTGGAAAGTCTAAAATACTTTTAGCATAAATTCCAAGGTAATTGGCTATTAAAACTTTTTTAACTATACCAAAAACAAGCAAGATGATGATTAAATTTGCATGTTTAAATTCGCGTTTTTGATAGGCCTGTTCAAAGAAAAAAGAACTTCGCATAATAGGCCCTGAAAGTAGTGTTGGAAAAAATGATAAGAAGGTTGCTAAATTTAAAAAACTTTCTAAACGGCGTTTTTGATAAACTTCCACAAGATAAGTGATAGAAGTAAAGGTATAAAAACTAATTCCTATTGGTAATACTAAATCAATATTTAAAAATTCTAAACCGAAAAAATTTAATATCTCATCAACACTTCCTTTGATGCTAGGAAAGTATTTAAAAAAACATAAATTTAAAATAATAAAAGCTATACAAGTAGCGAAAATATAACGCTTGCGACGCACAAAAATTAGCAAGGCAAAATAGTGTATAAAAAAGGTATATATAAATAAAACCAAGGCGAAATAAGGATTGATTAAAATATAAATAATATAAGAGAAAATTAAAATTAAAATATTTTGTATTTTATAATTATTTTTAAAAGTCCAATAAATAGCAAAAAAAGCTATCATTAAAATACTAAATTCTAGAGAAAAATAAGTCATACCTTCAATCCAAAGCGAGATTTGCCCATAATAGGGCAAAGATTATTTTTTTCTACTTAATGCAATATTTTTGATGTATTGATCAGCTAAATAAAGTCCATTTCCGTGTTCTCCGATTAACTTAATCTTGTCAACTATACCGCGGAAAAGTGCTTCTTCTTCGTGTTGTTCGCTTACATACCATTGTAAGAAATTAAAAGTAGAATAGTCTTTATGTGTTAGCATGTGTTCAACTAAAGTATTGATTGATTTTGTGATAAATTGCTCATGTTCATAGGTTTTTTCAAAAACATCAAGTAAAGATTTGAAATTTTGTTCAGGCTGTTTTACTTCTTGAAGCTCTACATGAGAATCTGTTTCATTAAGATAAGTGATAAGCTTTTTAGCATGATCGCTTTCTTCGCTTGCATGTGCAAACAAGAAGGCTCCAGCTCCATCAAGACTGTTTTCATAGCACCAAGAACTCATACTAAGATATAAGTTTGCTGCATACATTTCTTTGTTTATTTGTTCATTGAGTAATTTTACAACTTCTTTAGAAAGCATTCTTATCTCCTTATTAAAATTTAAAATGTTTTATAATGATATATTATTTTTTTAAAAACAAGCTAAATTTTTTGATAGTTAAAAATTATATTTAAGAAAAATACAAAATAAAAAATGTTTCCAAAATGTTTCCAAGTTTTTTTAAACTTCCATTGCTTTTTTAAAGTTAAGGAGAAAAAATGAAAAAAATTCTATCTTTAAGTGTGGCAAGTCTTGCACTTTGTGGTGCTTTAAATGCAGCAGATTTAAAAATCGCAGGTTCATCGACTGTGTATCCTTTTACTTCTTTTGTAGCTGAAGAGTATGCAGCGATTCACAATACAAAAACTCCTATTGTAGAGAGTTTAGGAACAGGGGGTGGATTTAAAGTATTTTGCGAGGGCATAACTGACATTTCTAATGCTTCAAGAGCGATGAAATTTAGCGAATTTGAAACTTGCAAAAAAGCGGGAGTTACTGATATAGTAGGGATTATGGTAGGTTATGATGGTATAGTTTTAGCGCAAAATAAAACCAATGCTCCATTAAATATCACAAAAAAAGAACTTTTCTTAGCATTAGCAAAAGAAATTCCACAAAATGGAAAACTTATACCAAATCCTTATACAAACTGGAATCAAATCAATAAAAATTTACCTAATCGTAAAATCAGCGTTTATGGTCCTCCATCAAGCTCAGGCACAAGAGATACTGTAGAAGAACTTGTAATGAGTGATATTTCTAAAAAAATTCCTGAATACAAAGGCGAGTATAAAACCATACGCCAAGATGGAGCTTATATTCCAAGTGGTGAAAATGATAATCTAATCGTTTCAAAACTTACTATCGATAAAGATGCTTTTGGGCTTTTTGGTTATGGATTTTTAGTAAGCAATGTGGATAAAATCAATGCAGCAGATATTGATGGTGTAAAAGCAGATGAAAAAAATATTGCTGATGGAAAATACGATCTTGCAAGAAGTTTATTTATCTATATCAATGCAAAGAAAAATCCTAAAGAAGCCTTTGATTTTGCAAAAATTTATATGAGTGATGATTTGGCAAAAAGTGGTGGAGAGCTTGAAAAAATAGGACTTGTTCCTTTAAGTGATGATAAATTAAAAGCTTCTCAAAAACACGTAGAAGATAGAAAAATTTTAAATGATGAGCTTGTAAAAGCTGGAAAAGTTTTTTAAGGAAAAACTTTGTTAAAAGAAAAAATAATCAAATTTGCACTTTTTTTATGTGCTTTTGTAAGCGTGATAGTAAGTTTTGCTATCATGCTTACAATTTTAATTGAAGCTTTAAAATTCTTTCAAAAAGAAAGCGTTGTTACCTTTTTATTCTCAAGTCAGTGGGCAGCTGATGCAGCTTTTATGAATGCAGATGGCACGAGTAAACAAGGTGTTTTTGGGGCGCTATCGCTTTTTTGGGGAACTTTTTATATTTCATTGATTGCTATGCTAACGGCTTTACCTTTAGGGGTTATGTGTGCTATATATTTAGGTGTTTTTGCTGGCAAAAAATCTAAAAATTACTTAAAACCTATTTTAGAAATCATTGCAGGGATTCCTACTGTTGTTTTTGGATTTTTTGCGGCTATAGTTGTAGCGCCTTTTATAGTGTGGTTTTTTTCTTTATTTGGCATACAAGCAAGCTTTCAAAGTGCTTTAGGTGCAGGTTTTATCATGGGGATCATGATAGTACCTATAGTGGCTTCTTTATCTCAAGATTGTATTGAAGCAGTAAGCGAGAAAAGGATTAATGGCGCTTATGCTTTAGGTATGACAAAAAAAGAAGTGGTTTTTGCCGTGATTTTACCTGAGGCTATTCCTGGTATAGTTGCAGCTTGTCTTTTAGGACTTTCAAGAGCCTTAGGCGAAACTATGATAGTGGTGATGGCAGCTTCTTTGCGTCCAAATTTAACTTTAAATTTTTTAGAAGATATGACAACGGTAACGGTAAAAATCGTAGAAGCTTTAAGTGGAGATCAAGCTTTTGATAGTTCTTTGGCTTTAAGTGCTTTTTCTTTAGGTTTGGTGCTTTTTGTCATCACTTTAATCATCAATATGTTTAGCGTTTATCTTATCAATCGCTTTCACAAAAGGAAAAATTTATGAAAAAACTTTTTAAAAAAAGACAAAAAGCTTCAAAGTCTTTTAAAAGACTTTGTAAAATGGGGCTTTATATTAATTTAATTTTTCTTTGTATCTTTTTAGGAAGTGTGGCTTATCTTGGATTTCCTGCTTTTAAGCAAACCTATATTTTTGTAGAGGCTAATAGAAATTCTCCTGCTTATGATCTTTTATCTCGTGCTGAGCAAAGAAAGATAAGAACAGGGCAAATCACTGAAAAATCTTGGCTTTTGGCAAATTCAGAAGTAGATCAATATATGAAGCAAAAATATAATCGCCTTAGTGAAAAACAAAGAACTTTAGTCGATGATCTTATGCAAAAAGGCGAGATAGAGCTTAAATTTAATAGCAATTTCTTTTTAAATGGAGACTCAAAATCTCCTGAAAATTCAGGAATTTTATCTTCAGTTGTAGGGACTTTGCTTGTTATGCTTGTTTGTATGGTTGTGAGTGTTCCTATAGGCGTTGCAGCGGCAATTTACTTAGAAGAATTTGCACCACAAAATATCCTTACGCATTTTATAGAAGTGTGTATTAACAACCTTGCAAGTATTCCTAGTATCTTGTTTGGACTTTTAGGACTTGGAGTGTTTATCAATCTTTTTGGAATGCCTCGTTCAAGTGCTTTAGTGGGTGGGCTTACTTTGGCGATCATGAGTTTGCCTATTATCATTGTTTCAACCAAAGCGGCTTTAAAAAGTGTGGATATCAATATGAAAAATGCTGCTTATGCCTTAGGTATGACAAAGGTTCAAATGGTAAAAGGCATTATGCTACCTTTAGCTATGCCTATGATTTTAACAGGTTCTATTTTGACTTTAGCAGGGGCTATAGGCGAGACTGCACCTTTGATGATTATCGGTATGATAGCATTTATCCCTGATGTAGCTAGTTCGATTTTTGATCCAACTAGCGTTTTACCTGCTCAAATTTACTCATGGTCGGCTATGCCAGAGCGTGCATTTTTAGAAAGAACAGCAGCGGGTATTATTGTGCTTTTAGGACTTTTAGTTATGTTAAATCTTAGTGCAATATTATTAAGAAAATATTTTCAAGGAAAATTAAAGTGATAGCAAAAACAACAAATTTAAATTTATTTTATGGAAAAAAACAAGCTTTATTTGATATCAATATGCAAATCGAGCAAAATAAAATCACTGCACTCATCGGTGCTTCAGGATGTGGAAAATCTACCTTTTTGCGCTGTTTTAACAGAATGAATGATAAAATCGCAAAAATCGATGGTTTGGTAGAAATTGAAGGAAAAGATGTAAAAAATCAAGATGTAGTAGCCTTGCGTAAAAATGTAGGCATGGTTTTTCAACAACCTAATGTTTTTGTAAAAAGCATTTATGAAAACATCTCTTATGCACCAAAACTTCATGGTATGATTAAAAACAAAGATGAAGAAGAAGCTTTGGTGGTGGATTGCTTGCAAAAAGTGGGGCTTTTTGAAGAGGTTAAAGATAAATTAAAGCAAAATGCCCTAGCTCTTTCAGGCGGACAACAACAACGTCTTTGTATCGCAAGAGCTTTAGCGATCAAACCTAAACTTTTGCTTTTAGATGAGCCAACTTCTGCACTTGATCCTATTAGTTCAGGCGTGATTGAAGAGCTTTTGAAAGAATTAAGCCATAATCTTTCTATGATCATGGTTACGCATAATATGCAACAAGGCAAACGCGTAGCTGATTATACGGCATTTTTTCACCTAGGTGAGCTTATAGAATTTGGAGAAAGCAAGGAATTTTTTGAAAATCCAAAACAAGAAAAAACCAAGGCTTACTTAAGCGGTGCTTTTGGGTGAGATTTATTTTTTGGAAATTTGATGATATAATTAATTAAAAATTTCCAAAAAAAGGTTTAATATGATTATAAACCAAATTTATTCTATAGATTCTTGTGATGATGTAGAATTAAATATCAAAAGGGGAAGTAAATTAGAATTTAGATTGACTTATGATGATAGTAAAGAAATAGAAGCTATTGTTTGTATTATTCCAGGTGGTGCTGAAGATATGAATAACTATATTTATGTCGATGATTACTTGGCTAGAAATTATAATGTTGCTATTATTAATATTAACTATCATTGCATAGGAAATAGACCTCATTTGGGTTCTAGTTTTTATTTAGATGATATAGATAAAATTATTTTGGATACTAGCTTAAAAACTATCAATTTAAACCATATAAATGTTTTTGATATAAATTCTTATGAAGATCTAAATAATGCTTTTATAAGAATAGATCAAGAAATTCAAAAATTAAAATTAAATCAAAAACTAAATCAAAACTATAAATTAAGAACGCATGTAAGCTTTTTACCATCTAAAAATGAATATCAAAATTTTGGTATAATGCAAGCTATGGATATTTTAAATGCTATTTTTTATATAAAAGAAAATTCTCCATTTAAACTAATGAGGGGGGGGGTATTAGAACGATTTTGTTTGGAAATTCATATGGCGGATATTTAGCAAATTTATGTGCAAAAATAGCTCCTTGGAGTATTGATTTTATATTAGATAATTCTTCTTTTGTTAATTTGTTTGGAAATATTTTTAGACTTATAGGTTTTGGAAAAGAAATCGATTTTACTAGATATCATGGAACATATGATGATACTTTATTTAAAAATATATTTTTATATTTAAGTGATAAAACTTATTGGAATAATAATAAATTTTCAAAAAATTATTTTTCAAATGCTAGAAAAATCATAAGAGAACCATTAAACAAAGAACATCTAATAATACAAAGCTTATACCCAAATCCAAAATATATTTTATATCATAGTATTTTTGATGAAAGATCTCCTTTTAAAAATAAGGAAAATTTTGTACATATTTTAAAAGAATTAAATTTTAAAGTAGAATTTTTTGCTATTTCACAAGTTGATAATAAGTTTATTAAAAATTTAAATCATGGAATGGGATTGAGCACAAAATTATTTTTTAAAAAACATTTATTGCAAATATTAAAAGAACCTTTGCAAGATAAAATTTGCAAGAAGGAAGTCTCATATAAATGTGATGAGCTAGTGTATACTTTCAAAGAAGAAAATCATCAAATTATTTTAAATATAACAAATTGAGTATATTAAATATTTATATTTAAAAAAGTAATTTTTAAGTAGAATTGTTTTTTAAAAGAAATATTTAAAAAAAGAGATAAGATAATATCATGGCAAAAAAACAACTCTCCTTAACAAGACTTAGTTTTCCTATATTTTGGGATTTGCTTTCTAAGTATTTAACTGTGATTATCAATACCGCTATGGTGTCGCATTATTCTAATTTTCTTGTTGGTGCTATGGGCGCTGGAAATCAAATTTTAGATCTTTTTATCACTATTTTTTCATTTTTAAGTGTGGGTTGTAGTGTGCTGATCGCACAAGCAATTGGTGCAAAAGATCATGTTTTAGCAAGAAAAGTGATTCATCAAAGTTTGTTCTTAAATGCACTTTTAGGCTTTGTATGCGGTGTGCTTATTTTATGGCATGGGGAGTATTTGCTTTATCTTTTAAAAATTCCACAAGAATTGCTCAAAGATAGCGAAATTTACTTACATATGCTTGCAATTTGTTTGTTTTTTGATGCCATAGGTATTGTTTTAGCTGCTATTGTAAGGGTTTATAATATGGCTTATTGGGTCATGTTTATAGGTTTTTTGATGGATATAGTGGTGATTTGCGGAAATTATTATGTTTTGCATTATACAAAGTCAGAACTTTTTGGAATAGGGCTTAGTAATATTTTTGCTCGCATTGTTGCTATAGTTGCTTTGTTTGCGATACTTTTTTATAAACTTAAAATTCATCTTAAAATCAAAGAAATGATAAAACTTGAAAAAGAAGTTTTAAAAAAGGTTTTAAATATAGGTGGATTTTCAGCAGGGGAAAATCTTTTGTGGATAGTCCAATACACTATAGCTTTTGCTTTTGTAGCAAGTTTAGGTGAGGCGAGTTTGAGTGTGCAAACGATTTATTTTCAAATTTCAATGCTTATCATGCTTATAGGACAAGCTACGAGCATAGCTAATGAAATTATAGTAGGTAAATTAATCGGTGCTAGATATGAAAATATAGCTTATAAACACGCTTGGCGTGCTTTATATTTTAGTGTAATAGCGAGTGCTTTAGTGGCACTTTTGAACTATCTTTGTCAAGATTTTACTATGCAAATTTTAGGGCTTAAAGAAGAGTTAAAAAATTTAATGATACCTTTATTTGCTCTTTCAATCTTTCTTGAAATTTCACGAACTTTTAATATAGTTATGGTAAATTCCTTGCGCGCAAGTGGCGATGCTAAGTTTCCATTTTTTAGCGGACTTGTTTTTATGATGGGGGTATCTTTACCTGTGGGTTATGTGCTTTGTTTTCATTTTAATCTTGGAATTTTAGGGGTTTGGATAGGATTTTGTGCAGATGAGTTTTTGCGTGGAATGGTAAATTCATACAGATGGAAAAGCAAAAAATGGCAAGGCAAAGCTCTAGTTTAAAATCATTTATTTATAAAGATGAGTGCTATTTTTATTCTAAAAAACGCATAAAAACTTTAAGATTAAGGCTCAATGAAAGGGGTGAATTTGTTCTTAGCATTCCTTATTTTTGCACCTTTAAAAGTGTTTATGAGTTTTTAGATAAATCAAGTTCTTGGATGAATGAGGCAAAAAAAAGATTTGAAAAAAAAGCCTTAAAGGATGATGAGTTAATTTTTTTAGCTAAAAAATATAAAATTATTTTTGATGAAAATGTCAAAAAAACTTATTTTGATAAAGATAAAATAATTTGTCAAAATAAAGCAAAATTAGATTTATTTTTAAGACAAAATGCTAAAAAGATTTTTACTTTTTATCTTAAAAAATGGAGTAAAAAAACAGGTTTATTTTATACGCATTTAAGCATTAAAAATATGAAAACGCGTTGGGGTTCTTGCAATCATAATAAAGCTTATATTAATTTAAATTTAAAACTCATTCAAAAGAGTTTAAATGCTATTGAATATGTGGTTTTGCATGAAATAAGCCACTTAAAATTCCCCAATCACAGCAAAGAATTTTATACTTTTATAGAGCATTTTATGAGTGATTTTAGGCAAAGAGAGAAAGAATTTTTAAGTTAAAAATGTTATATTTATAGTTTATTTTTCAAAAAAGGCATAATATGACTTTGGATTTTGATTTTATTTATAATGCAGATAATGATATTTTTGAATATTTATTGCGTTTTTATGCGAAAAATTACAATTATATCCTTAGCAAAGAAGAAAATACCTATCATTTTTCTATCGATGCAGATGAAGAAAATTTAAAGACTTTTTGCGATTCTTTGAATTTCATGAGTCATAGCGTTTTTTTGAAAAAATTTGATGTAAAAGCGGGGCAGGGTTTTAACCCTTGTATACCAGAAGATAAAGAATTTTCAAGATTTTCTTATATTACTCATTTAAATTCTAATGCTTATCAAGAAAAAAAACTTTTAAACAAAAACGAATGGGGCGTGTTTTGTGAGTGTGAATTTTCAAGCAATTTATCAGAATTTGAAAAAATCAATGAAGAAAATTTCAATACTTTTTTAAATCTTGCCTTTGATTTGTTAAGTCAAGAAAAAAAGATTTATTTGAAAGATAAAAATGGTATTTATGAATTTTCTTTGTTTAAGAACGAATTTATAGGAGATTTTTTACTTCCTTGTGATATTAAGGCTATAAATTCAGTTTTTGTTTGTTCAAATGAAAATTTAAAACTTCTTGCAAGTTTAGAAAAACCTTTGATGAAGCTAAGGCTTAATGCTATGTTTAGAAAAAATCACAATCTTGATTTTAGTGATTTTAAAATTAGACTTGCTAGGGATTTATTTTGTTTTGCTTTAGGTTTGAAACTTTTTGAAAATGAGTATAAATTTTTAAGCGTAAAAAAGATAGAAGAGTATCAAAAAGATTTTTATATCAGTGCTTTAGATGAGCAAGTGGTGGTTTTGGAAGGCTTTGAATTTATCAATGCTAAGGCAAGAGAGCTTATTTTTTCTAAAGAAGATAAAAATATGGCAAGAATTTCTTATCTTGTAAGCCGTTGTAAAGAAAAGGCTTTTATTTTAGAGCTTAGTAAGGATTATGAAGATATTTTGCTTGTCAATAAAGAGCTTAATTTGCTTAAACTTTTCTTGCCAAAACACAGCAAAGAGCTTTATGAAGAGATACAAAAAGATGAAATCGGCGCAAGACTTTTAGAAAATTTTGCCAAAGAATTTCCGCTTTTAAATGAGAGTTTTGAACTTAAAAACAATTTTTATTCTTTGCTTGGGTTAGTAGGTAGAGTGCTAAATTTGGGTAAAAATTTACAAGAGAGTGCTAGTGAGCTTTTAAAAATCGCTGATGAGTCAAAAATGCCTCGTGGAGTAAAGATTGATTATCGTTTGAAAGAAGATAAAAGTTTTGATTATACAAGGACTTTAAGATCTGCCATGAGTTTTATGTTAGCAGGTGTAGATAGTGCTAATATCGCTTATGGAGCGGTTGAGAGTTTGGCTTATTTCTTGCGTGATACTTATGATGAATTAAGAGAGAAAAAGCAAAGTGATTTAGCACTTATAAGTGGATCTTTGTTTGAACATAAATCTTTACTTAAAAATACTTTAAAACATCTTAAAAATTGTCAGTTAAGCGATGCGCCACTTAGGGTATAAGATCAAAATTTCAGGTCTAGTTCAAGGGGTGGGTTTTCGCCCCTTAGTTTATGAACTAGCTTTGAAATCAAAGCTTTTTGGAGAAGTAAGAAATGATGGTTTTGGGATAGAAATCATCCTTGCTTGCACTCAAAAAGAATGTGAAAATTTCATAGAAAATTTAAAAAATCATCTTCCACCTTTAGCAAGAATAGATCAGCTTATAATCACGCAAATTTCAATTTCAAACTATGAGAATTTTAGCATTACTCCTTCTTTAGAGAATACAAAAAGCACGCCTATGTTAAGCGATTTTGCGTTTTGTAAGGAGTGTAAAAAAGAATTTTTTGATGAAAAAAATCCACGCTTTTTATATCCTTTTATCACTTGCACACATTGTGGGCCACGCTTTAGTATTATAAAAAGTCTTCCTTATGATAGATTTAATACCTCTATGCAAGAATTATTGATGTGTGAGTTTTGTAAAAGCGAATACGAAGATCCTAAAAATAGGCGTTTTCATGCCCAGCCTATTAGTTGTCCTAAATGCAAAATCAATGTTTTTCTTAAAAATCCAAAGGGTGAAATTTTAGCCAAAGATCAAGAAGCTTTTATACAAAGTGCGAAGTTTTTAAAGGAAGGTAAAATTTTAGCCATTAAAGGCATGGGCGGTTTTCATCTCATGTGTGATGCGTTTAATGAAGAAGCTTTAAAAACTCTAAGACTTAGAAAAAATCGCCCCAAAAAACCCTTTGCTTTGATGTGTAAAGATTTACAAAGTGCTAAAGAACTTGCCTTTATAGATGAAAAAGAAGAAGCTTTGCTTGGTGGGGTTTTGGCTCCTATTGTGATTTTAAAGGCAAAAAAAGCCTTTTCTTTAATCGCTCCTGATGTAGATAAAATCGGCATTATGCTAGCTTATACGCCTTTACATCTTTTGCTTTTTGAGTATTTTAAAGGAAATCTTGTGGCAACAAGTGCGAATTTAAGCGGAGAAAGTATCATTAAAGATGAGTTTAATTTGCGTCAAAAACTTGATAAAGTTTTTGATTTTTATTTGGATTATGATAGGGAAATTATCAATGCAAGTGATGACAGCATAGCTCAAGTGGTAAATGGCAAAACTATGTTTTTGCGTACTTCAAGGGGTTTAAATCCTTTTTATTTGGAAAGAAATTTTAATAAAAAAGGCACTTTTTTAGCTTTAGGTGCGGAACTTAACAATGAATTTGTGATTTTTTATGAAAATAAACTTTTAATTTCTCCTTATATAGGGGATTTGAAAAGTCTTGATGTGCATGAGAGATTTTTTAAACTTTTAGAATTTTTTAAACAAAATTATGATTTGAAATTTGATGCGATTTTGTGTGATAAACACCCGCATTTTAGCTATGCAAAAGAATTTGAAGAAAGGATTAAAATTTCTCATCATTATGCGCATTTTTGTGCGGCTTATTTTGAATACGAAGAAAATTTTGCAAAAGATGAAAAGGCTTTAGCTTTTATTTGTGATGGAACAGGTTATGGCGAAGATGGTAAAATTTGGGGTGGAGAAGTTTTTGTAGGAAATTTAAAAGAATATGAAAGAATTGCACATTTTGAAAATTTCACTCTTATAAATAGTGATATTAAAAATATACAAAATTTAGCCTTAAGTCTTATTTTTCATTATGATTTAGAAGATAAGGCTAAGGATTTTTTAGCAAAAATTCCAAAAATTAAACTTAAAAATCTTAAAAAAATTTATTCTCATTCTAACTTACAAACAAGTTCTTTAGGACGCATTATCGATGCTTTTGGAAGTATTGTTTTTAACTTAGAAAAAAGTTCTTATGAAGCTCAAGTTGGCTTAATGTGTGAAGCTTTTTATGATAAAAATCTTGATTTTTCTTATAAGCTTTTTGTAGAAAAAGGGCAGGTTAATTTTAAAAATTTAATCCTAGGGGCTTTGCAAGATGAAAAAACTAAGGCGATTACAGGTATGTTTAATGCCTTGGCAAATTTTATCATAGATTTTAGCAAAGATTATGATTTAAAAGTGCTTTTAAGCGGAGGGGTTTTTCAAAACATAACCTTGCTTGAAATTTTAAAAGCTAAAAATTTTGATTTTTTTATACCTTTAAAGTACCCTTGTAATGATAGCTCCATAGCCTTAGGACAAATGGTGCATTTTTTAAATTTAGAAAAATAAAGCAAATATTCTAAAAACTCATAATTTTTTAATGCTTTTAAGGTTAAAATGAAACAAAAATATAGAAGGAAAGAAAATGTGTAAAGATTGCGGCTGCTCTATAAATTCAAGCCATACGCATGGTCATCATCACGATCACCATCATGAAAATCCAAGCTTAAAAGAGGGTAAAACCATAGAAGTGATTTCTAAAATTTTAAGCAAAAATGATGAAGAAGCTAAGCATAATAGAGCGCATTTTAATGAAGCTAACACGCTTTGTATCAATTTAATGAGTTCTCCAGGTAGTGGAAAAACCACGCTTTTAGAAAGCACGATTAAGGCTTTGAAAAATGAACTTAAAATTGCTGTGATTGAAGGGGATTTAGAAACCAATAATGACGCTCTAAGGGTAAAAAATGCCGGAGCTTTGGCGTATCAAATCACTACAGGACAAAGCTGTCATTTGGACGCTTTTATGGTGCATGAGGCTTTGCATCATTTAGCCATTGATGATGTGGATTTGCTTTTTATAGAAAATGTTGGAAATTTGGTTTGTCCTGCAAGTTATGATTTAGGAGAGCATTTAAATGTGGTTTTGCTTTCGATAACTGAAGGAAGTGATAAACCGCAAAAATACCCTGTGATGTTTAAAAAGGCTGATATAGTTTTAATCACAAAGGCAGATTTGGCCCATCATTTTGATTTCGATATTAAAGAGGCGACTAGCTTGATTAAAGAATTAAATCCTAGAGCAGATATTATCACTCTTGATGCAAAAAATGGCACTAATATGGAGCTTTGGTATAAGGTGCTTAAACTTAAAAAGGAGCTTTTTTAATGTGTTTGTCTATACCTTCTGAAATTTTAGAAATCGATGAATTAAACAATGCTTTAGTACAAACTTTAGGTGTGAAAAGAAAAGTTAATTTGGATTTGATTGATGAGCCTTTAAAACAGGGCGATTATGTCTTAATCCATGTAGGCGTTGCTATGGAAAAAATCGACAAAGAAGCTGCACTAGAAAGCATTAAAACCTATCAAGAAATAGTAGAAAAAATGAATAGTGGAGAGATAAAAAGTGATGAGGGAGATTTGGGTTTAAATGAATTTCATCGATGAATTTAGAGATAAAGAAAGCATTTTAGCTTTAAAAAAACTTATAGAACAAGAACTTAAAAATCCTATCAATATCATGGAAATTTGCGGTGGGCATACGCATAGTATTATGAAATATGCCCTGCCTTCTATTTTGCCAAAGGAAATTAACTTTATCCATGGGCCAGGATGTCCTGTTTGTGTTATGCCAAGAGTTCGCATTGATACAGCTATTAAGCTAGCCTCCATGAAAGATACGATTTTTTGTACCTTAGGGGATCTTTTAAGGGTGCCTGGAAGTGAAATTTCTTTACTGGATTTAAGAGCTAAAGGGGCTGATGTTAGAGCACTTTATTCTCCGCTTGAAGTTTTGGAAATCGCTAAGCAAAATTTAAACAAAAATATCATCTTTTTTGCTATAGGTTTTGAAACCACTACGCCTATGAGTGCTTTACTTCTTCAAAAGGTTATAGAAGAAAAAATAAATAATGTCTTTTTTCATATCAATCATATCACGGTTCCAGCACCTGTGGAAGCGATCATGAATGATGAAAATGTAAAAATCAATGCTTTTTTAGGCCCTTCTCATGTGAGTGTGATAACAGGTTATGGTATTTATGAGCCTTTAGCAGCAAAGTTTAAAACCCCTATAGCGGTGAGTGGTTTTGAGCCAGTTGATATTTTAGAAAGTGTGTTAAATATCATAAAACAAAGCAATGAAGGCACTTTTAAAGTGTATAATCAATACAAAAGAGCCGTAAGCAAAGAAGGCAATGTTAAAGCACAAAATTTAGTAAAAAAATACTTTAGGGTGTGTGATTTTGAATTTCGTGGCTTAGGACTTATTAAAAATGGAGGCTTGGAGTTAAAAGAAGAATTTAGCGCTTACGATGCGAGTAAAAAATTTGATTGTACGGTGCAAAGTAAAAATGAAAGCAAAGCCTGTATTTGTGGGCAAATTTTAAGAGGTTTGGCCAAGCCTTATGATTGTAAAGTTTTTGGCAAGGCTTGTACGCCAAGAAGTCCTATAGGAAGTTGTATGGTTTCTGGCGAGGGTGCTTGTGCGGCGTATTATAAATACTCAAAGGTGAATGCATGAAAAATATTTCCTTAGCCCACGGAGGCGGTGGAGAAGAGATGAATGAGCTTTTAACTAAGCTTTTTAAGATCTTTGATAATGAAATTTTAAACGCAAATAATGATGCAGCGATTTTGGGAAATTTGGCTTTAAGCACGGATTCTTTTGTTTTAAGTCCGATTTTTTTAGATGAAGAGGTTAATATAGGTAAACTTTGTGTTTGTGGTTCTATTAATGATGTTTTGATGGTGGGTGCTAAGCCAAAATATCTAAGCTTAGGGCTTATCTTAGAAGAAGGTTTTGAGCTAGAAAAATTAGAACGTATTTTAAAAAGCATTAAAGAAGAATGTGAAAAATGTGGAGTTATGTTAGTTTGTGGCGATACTAAAGTTGTTCCTAAGGGTAAAGCAGATGAAATTTATATCAACACTACAGCCTTAGGTGAAATTATTTCTAAAAAAGAAAGTAAAAATATCAAAGCAGGGCTTAGCATACTTCTTTCAGGTGATATAGGAAGGCATGGAGCTAGTGTTTTAATCAAAAGAAATGAGTTAGAAGCTAATGTTAAAAGTGATTGTAAGGCTTTAGATAAAGAGGTTTTAGAGCTTTTAGAAAAAGATATAAAGGTTGTAGCAATGAGAGATGCTACTCGTGGGGGACTTAGTGCGGTTTTAAATGAGTGGGCAAAGCAAAGTGGAAATGATCTTTTGATCTTTGAAGAAAAAATCATCGTTCAAGATGAGGTTTTAGGACTTTGCGAGCTTTTTGGTTATGAAGCCTATGAGCTTGCAAATGAAGGCACTTTTATACTTTGTGTGGAAAAAGAAGATGGGTTAAAAGCCTTGGAAATTCTAAAAAAATACAATGTAAATGCGAGTATTATAGGAGAAGTTTTAGAAGAGAAAAAAGCACGCGTGATCTTACAAAACGCTTATGGAGCAAAACGCTTTTTAGAAAGCCCTAAAGGCGAACTTTTACCAAGAATTTGCTAATGCACGAATTAAGTATAGTAGAATCTTTAATCGAACTTTGTGAAGAAAATGCCTTAAACAATAAGGCTTACAATGTGCAAGAAATTTATGTAAAAATCGGGCGTTTAAGCGGTATAGAAGTGGATCTTTTTAAGCGTTGTTTTGAAACTTTTAAAGAAAACTCAAATATTTGTAAAAATGCTAAACTTTTTATAGAACTTGCCCCACTTGAAATTTTATGCTTAAAATGCGATCAAACAAGCATTTTAGAAGAAAATGTTTTTAAGTGTCCTAAATGTCAAAGTATAGAATACAAAATCACACAAGGTGAGGACTTGCACCTTATGCGACTTGTGATGGAGTGAGATAATAAATTTAGAAACATTGTTTTTTGTTTGATTTTATATAATTTCTAGTATTATAATAAAATAAAATTTTTAATTTTACAAGGATTAAAATATGCTAAAAGATAAATTATTGCAAGATTTAGAAGAACATTTTGAAACTTTAGGACAAGTTAGAAATTTAGCACAAAATTATGATGAAAGATTGTTTAATTATCTTTTAGAAGAAAGTAAATATAAAGAAGAATTTAAAAATAGATTTTTTATTTTTAATAAAAAAGTTTTGATTTTTAAAATAAATGAATTTTTAACATTTTTAGATCTTAAAAATTTAAGTGGTAGCTTTACAAGCTATGCTAACAAAATAGGACTTGCAAATAAAACAAAATCTCTTTTAAAAACAAATAACGAAGTAGTATTAAATTTTGCTTTTAAAGATGGCATTATAAAAGGCGGACAAAGTAAAGATGAGCAAAAAACACAAGAGATATTTTTCAATGAAATACTAGCTCATGATGAAATAGATGTGTTATTTGATAAAAAAGCTTTGCAGAATTTTGAACTAATAGGTGAAATAAAAAATTTACAAGAATATTTAAAAAATAATCCAAATTTGCTCATAAAAGGCAATAATTTACTAGTGTTACATTCTTTAAAAAAGCTTTATGCAAATAAAATAAAATTAATCTACATTGATCCACCTTATAATACGGGTAATGATAGTTTTGGTTATAATGACAAATTTAAACACTCTACTTGGCTTACTTTTATGAAAAATCGCCTTGAAATTGCTAAGGAATTTTTAAGAGATGATGGTGTGATTTTTGTGCAATGTGATGATAATGAACAAGCATATTTAAAAGTACTTATGGATGAGATTTTTGGAAGAGATAATTTTGTAAATAGTATAGCTGTTAAATTAAAAAATATTGCAGGAGCAAGTGGAGGAGGAGAAGATAAAAGATTTAAGAAAAATATAGAGTATATTTTAATTTATGGTAAAAGTTATGAAAAATTAGAACAATTTAAATCTGTATATGATTCTAGAGAATTGTATTCTCATATAAGTTTTTGTAAAGAAAATAATATTAGTTGGAAATATACTTCGGCTCTACTCAATGGCGGTGAAAAAAAGTTAATAGCTACAACACTTGATGGTGATGGCAATGAAATTAAAATTTTTGAAAGAATTAATTATGATATAAAATCCATAGGACAAATGATAAAAGATTTTAAAATGAATGAGAAAGAAATTTTTTATCATTATGTAAATAAAATTTTTAGAACCACGATGCCACAAAGTTCAATTAGAGTGAGAGTTCTTGAAAAATTAAAAGAATTAAATTTAAGTCCTTATCTTATATCTATAGAATATACCCCAAAAAGTGGAAGAAATAAAGGTGTTGTATACGAGCAATTTTATAATGGAGAAAAATTAAATTTATTCGCATGGCTAAAAGATGTTGTAGAAATTAAAGATAAGCAAATTTTTAAAAAAGAATTAGCTGGAACTTTATGGGATTTTGCTTTCGCAATGACAAATTTAACAAAAGAAGGGGATACTCAATTTAGCAATGCAAAAAAACCCGAAGCTTTACTTCAAAGAATTATAGAAATTTCTACAAATGAAAACGACATAGTAATGGATTTTTTTGCGGGAAGTGGCACTACTCTAGCCGTTGCTCATAAAATGAAACGCAAATGGATAGGCATAGAACAAATGGATTATATAGAAACTATCACAAAAGAAAGACTCAAAAAAGTCATAGAAGGTGAGCAAGGTGGTATCAGCAAAGCAATAAATTGGCAAGGTGGTGGAAATTTTGTTTATGCTGAGCTTATGCCACTTAATGCAATTTATAAAGAAAAAATACAAAATTTAAATGATGAAAAAGAACTAGATAATATTTATCAAGAGTTAAAAACCAAAGCTTTTTTAGATTATAGAGTAGATATAAATGAAATTTTAAAAGATAAAGAATTTGAAAATTTAGACTTAGAAAGCAAAAAAGAAATTTTAAAACTTGTTTTAGACTCTAATATGGATTATCTTTTATATGGTGATATAAAAGATGAAGATTATGCCTTGTCTAAAGAAATAATAAAACTTAATAAAATATTTTATGGTGATGAAAATGTTTAATAAAAAACTACACGAGCTTTTACAAGAAGAATTTGGAAAAAGAGGTATAGAGCAAATAGAAATTCCTTTTTACGTAAAAGAGAATTTATCAAAAGAATTAAGAATTTATCAAGAAAAAGCTCTAAAGTATTATTATGCAAATTCTGATAGCATAAAACAAAGACATTTAATGTTTAATATGGCAACAGGAAGTGGAAAAACTCTTATAATGGCTGCATTAATACTAGATTGTTATAACAAAGGATATAGAAATTTTATATTTTTTGTAAATTCTACTTCGATTTTAGAAAAAACTAAAGCAAATTTTGCAAATAAATATTCTAGCAAATATCTTTTTAAAGAAAATATAAATATAGACTCTAAAAATATAGAAATTAATATTATAAATAATCTTTTTGAAAGCAAAAATGAATGCATTAATATATATTTTACAACTATACAAGCTTTATTTTCTCTTTTTAAAAATGAAAGAGAAAATTCTTTAAGCTTTGAAGATTTAAAAGATGAAAAGCTTGTATTTTTAGCTGATGAAGCTCATCATTTAAATAGTGATACTAAAAGCAAAAACGAAAACGAGCTTAAAGAAGGTTGGGAAGCTATTATAAAAAGAGCTTATGAAAGCAATAATGAAAATTTATTATTTGAATTTAGTGCTACTATTCCGCAAGAATTTAATGTTTTGGAGAAATATCAAGATAAAATTATTTATGAATACACCTTAAGAGAATTTTGCAAAGAGGGATATTCTAAACGTATATTTTTAGTTAAGTATGACAATGATAGTTTAGAACATAGATTTTTAGGAGCCGTGCTTTGTAGTCTTTATAGAGAGTTGTTGGCTCAAAAATATAATATCATATTAAAGCCTGTTGTTTTACTTAAGAGTGAATCTATAAAAGAATCTATGCAAAATCAAGAAAAATTTATAGATTTTATAGATAATTTAGAAAGCTTGCATATAGAAGATTTTTATAAAAATATAAACAAAGAAAGTGATCTTTTAAATAAAAGTTTAGAGTTTTTTAAAAAAGAATATCAAAATACTTATGCAAAAACTATTGTAAATTTTTTGAAAAATAATTTTAAAACGCTTTATATGTTAAACACAAATGATGATAAAGAGCTAGAAAAAAATCAAATTTTACTTAATAGCTTAGAAGAAAAAGATAATCAAATAAGAGTTATTTTTTGCGTTGATAAACTTAATGAAGGTTGGGATGTTTTAAATCTTTTTGATATAGTTAGGCTTGGAAATAAAAAGGCAAGTAAAACAATAACCACAAAGGAAGCACAACTTATAGGAAGAGGTGCTAGATATTATTCTTTCAAAAGCGATTTGTTTGATTTTGATGATGAGTTTAGATTTAAAAGAAAGTATGATAGTGATCTTGAAAATGAGTTAAATGCTTTAGAGAAATTAACTTATCATACTAGAAATGATGTTGAGTTTATCAAGCAACTCAATGAAAGCATGAATAAAGAAGGATTATTATTTGAGGAGGAAAAAACACGCATAGATTTAATAGTCAATGAAAAAATAAAAGAGATTATTAAAAATAACAAAATTTATTACGCTAATAATAAAAGAATCAAAAAGCGTGATTTGAAAAATTTTTACATTACAAGAATTGAGATGGAACAAAAAATAAAAGGTTTGCAAATTCCTTATTTTTCAAATTCTATAAAAGAAAGTGAGGAGAAATTTGAAGAAATCAAAGAAGAATATGATCTTCAAAAACCATCTGCTCTTAATCATATAGATAATATATATTTTTTAAAAGCTATGAATATATTAGGACTTGATTTTAACAAAATCAATGAAAATTTTACTTTTAAAAGCAAAAAAGATTTTATAGAAAATTGTTTAAAAAATACAGTTGTTTGTTTTTCAAAACGACAAGAATTTAATCAAATAAATAATCTTGAAATAGCCAAATATATTTTAGAAAATTTTAAATCGCTCAAGCAAAACATAAAACAAGAATACGAAGTAAGTGAGTTTATAACTCATGAATTTAATATAGGGAATAAGGTAGTATTTAAAAATAAAGAGAATTTTAAGGAAATGAATTTTGAGTGGCTTTATCACAAAACTTTTTGTTTTGATAGTAATTTAGAAAAAGAATTTTTAAATTTTATAGAAGTGAAAAAAGATGAAATCAATAAAGTGTTTTCTAAATGGTTTGTTATAAGAAATGAAGGCTTTGAAGAATTTAAAATTTACGATAATAGAAAAGATGAAGTAACTTATGCTATGGGATTTGAACCTGATTTTATTTTCTTTGGTAAGAAAAATAAAGATGATGATAATTTTTTAAGCATACAATGTTTTATAGAAACAAAAGGAGAGCATTTAGCAATAGCAAAAGATGCTTGGAAGGAAGAATTCTTAGAGACTTTAAAAGGAAAAATAATAACCACCAAGGATGATAAAAAATTAACTCTTCAATCTTTACCGTTTTTTATAAACAAGAACTTTAATATAAATGATAAATTCCTTAGTAGTTTTGATGAATTTGTAAGTTTTCAAGATGAAAGATAAGTAATATTTATTTTTACCAAGTATATAAATCTAGCTTTTCAAAATCCTTGCAAGTTTAAGCAAATTTGAAATCAAAAATTCTTTTTTTACGAGCTTAGAATTGGTTTTAAGCTCGTATTCGCTTTTAAGCAAAAGAGTGAAAATTTCTTTATATTGTTCGATTTTTAAATTAAAGGCTTGAGAGCTTAAATTTTGTCCCACTTGAGGAGGTGGAGTATAGCCTAAAAGATCTTTAAAGTCAATTTTACCATTGACTTTAGCATAAAGTGCGATTTTAAACAAACGATAAAAAGAATTATACAAAGAGTTGATTAAAGCAATTTCATTAAAATTATCTAAAATTTTTTCAAGTTCGCTTTTAAAGTCTTGTTTTTTTAAAATTTTCTCAAAAAAGCTTTCAAAACTTCCTGTATTCAAACTATAGCAGTATTGTTCTATGGTTTTTTCATCTACTCTTAAACCACTAAATTTATTAAGCTCACTCGCAGCAAGATATAAGTTTTCATCAAAACTTGCAAAAAGAGTAAATAAAGCATTTTGAGTGATTTCAACCCCTAGTTGTTTTGCTTTTATGCTTAAAAGTTCCACGCCTTCTTTAGCTCCGTTAGCTTTGAAAAATCTTACAAAATGAGGAGAGAAAATTTTTTCTATATCGCTTTGTTTAGAATTTTCATCATAAAGCTCTAAAAGAAAGAAATTGTTCGTATTGTTTTTGCAAAGTTCGACTAAAATTTTAAGATCTTTTGTTGGAATTTTTTTAGAAGTTTTGATTTCTAGTAATTTTTTTTCGCTAAAAAGCGATCCTGCGCTTAAAAAATCACTCGCACGAGTGAAGTTGTATTCTTCAAAAAAAAGTTTTAAAGTTTCATCGGGCTTATATTTTTCTTTTATAAATTCAGCATAAAGTTCGCTTTGAAAATTATCTGCTCCATAAAGAAAGAAAAAATTAGGTATTGAATCTTTAGAAAGTAAGATTTGAAGCTCTTTTCTATACATTTTCTTCCTTTATAAGTCTTTGGGTGATTTTAGCATAAATTTTTGCCATAACTATATCCGCTTCTATGATTTGCACCTCAACACTTTCTAGCAAATTTACACGCGTATCATAAAGGATTATATCTGCTCCTTTGATTTCATCATCTAGTTTAGCTATGCAAAGTCCATCATTTTGCACAACTAAAGCTTTAAATTTTTTGCCTATATTTTTAGCTGCCCATCTAGCAAATTTTCTATCCATAAAATCAAAAGCAACCTTATCCGCCTCTCTTTCAAGTGTGCTAAGATTCTCGCAAGTGCTTTCTATGTTTAAAAGTAGATAATTAAAAAGTTTTTCATCGTTTTTTTGTTTGGCTTTTAAAAGTCTGTGTAAAATAAGATCAGAATACCTTCTTATAGGGCTTGTAAAATGTGAGTATTTATCAAAACCTAAGCCAAAATGCCCCGCATTTACGCTAGAGTATTCCGCTTTTTTTTGTGCTTTGATGATGAGTTTATCTACTTCTGCTCTTAAATTTAATTCATCAGCTAAAGCTTGTATGTCGCGTATGAGCTCAGGAAGATTGGGTTTAAAATTTACATCGATTCCGAGTTCGCGTAATTCATTTAAAAGCTTATCGATTTTTCTTGTATCAGCACTTAAGTGATTTCTAAAAACGCCTATATCTATGAGTTTTGCTGCGGCTTTATTGGCTAAAAGCATACAATCTTCGATCAAATTATGCGAAGGCGTGTCTTTTTCAAAAACTGTGCTTTTTAGACTTAAATTTTCATCTAAATTCATTCTTAATTCTTCGGTGCGAAATTCAAAGGCATTTTTAAGACGCATTTTGCGTAAATTTTTTGTGATTTCAAAAAGCTCATAAAGCCATGAAAGTTCTTTTAAATCAGGTTTTTGTACCAAAATTTCATCAACTTCATCATAATTAAAACGGCGTTTTGAGTTGATAATACCTTCAAAAAGTTCTTCTTTGATGACTTTATTTTCATGATCGAGTGTGATTTTAAAACAATACGCTAAGCGATCTAAATGAGGTTTTAAAGAACAGATATTTTCACTTAAAGGATGCGGTAACATAGGTATAGCAATGTGCGGAAAATAAATAGAAAATCCACGATTTCTTGCTTCTTTATCTATAGCACTATAAGCATAAACATATTCGCTAACATCAGCAATAGCTACATAAATTTCTCGTTTTTGAGTGTCAAAATAAATCGCATCATCAAAATCTTTTGCATGTATAGGATCTATAGTGCAAAAAGGCAAGGCTCTTAAATCCATGCGATTTTCATACATACTCGCATCAACACTATCGCCGTTTGCTAGGGCTTCTTTGATACAAGCGTCGCTAAATTCGTTGTTTTTATTGAAAAGGGCTAAAGAGATTTTTTCATCTATACTTTCATCATCAATATGCCCTAAAACTTCTATGATATTGTTATTTTCATTTTCTATTTTTAAAACTGTTCCTAAAGGTAGCAATTTTAAGGATTTTTGAGAAGCTTTTAAGGCGGTGCTTAATCCTGTTTTGATATTCATTCCAAGTACGGCTTCGCCATACCTTTTGGTGATCACTAAAGAGGTTTCATTGGCTCTTTTTAGAACCAAAATCACCTTTGCACTGGGGCGTTTTTTCTTTAAAGGTAGAAGTTTTACTGCAACTATATCTTTATAGTTTGCACCTTTTAGGTTTTTGTTTTCTATCAAAAGATCTTTTTTAAAACTTTCATCAAAGCATTGTAAAAAACCTGTACCTTTGCTCGAAATATCAAGCACCCCAAAGGCAAAACCATTGTTAAGATAGTATTTGTTTTTGTGTTCTTTAATGATATGATTGGCTAAAAGCTCTCTTAAAATTTGTTTAAATTCATTACTTACTTCATGAGAGTTAATGCCATAACTAAGACTGTTTAAAAATTCTTTCACTTTTGATACTTTATGATTTTTTGTAAAATTCTTACATAAAGTTTATAAAAAAAATATGAAATTTATACTTTAATTGCTATAATAATACCTTTAATTTTTGAATTTTTAAGGAGTGAATATGGCTATTACAGTATATTATGATAAAGATTGTGATTTAAATTTAATCAAATCAAAAAAAGTAGCAATTATAGGCTTTGGCTCTCAAGGGCACGCTCATGCGATGAATTTAAGAGATAATGGCGTAAATGTAACTATCGGACTTCGTGAAGGTAGTGTAAGTGCTGTTAAAGCAAAAAATGCTGGTTTTGAAGTAATGAGTGTGAGTGAGGCTTCTAAGATAGCGGATGTGATTATGATTTTAGCTCCTGATGAAATTCAAGCAGATATTTTTAATGTCGAAATAAAACCAAATTTAAGTGAAGGCAAGGCTATAGCTTTTGCACACGGTTTTAATATCCATTATGGTCAAATTGTTGTTCCAAAAGGTGTAGATGTTATCATGATAGCACCTAAAGCACCAGGTCATACAGTAAGAAATGAATTTACTCTAGGTGGTGGCACTCCTTGTTTAATAGCTATCCATCAAGATGAAAGCAAAAATGCTAAAAATTTAGCCTTAAGTTATGCAAGTGCGATCGGGGGTGGACGTACAGGTATTATAGAAACAACCTTTAAAGCCGAAACAGAAACAGATCTTTTTGGTGAGCAAGCTGTGCTTTGTGGTGGACTTAGTGCTTTGATTCAAGCAGGTTTTGAAACTTTGGTTGAAGCAGGTTATGAACCTGAAATGGCTTATTTTGAGTGTTTGCATGAAATGAAACTCATTGTGGATTTGATTTATCAAGGTGGTATTGCAGATATGCGTTATTCTATTTCAAATACTGCAGAATACGGCGATTACATCACAGGGCCAAAGATTATCACTGAAGAGACTAAAAAAGCGATGAAAGGTGTTTTAAAAGATATACAAAATGGTGTTTTTGCAAAAGATTTTATCTTAGAACGCCGTGCAGGTTTTGCTAGAATGCATGCAGAACGCAAAAATATGAATGATTCTTTGATAGAAAAAACAGGACGCAATTTGCGTGCTATGATGCCTTGGATCAGTGCTAAAAAATTAGTAGATAAAGATAAGAACTAAACATTGTCAAAGAAAAAATTAGTTCAAATTCAGCGTTATTTAATCATAGCTATACTTTTTTTACTTTGCATAGCTTTAGCTTTGGGAATTTTAGTAAAATATCAAAATTCCCAAGATGTTTCTTCTGTTAAGCCGGATTATTTTATTGATAAGCAAGAAGATTTAATTTCATTAAATAAAGATCATTATGAAATTGGTATTTTTCAAGAGAATGAGTTTGATAATAATAAATCTGTAAGTATTTTAGAGCAAAAAATTCAAGAAATTGATGATTTAAATACAAGTTTAAATGAGCAAAATTTAAGCAGTGTGGAGCAGAATTTAAGTTTAGAGCAAAATCAGAGTTTAGAACAAAATTTTATTCTAAAAGATACAAATTTAACCCAAGATCAAAATTTAACTTTTAATGAAGATATTCATTTAAATAAAATTTCTAAAAAACCAAAACTTGCTATTATTATCGATGATATGGCAAATGCAAGTCAGGTTAGAGGTTTAAAAGCTTTAAATTTAAAGTTAAATCCTTCTTTTTTTCCGCCAGATAAAAACCATAGCGAAACGCCAAAACTTGCTTTAAAATTTGATTTTTATATGGTGCATTTACCTTTAGCAGCGATTAATTACAATAAACCTGAGCTTGATACTTTAAATCCAAATGATAGCAAAGAAAGAATTTTTAAAAAAATCAAGCAAATTAAAAAAGATTTTAAGGATTTAAGATACATCAATAATCACACGGGAAGTTTATTTACAAGCAATGAAGAAGCTATGAGAAAGCTTTATGAGGTTTTAAAAAATCAAAATATATTTTTTGTAGATTCTAAAACTATAGGAAATTCTAAAGCAAATAAAATAGCCAAAGAGTTAAATGTTCCTTATATACAAAGAGATGTGTTTTTGGATAATGAAGATGATGTTAATTATGTTAAAAAACAACTTGAAAGTGCGGTAAAACTTACACAAAAAAAAGGTTTTGTTATAGCCATAGGACATCCTAGAAAAAATACTTTTAAAGCTTTAGAGCAAAGTAAAGATTTGTTAAAAAGCGTTGATCTTGTGTATTTGAGTGAAATTTATGGCAAGTGAAATTTTGCCTGATGAATTTTTAGAGCTTTTTCAAGATTTAAAAAAGCCTCCTAAAAAATTACACTATAAAGGAAATTTATCTTTATTAAAACAAGATAAAATCGCTATTATAGGTTCAAGGCGTATGAGTGTTTATACGAAAAATTGTGTTTTTTCCTTAGCGAGTATGCTTAAAAATGCTCATCTTTGCGTGGTAAGTGGCGGTGCTTTGGGTGTGGATATCACCGCAAGTATGGCAGCTATGCCAAATACTATAGGTATTTTTGCCAATGGTTTAGATCAAATTTATCCAAGAACTAATGAAAAAATCATTAAACAAATTTATGAAAATGCTTTAGCTTTAAGTGAATACGAAGATGATTATTTGCCAAAAAATTATGATTTTTTACTAAGAAATCGTTTGGTTATTGCTTTAAGTAAGGCCGTTGTGGTTGCACAAGCAGATATAAAAAGTGGTTCTATGCAGAGTACAAAACTTGCTTTAGAACTCAATAAACCTTTATATGTTTTACCACAAAGACTAGAAGAAAGCACAGGAACTAATTTTCTTTTAAAGGAAAATAAAGCAAAGTTAATTTGTGATTTTAAAGAATTTGTAAGTGAGTTTGCAAGTATAGATATAAATCAAGATGAGTTTTTAGAGTTTTGTAAAAAAGGTGTGAGTGTTGATGAGGCTTTAAAAATTTATGGACAAAAAGTTTATGAATATGAACTTGAGGGAAAAATTTCCATAGAAGGGCTTTTTATAAGGGTTTTAGCATGAGAGCTTTGGCTTTAGATGTAGGTTTAAAACGCATAGGTGTAGCGCTTTGCATAGATAAAAAGATCGCTTTGCCTTTAGATGCAGTTTTAAGAAAAAATCGCAATCAAGCCGCTAATGAAATCAAAAATTTACTTAAAATACATGAGATTTCTTTACTCATTGTAGGCATTCCTAAGGGTGGATCAAGTGAAGAAGAAATGACAAGACGCATTAAGCATTTTGTTTCTTTGCTTGAATTTGATAAAGAAATTTGCTTTGTAGATGAAAGCGGAACAAGCAAAGAAGCTTTAGGATACGGCGTAGCCAATACACGCAAAAAAGATGGTAAATTAGACTCCTTATCCGCTTTTATCATGATAAAGGATTATTTTGCTCTCTAGAATAGAAAAACTTTATACCAAAGATGAAATGCAAAATATTTTATCTTCTTTTACTCAAGAAAAAAATGTTTGTGTATTTACAAATACTTTAAAAATTAGCATTGAAGAATTAGAAAAAGAATTTTTAAAACAAAAATTAAAATTTAAAAAGATCAATGCTTATTGTTATTTGTTTGATGCCAAAGATAAGGCTATCTTAAGTTCTATGAAAGTTTTTAATGAGGCGCACTTTTATATACAAAATTATTCTTCTTATTTGTGTGCTTTAAATTTAGAAGTCAAAGCAGGGCAAAGGGTTCTTGATATGTGTGCAGCTCCGGGTGGTAAAAGTATCAATCTTGCAAATTTTATGCAAAATACAGGTTATTTAGCTTGCAATGAGATGAGTAGGGATAGATTTTTTATTTTGCAAAAAAATCTTAAAAATTACGGCGTGAATGCTAAAGTTTTTATGAAAGATGGTAAAAATATAGGCAATTTATGTCCTTTAAAATTTGATAAAATCTTACTTGATGCACCTTGTTCGACTTTTGCTAAAATAGGTTTTGATTTGGAAAAAAGTTATAAAGAAATCAAAAATATTGCAAAAACTCAAAAAAAACTTCTACATTCTGCTTTAAAGGCATTAAAAATAGGTGGAGAGCTTGTATATAGTACTTGCACCTTTACCAAAGAAGAAAATGAAGAAGTGATAGAGAATGCTTTAAAAAGTGAGTTTAAATTAGAGCTTTTAGATATTGATTTGGAAAATGTTGAGGCTAAAGCAGGGCAAAGTGAAGAATTTGCTGAAATTTCAAAATGCAGACGGATTTTACCAAGCTTAGACTATGATGGATTTTTCATAGCTAAACTTAGGAAATTATGTTAATTAATAAAATTATTCACATTTAAATACAAATTCATAAAAAAACTTAAAAAACAATAAATAATTTTTTCTTTATTTTAAAGCTTAAAGTTCTATTTTTAAGTACTTTGAAAAGAAAATCACAGCGTGAAAAGGCTGTGAATAAAGTTGAATTTTTTTTAACCTTAAAAAGATGAAATTAGTCTGATTGTATTTTTTGCAGTTTTGGAGCTATTACAGCTTGACAATATCCTTGATCGGGATTATTTATAAAATAATGTTGATGATAGTTTTCAGCTTTATAGTAAGTTTGCAATCTTGAAATTTTAGTAACTATTTTTTTACTAAATATTTTTTGCTGTTCTTCAATGAAATTTTGAGCTAAAATTTTATCTTCTTCATTTTCGTAAAATATTATTGAGCGATATTGTATGCCAATATCTTCACCTTGTTTATCTATACTTGTTGGATCATGAATTTTAAAAAAGAGTATTAGGATTTCAAGAAGAGAGATTTGTTTTTCATCGTAATTTATTTTGACAACTTCTATGTTACCATCACCATTACACACGCTTTCATAGCTAGGATTTGGTTTTCCTCCGCTATATCCAACTTCAGTATTGATTACACCTTTTAGACGTTCAAATACGGCTTCAATACACCAAAAACAACCACCACCTAAAATGATATTTTTCATTGCGAGTTTTCCTTAATCTTAGCCCTTTGAAAGGGCTAAGATTATTTATAGTTTTTGATTGCTTTTTCTAAAATTTCAATTGCGGCTTTTTCATCTTTGAAGTCTTGCACTTTAACCCATTTATTTGGTTCTAAAATTTTATAAGTTTCAAAGAAGTTTTTGATTTTATTCAAAGTTGCCTGTGGTAAGTCTGTATAAGTTTTTATATTATCATATCTCGCATCTATTTTTGAATTTGGAACTGCAAGAAGTTTTTCGTCCATTCCACTTTCATCTTCCATGATTAAAACACCGATTAAGCGACAAGGAATCACAGCTCCAGCTTGGATAGGATATTCATTAAGCACTAAAATATCTACAGGATCACCATCATCAGCCAAAGTATTAGCAATAAAACCATAGTTTGCTGGGTAAAACATCGCGCTAGCCATAACGCGATCTACCATAATAGCACCGCTATCTTTATCGATTTCGTATTTTATATTTGAGCCATATGGAATTTCAATTACGGCATTGATTTTATTTGGAATATCTCCGATTTTGATTTTGTTTAAATTCATTTTTTCTCCTTATATACTTTGAATTTTTTTAATCAGTTCTTTCATGTCTGCAACGATAGGTTCGATAGCGCGCTCTCCATCGATAATAAAATGAAGTTTTTTCTTTTGATAAAAATCTAAAATTTCATTTAAAGGTTCTGTATAAACTTTCATTCTATTGTAAAACACTTCTTCATTATCATCTGTGCCGCGATTTCTGCCTAAAACTCTTTCTTTGGCAACTTCTTCGCTTACTCTTACTTCTATGACGCCTTTAAGACAAATTTCATTTTGCTCACTTAAAACCTTATCAAATTCCATCATTTGCTCTACGCTTCTTGGATAGCCATCGATGATGATAGTTTTAGTTGGAGCAGCTTTTAGAGCACAAACTATAGTATTTATAACAACATCTAAAGGAACAAGATTGCCTTTGGAGATAAAACTATCTATAGTTTTTCCAAGCTCGCTCCCACTTGCTACTTCAGCTCTTAAAAGATCTCCTGTTGAATAGTGTGTAATATTTGTCGCATCTGCTTGTGCGATTAAACTAGCATCGGTAGTTTTTCCACTACCTGGTGCACCTATGATTAAAAACAATTCTTTCATTTTATATTCTCCCTTAATTTGATTCCTAATTCTCTCATTGCTTCATTGCTAGCAGGCGATGGTGCATCTGTCATTAAGCATTGCGCTCTTTGGGTTTTTGGAAAGGCTATAACCTCTCTTATGTTGTTTGCTCCTGTAACTAGCATGATGAGTCTATCAAGTCCTATAGCGATACCTCCATGTGGTGGAGCACCAAAACTTAAAGCATCAAGCAAGAAGCCAAATTTTTCTTTTTGTTGTTCTTCATCGATATTTAAAAGTTTAAATACTTTTTGTTGAATATCATTTTTATGGATTCTTATACTACCTCCACCTAGCTCAACGCCATTTAACACTACATCATAAGCAATAGATGAAATTTCTTCTAAATCAGTCTCATCAATATTTTTTGGCATGGTAAAAGGATGGTGCATCGCAGAATAACTTCCGTCATCATTTTGCTCAAACATAGGAAAATCAACAACCCATAAGAATTCCAAGGCATTTGGATCTATAAGTTTTAACTCGTTGGCTAAGAAAATTCTAAATCTTCCCATATAATCAAGCACGGTTTTTTTAGCTCCTGCACCGAAAAATACCACATCTCCTACTTCAAGCTCACAGCGTTTGCTTAGCTCATTTAAATCTTCTTCGCTAAAGAATTTGCAAAGTGGACCTTTAAGCCCATCTTCTTTAACTTGTATGAAAGCTAAGCCTTGGGCGCCAAATTTACGCACAAATTCTTCAAATCTTTGCATTTGTCTTTTTGAAAAAATAGTATCGCCTTTTGGAACGCGTATGGCTTTGATGCGATTTTTCTTTGTATCTTTGGCAATATTTGCAAAAATTTCATTATTTGACTTAGCGAAAATATCAATCACATCAATAAATTTAAGATTAAATCTTAAATCCGGCTTATCAGAGCCATAATTTTCCATAGCGTCTTTGTATTGCATTTGTCTAAAAGGGGTTTGAATTTCTTTGCCGCAAGCTTTGAAAATATCTTTTAAAAAAGTTTCAGCTACATTGATTACATCTTTTTGTTCGCAAAAACTCATTTCAATATCAATTTGTGTGAATTCGGGTTGGCGATCAGCTCTTAAATCTTCATCTCTAAAACATTTTGCGATTTGAAAATAACGATCAAAACCGCTACACATTAAAAGTTGTTTGAAAAGCTGAGGGCTTTGTGGAAGAGCATAAAATTCACCCTGATGCACACGAGAAGGCACGAGATAATCTCTTGCGCCTTCGGGAGTAGCTTTGGTAAGAATAGGGGTTTCAACTTCTAAAAATCCCATATTTGCCAAAGAATTTCTAGCTGCTATACAAGCTTTAGAACGCAAGGCAAAATTTTCATAAAGTTTAGGATTTCTTAAATCTAAAAAGCGATATTTTAAGCGTAATTCTTCATTTACACTTTCATCAGCGATAGCAAAAGGAGGTACGGCACTTTCATTTTCTATGGTAAGTTTAGAAACAACTACTTCGATTTCTCCTGTTTTTAATTTAGGATTTATAAGTCCTTCGCCACGCGGACGAATAGTGCCTTCTGCAATAAGTACAAATTCATTTCTTGCATTGGAAGCGATTTCATGAGCTTCTTTGCTATCATTTGGATCACAAACAAGTTGGATAATACCACTTCTATCTCTTAAATCTATAAAAATAACTCCACCATGATCGCGGTAGCTATTTACCCAACCGCAAAGTTTAACGCTTTGACCAACATGGGAAATTCCCAAGTCTGTATTATAATGACTTCGCAAATTTATTCCTTGAAAAAGATTTTTTAAGATAATGAGCAAAATTATAGTATTTTTATTCTTTTGCTTTGCTAAGATTTGATATAATTTTTTATGCAAAATAAAATAGATTATAAAAATATTAAAAAAATTGGACTTGTTACGCGACCCAATGTGAGTTTAGATAAGGAAATTTTAAAACTTCAATCGATTTTATCTATATATAAAGTTGAACTTGTATTGCTTAAAGAAAGTTCTGAAATTTTAGATTTGCCAAAGTATGGATTGGATGATTTGTTTAAAATATCCGATTTTGTTATTTCTTTAGGTGGAGATGGAACTTTGATTTCTTTATGCCGTAAAGCTTGTGAATATGATAAAGCAGTTTTAGGAATTCATGCTGGACATTTAGGTTTTTTAACAGATTTTAAAGTTGATGAAGCTGAAAATTTTTTTCAAGCTTTTTTTCAAGGAGAATTTAGAATAGAAAAGCCTTATTTGTTAAGTGTTTTTTTAGAAGATAAGCAAGGAAAAATTTTAGAAAAATTAGCTTTTAACGATGTGGTCATCAGTAAAAACAATCAAGCTTCTATGGCTCATATAGAAGTTTTTAGAAAAGAAAAGAAATTTAATGAATATTTTGGAGATGGGCTTATTGTTGCAACTCCTGCGGGTTCAACAGCTTATAATTTAAGTGCAAATGGGCCCATAGTTTATACTTTAGCTCAAGCTTTTATCTTAACTCCTGTTTGTTCTCATTCTTTAACACAACGCCCTATTGTCTTACCAAAAGGTTTTGAAATAGAGATTATGGCAAAGGATTGTATACTTTGCATTGATGGGCAAGAAAATTATAAAATGAATGATTTTAAAAGTATAAAAGTGGGTTTAAGTGATAAAAATGTGGCTTTAATTCACCCAAAAAATAGGGATTATTTTCAAATTTTAAAAGAAAAATTACACTGGGGAAATTGATGATAAATAGAATTTTTATGAAAGAAAATCTTGGTTTTAAAAAGGCTGAACTTGAAATTTCTAAAGGGCTTACCGTTTTTACGGGGCTAAGTGGAGCTGGAAAATCAGTTTTGTTTAAAGGAATTTTATCCGCATTTTCTTTGAGTGAAAGTGAGGCTAAAATTGTCGAAATAGAACTAGATGATAAGTTGGATTTAGAAAGTTTTGGTATAGAAAGTGAAGAGGAGAATGTTTTTAAGCTTTTAAAAGAAAAAAACACAAAATATTTTATTAACAATCAAAGCATAGCGAAAAAAAGTTTGCAAAATTTAAGTAAAACTTTTATTAAGTATTTAAGCGCAAAGGAAAATAACGAATTTGGAAATGAAAAATTTTTAAATCTCTTAGATGCCTTGGAGATGCAAGAAAATACAAATTTTGTTTCCTTTTTAGAAGATTTTAAAAAAGATTTTAATGCTTATAGTCAAATTTCTAATGAGCTTAATGCAATTTTAGAAGAAGAAAAAAAAGTAGAAGAATTAAAAGAACTAGCTAGAGCGCAAATTGAAAAAATTTCAAGCATTAATCCTAAAATAGGTGAGCATGAAGAGCTTTTAATACTTAAAAAAAAGCTTTCTAAAAAAGATAAATTAGAAGAAGCTTGGAGTAAGGCAGAGCGTATTTTTGAGCTTGAAAAAGTTGTTATTGAAGCTTTAAATTTAAGCGAAGTTGATGCGAGTTTTTTTAGTGAATGTTTGAATGAATTGCGTGTGATTTGCGAAAATCAAAAAATGGAAGATTTGGATTTTGATGTGGAGGCGCTTTTAGATCGCATTGAAAATTTATCCTATCTTATCAAGCGTTATGAAAGCATAGAAAATGCTTTAGAAGTTTTAAAACAAAAAAAATATGAGCTAGAGCATTATGAAAATTTAAGTTTTGAAAAAAAAGAACTTGAAAAAAAATTTCAAGAATTAAAACAAAAATTAGAAGAAAAAGCACAAATTTTAACTCAAACAAGAAAGAAAAACCTTAAAAAATTAGAAAAATGTTTAAATAATTATCTTAAAGATCTTTATATGAAAGATGCAAGTTTGACGCTTAAAGAAAATGAAAAAATTTCAATTTTAGGCAAAGATGAGATAATGCTAGATATTAATTTAGCTCATTTAAAAAATTTAAGTTCGGGTGAATTAAATCGCTTAAGACTTGCTTTTATAGCCACAGAATGTAATATTTTAAATACAGGCAAAGGGATATTATTTTTAGATGAAATTGATGCAAATTTAAGCGGAAAAGAGGCTATGAGTATAGCTAAGGTTTTAGAGGAACTTTCTAAGTTTTATCAAATTTTTGCTATTTCTCATTTGCCTCAACTTTCCTCTAAGGCACATAATCATTTTTTAGTTGAAAAAAATGGTGAAGAAAGTAAGGTAAAAAAGCTTGATCAAGAAGAAAGAATTAAAGAACTTGCTAGGATGGTAAGTGGAGAGCTTGTTAGTGATGAAGCGATCGAATTTGCTAAGAGCTTATTTAAGAATTAAGCGGATTTTTTATTTTGCTATGTTAAAATATATAACTATAAAAATTTCCTTTCTTTTGAAACAAATATAATAAAAAATTTTAGATATAAAGGTATTTTACACACTATGAATAAGAAAATTTTAATTATTGATGACAATAAAATGCTCGGCAAACTTTTGGCTAAAAAAATTCAAATGACTTTAGACTATGAGGTAGATATTGCTTTTGGTTTTGCTGAAGCTAAGGAGTTAATGAATAATGATTATTTTTTAGCTTTTGTGGATTTATGCTTGCCAGATGCCCCAAATGGTGAAGTTGTGGATTATGTTATAGAAAAGAAAATTCCTGCTATTGTTCTTACGGCTAGTGGTGATAAGGCTACTAAAGAAAAATTTATGGATAAAGATATATTAGATTATATTTTTAAAGAAAGTGAAACTTGCATTGATGAGATTATTAGTTCTATTGTAAAACTTAATCAATATGCAAAAACTAAAGTGATTTTAGCTATGAGCAAGCTACCTGAACGTAATGAAATTAAAAAAATACTTACTCAAAGACAATTTAATGTTTTAGCTGCAGCTCATGGTGAAGAAGCAATGAGTTATTTAAATGATAATAATGATGTTAAGCTTATTATAGCAGATGTCAATATGCCAGTAATTAGCGGTTTTGAGCTTTTGACTCAAGTAAGAGAACGTTTTAGTGACGATGAATTAGGTGTGATTCTTTTGGGGGATCATAATGATTCATTTGAAGCGAATTCTTTTAAAAATGGAGTTAATGAGTATTTGTTTAAGCCTTTAAGCAAAGAAAGTTTTAATTGTCGCTTAGATCGTTGTTTATCTTACATGGATGATAAAAAATTTTTAAGCACTTATAATGTTTTAGATCCTGTATCTGGGGTTAAAAATTATAATGCTTTAATCGATGGAATAGATGATTATTTTAACGAAATAGCAACAAAAGACGAGGAATTTGCTTTTGCTTTCTTAGATATAGATAATCTTCAAATGATTAACGATGAATACGGCCGTGAAGTTGGTGATGAAGTAATTAAAATCTGCGCCAATGAAATAGTTAATGAAACTAAAGGAAGAGATCTTGTAGGTAGATATAGTGCAGAAAAAATTTGTATTTTACTTAAAAATATATCTCAAGAAAGAGCGATTAAAATCTTTTCTCGTATACGAGTAAATATAAAAAAGGCTGGTGTTTTGGTTAATTTAGATGAAGTCTTTTTTACAGCTTCTATAGGCGTGGTTTTTGGAAAAAGTGGAGATAAGATTGATTCTTTGGTTGATAAAGCAAGTAAAATATTGTCTCAAGCAAAAGATAATGGCAAGGATAGAGTTGAAGTATGTTCTTAAATCTTGATTTTCAAGATGGTTTAAGGATTGTTGATACACATTGCCATCTAGACAGTGAAGCATTTAAAGATGATTTAGATGAAACTTTAAATCGTGCTTTTAAAAATGGTATAGAGAAAATCATCATACCTGGTGCTGATATAAAAGATTTGCCCTATGCAGCTACAATTGCTCATAAATATAAAAATATTTTTTTTGCAGCAGGGGTGCATCCTTATGAAATTGATAATTATGATGAGAAAATTTTAAGGCAGTATTTATGCGATGAAAAATGTGTAGCTGTAGGTGAATGTGGGCTTGATTATTTTCGTTTTAAAAGTGATCTTGCTGAAGAAATTCAAAAAGAAAAAGAAAATCAAAAAAAGATTTTTATCGCACAGCTTGAACTTGCTATTGAATTTAAAAAACCTGTTATCATTCACTCAAGAGAAGCAAATCATGATACCTATGAGATTTTACATGGGTATTCTAAGGATCTTGTAGGAGGAGTTTTACACTGCTTTAATGCAAGCGAACATTTGCTAACTCTTTTTGAAGATGGATTTTATTTTGGTATTGGGGGAGTTTTAACTTTTAAAAATGCTAAGAAATTAGTTGAAATTTTACCTAAAATTCCAAAAGATAGACTACTACTTGAAACTGATGCTCCATATCTTACTCCAGAGCCTTATCGCGGTAAAAGAAATGAACCTTTGTTAACTCAATTTGTAGCAAACAAAATGTGTGAAGTATTGAATTTATCAAGAAAAGAACTTCTAGAAATTTGTTTTAACAATTCTGAAAAATTATTTTTTAAAGGTTATTAATGAAAAAAATTTTATTGTGTTTTTTAATATGTTTTAATTTTCTTTTTGCACAAATTAATACTCCTGAATTTTATGAAAGACAAATGAATGTTTTAAGAAATTTAGATATTAATCCAAGTTTTATCAGTGATTTGATTTTTGTGCAAACTCAACAAGATATAAAATCAAAACATGCTCAAACTTTAATAGATAGTATGCAAAATTTTTCAAAAGTTACTCCTATGATAAGAAAAATTTTAGCCCAGCAGGAAGTTCCTGATGAGATTTTGTATCTAGCTATGGTTGAATCAGGCTTGAAAACTCATAGCGTTTCTAATGCCAAGGCTGTAGGGGTTTGGCAATTTATGCAACCAACAGCTAGAAATTTGGGTTTAAGAATCGATGCTTATGTTGATGAAAGGCGTGATCCAGTCAAGTCAACTTATGCCGCTACAAATTATTTAAAAGAGTTAAAAGAAGAATTTGGCAAATGGTATTTAGCACTTTTAGCTTATAATTGCGGAAATGGCAAGCTAAGACAAGCTATCAAGCAAGCAGGAAGTGATGATTTAAGTGTTTTATTGAACCCTGATAAGAAATATCTTTCTTTAGAAACTAGAAATTTTATAAGAAAGATTTTAACGCTTGCTTTTTTAGCTAATGATAGGGATTTTTTACTAGATAAAGATGCGTCTTTAATGAATTATGCTTTAAGCAATGAATTTGCAAAAGTTGATGTGCCTTCTTCTGCATCTTTAAAAGAAATAGCTAAAAATTTAAATATGGATCTTGCAACTTTTAAGAAATATAATCCACAATTTAAACATAATTTTACGCCTCCTGGTAAAGGGTATTATATGTATATACCACTTAATAAAGTAGCATTTTTTGATAAAAATTTTAAAGCAGAAAAACTTGCGAAGGTTGATACAACTATACCTATGACAAGAACTTATACCGTTAAGTCTGGTGACTCTTTATATAAAATAGCAAAAAATTATAATATAAGTGTTGATGAAATTCGAGAATTCAATAAAATAGCAAAAAATCATCTTAGTATTAATCAAAAATTAATTATACCAATCAAGGAGAATAAAAATGCAAATAAAAACAATTACACTAAAGTTGTCAGCCGTTAGTCTAGGGGCTTTATTTTTTAGTGGTTGTTTAGGCACTAGTTTTTTTTCTAGCTTGGATAATGCTCAAGTGTATTATCCTTCAAATGATTTTAAAAGCAGTCCTAGTTCTTCAGGGACTAAAGGAACGATGAAGCCTTATACTATCAATGGTAAAACTTATTATCCTACTGTTGTAGCAGTAGGCGAAACTGCTGATGGTATTGCGAGTTGGTATGGGCCAGGCTTTCACGGCAAGAAAACCTCTAATGGCGAAACCTATAATCAAAATGCTTTAACCGCGGCTCATAAAACTTTACCTATGAATACCATCTTAAAAGTAACCAATCTAAATAACAATCGTCAAGTTACCGTTCGTGTGAATGATAGAGGTCCTTTTGTAAATAATCGTATTATAGATTTATCAAAAGGAGCTGCTAGTCAAATTGATATGATTGCTTCAGGAACAGCTCCAGTAAGGCTTGAGGTTATAGGGTTTGGATCAAGTAATTCGGGTAATAATATTGTACATTCTAATGTAAACTATGGAAATAGTGGAGAGATTGCAAATAATGGACAAATTTATGAAGGTGGAAATTTCATGGTTCAAATTGGAGCCTTTAAAAACCCAGCTGGAGCACAAACGATAGCAGCAAGATATAAAACTTATAGAACTTATAGCTCTACTATACGCACAAGTTCAGTGGATGGGTTAAATCGCGTTTTCTTAACAGGCTTTAGAAGTGAAGATGAAGCAAGGGATTTTGCTGCAAGTGGTGCATTTGCAGGTGCATTTGTTGTAAGAGAGTAGAAATTATGACAGAATTGATTTTTTTGGATGTAGATGGCTGTTTAACTGATGGAAAAATTATTTATACTTCTAATGGAGAATTTATTAAAGAATTTGATGTAAAAGATGGAGCAGCTATCGAGGCTTGGCTAAAGCTTGGTAAAAAAATTGCTATTATTACAGGTAGAAATTGTCCTTGTGTTGAAAAAAGAGCTAAAGATTTAAAAATAGAAATTTTATATCAAGGCATCAAGGATAAGTTAGCTTGTGCAAAAGAAATTTTACAAAAACTTAATTTAGATTTTTCTCAGTGTGCGGCTATTGGGGATTATTTTAACGATAAGGCTTTGCTTGAAAGTGTAGGACTTAGTTTTAAGCCAAAAGATGGTCATAAAGATTTAAATGTAGACATAGTGCTTAGCAAAAAAGGTGGTAAGGCTGCTGTAGCACAGATGATAGAAATTTTAGTAGAAAAAAATCATCTAGAAGAAGAATGGAATAAGCTTTGGCTATAAAAATTTTTGGAATTTTAATTGCTCTTTTTACAATTACTTTTACGATTTTAAGTTTGCAAGATCCATATTCTTTGAATTTGCAAACTAATGCTTTAAATTTTAAAAATATTGAGGCTAAAAATTTGAAAGCTTATGAGAGTAATACTAGTACAATTAAGGCATATTATAAGGCAAATTCTTGGGTGAGATATGCAGATAGAGATGAATTTAATGATTTTATTACTTTAAATTTAGATTTTAATCTTAGTGCAAATCGTTTAGAATTTTTTAATAAAGATATGAGCAAGGTTTTATTTGAAGGAAATGTTACTTATATAGGTGCTAATAATGTCAAAATTATTTCCCAAGAGGTAGAATACGAACCTAAGAATAAAGTTCTATATATAAATACTGATTTTAAAGCTCTAATTAATGGAAGTATTATTAACGGAAATGCTTTAAACTATGATGTAAAAAACAAAATTTTAAATATCCAAGGAGTAAATGCGTGGTTGCAAGACAAATAATTTTATTGTTAGCTTGTGTAAGTGTAACTTGGGCAACTCAAATTGAAGTAAAAGCTTTAAATTTTTACTCAGATGAAAATAAGGGTGAAAGTATTCTTAGTGGAAATGTAGAAGTAATTAGAGGTGATGATATTTTAAATTCTGAAAAATTGATTATTTATACGGATAAAAATCGCAAACCTATTCGTTATGAAGCAATGCAAAATGCTAGGTTTAAGATTGTTTTAAAAGGTAAAACTTATAAAGGTAGTGGAGATAAATTTATTTATAATGTTATTAAAGATACTTACGAGATTAATGGTCATGCTTATATAAATGAGCTTGGAAGCAATCAAAAACTTTTTGGTGATAAAATAATAGTCGATAGAAAAGCTAATATTTATCGAGTGGAGAGTAAGGATCAAAAACCTGCTCGTTTTGTATTTGACCTTAAAGACAAATGATAATTAGTGCTAAATTTATCACTTCTTTAGTGAAATTTGATGAGAATTTGAGCTCAAATTTTAGTGAAGTAGCATTTTTAGGGCGTTCTAATGTCGGAAAAAGTTCTTTAATCAATTCTTTGTGTAAACAAAAAAATTTAGCCAAAAGTTCGGCAACTCCTGGAAAAACTCAGCTTATAAATTTTTTCGAAGTAATTTGCAAAAGAAATGAAGAAAAATTTAATATCAATTTTATCGATTTGCCAGGGTTTGGTTATGCAAAGGTTTCTAAAAATTTAAAAGAAATATGGAATCAAAACTTAGATGAATTTTTAAAATTAAGAACCTCGATAAAGTTATTTATACATTTAATCGACTCAAGACATACTCATTTAGAGATCGATGTAAATTTAAATGACTATTTGAAAAGATTTTTACGACCTGATCAAAAAATTTTAAAAGTTTTTACCAAATGCGATAAATTAAATCAAAGTGAAAAAGCTAAGTTAAAAAATGAATTTAAAGACTCTATTTTAGTTTCAAATTTGAATAAATTTGGCCTTGATTCTTTAGAAGATATTATTATCAATCAAACTTTAGGTCTTGATAAATGAGAAGAAATTTAAGTGCTTATAAAGCAAAATTTAATGGAGCTTATGTCTTTTTAGGATTTTTTTTTCTAATTTATCAGATTCTTGGTTCGACTTTTGTATATACCCCGTTACTTTATGGGATTTTTTTCTGTTATATGTTTTGCTTATTAGAAGAGAGAGAGAGAACTTTTTCAAAGCTTGATTTTAGATGGTATTTTTCTTTATTTTTTTTATTTTTTACTGATATAACTTATAATTTTTTTATTTTTTCATCTTGGTTGGCATTTTTTATTTTTTATTATCTTTGTGCAGATTGGATTAAGACAAATTTAAAAATTGGTAAATTTATCCCTGTTGTTTTTGTGCTTTGTGCTTACGGCATTATTTTGTTTTTGGATATGATATTGTCTTATATTGGAGATGAAAAAATTAAAATTTTAGGATGGGCGTATATTGTTTCAGTTTTTATAGAATGTTGTTTAGCTTATGTGTTTTTTAAAGGTAAAATTTAAATGAGAATGCGTTTAGTTGTTGGATTTATACTATTGTTTTTTATATTTTTATTAAGTCGTGTGTATTATTTGAGTATAAAATCAAATGTATATTATGAAGAGCTTGCTAAACAAAATGCCATAAAAACTGAATTTTTACCACCTGTTAGGGGTCAAATTACAGATAGAAATGGAACTTTATTGGCTATTAATGATTTGGGTTTTAGTATTTCTATTAAACCTTATTTAAGTATTAAAAAGTCAAATAAAGGAATTTTAGATAAAGAATTATCTGAACTTACAAATTTATTTCCCGATTTAAATGCTAGTAAATTAGCAGAAATTTATAAGAGAAATGATTCTTACTATAATCAAGATTTTATTAAAGTTGTAGATTTTATACCCTACGATGAGATTATTCCGCATTATTCAGAGTTAAATCTTAATAAAACAATAAAAATAGATCCTGTTGTAAAAAGAAAATATCCTTTTGGAAAATTGGCTTCGCATATTATTGGGTATGTAGGTAAGGCAAATTTGCAAGATGTTCAAGAAAATGAAATAGCAAAACTTTCTAACTATACGGGAAAAAGCGGTATAGAACGCTATTATAATGATATTTTACAAGGAGAAAAAGGAACTAGGGTTTATAAGGTTAATGCCTTAAATCAAGAAGTAGAACAGCTTTCTTACACTCCTGCTATGTCTAATGATATAGAACTTACGATAGATATAGAGCTTCAGTCTTATTTAACTTCATTGTTTGAAGGGAATGCTGGAGCTGCTATAATTATGAATGTAAATGATGGATCTATTTTAGCTGCAGGGAGTTTCCCTGAATATGATCTTAATCCTTTTGTAACAGGGATTTCTTTTAAGGATTGGGATGAGCTTTCAAATAGTCTTGATCATCCTTTTACAAATAAACTTATAAATGGATATTATCCTCCAGGTTCTGTTGTAAAAATGGGAGTAGGGCTTTCTTTTTTAAATTCTAAAAATATTAGCCCGTCGACTCAATATGTTTGCAATGGAAGCATTGAGCTTGGAGGCAGGTTTTTTAGATGTTGGAATCGATCAGGCCATGGACCTGTGGATTTAAAACATGCGATAAAATATAGTTGTGATGTTTATTTTTATAATGGCAGTTTGCAAGTTGGAATCGATCAAATAAGTGAAACTTTATCTCGCATTGGCTTTGGAACGAAAACAGGGGTAGATTTACCTAGTGAATTTGTAGGAACTTTACCAAGCAAAGAATGGAAGATGCAAAGATATAGACAATCTTGGTTTCAAGGTGATACTTTAAATACAGCCATAGGTCAAGGTAATTTTCTTGCAACACCTATGCAAATTGCTAGATATACGGCTCAAATCGCAAAAGGTGGAGAGGTTATACCTCATTTTTTAAAAAGCATAGAAAATAATAATACAACTATAGAAAATCAAATGGATGAAAATAAAAAAGAAATTTTTACTTTATTTGAAAAGAGTCAATTGCCTTATATAAGAGATGCAATGTATGCCGTTGCCAATGAGCAAGGAGGAACCTCTTATCGTTATTTGCATAATCTTGATGTGAAAGTTGCAGCAAAAACAGGAACCGCTCAGGTTGTGGGATTTTCACAAACAGATAAAAATAGGGTCGATGAAAAACAATTTGAGTATTATACTAGATCTCATGCGTGGCTTACTTCTTATGCTCCTTATTCTAAGCCAAAATATGTAGTTACCGTTCTTTTGGAGCATGGTGGGAGAAATATTACTTCAGGGGCAACTGTAGCTAAAATTTATCAAAAAATGATTGATCTTGGATATTTTAAATAATTTTTAGTTGTAAATTGAGTTTTTCAAAAAAAACTTTTTTAGCAATTGGTTTAAAAACCTTGTATTAAATAAATTATAAGTTTAATACAAGGAAAATTTATCTATATTAACAAAAGTATCTTAAAAGATGGCTTTTGTTCTTTTTTCAAGCCAAACTAGAGCTTTTGGATAATCACCTAGCTTAGGAGAAAGTTTTTCAAATACTTCTTTGTGGTAATTGTTTAACCACTCTTTTTCTTTTTCATCTAACATTTTTGTATCAATACAAGATATTTCAAAAGGACAAAGAGTAACAGGTTTAAAGTATAAAAACTCACCAAAATCTTTATTTTTAGGATTTTCTACTTTGGTATGAATAACTAAATTTTCAAGTCTTATACCCCATTTACCTACTTTATAAATACCTGGTTCTATGGAGGTTAGCATACCTTCTTTGGCTTTTGTTTTTTCAAGCACAGGGGATAGATAAGATAAAACTTGTGGACCTTCATGGACATTTAAAAAATATCCCACGCCATGTCCTGTGCCGTGTATATAGTCAATTTGTTCTTTCCATAAAGGTGCGCGTGTGATTGCATCAAGTAAGGGCATAGCTATATCTTTTGGAAAAATTGCACTGGAAATGGCAATATGTGCTTTTAAAACCAAGGTATAGTCATGAATTTGTTCTGCATTAGCCTTTCCTATTGGTACAACGCGTGTAATATCTGTTGTGCCGTTTTTATATTGTCCACCAGAATCAATAAGTAAAAGCCCATCTTTTTTAAGATAAGCAAAACTCTCTTTTGTGGCTTTATAATGTGGATATGCTGCATTTTCGTTAAAGCCTGCTATAGTGGCAAAACTATCACTTATGTAGTACTTGCTTTGTGCTCTAAATTCGCTTGCTTTAACATCTATGTCTAATTCGCTTATTAGTTCTTTATTTTCTATCGCTTCTTCAAGCCAGGCAAAAAATTTACATAAAGCCACTCCATCTTCTATCATAGCATCTTGTATATGCGCTATTTCTTTTGTATTTTTAGCTGCTTTTAAGTGAGTGCTTGGATTAATTTCTTGAATGATTTTTACGCTTTTATCTAAAGAATTTATGAGTAAAGCGGTCATTTTTGAAGGTTCAATAAGCAAATTTGTATTTGCAAGTTTTTCAAGCTCCATGATGATTTCATCATAATTTTTAAGCCAAAACCCATCTAAATTTAATTTTTTTTCAAGTTCTGAATTTACTTTTTTCTGATCAACAAAAAGCAAGGCTTTGTCCTCCAAGATTAGCAAATGACTTAAAAATACAGGATTATAATTTACATCATTCCCTCTTAAATTTGTAAGCCAAGCTATATCATCAAGGCTGGAGATTAAATGAGAGGTAACATTTAAATTTTTCATTTTTTGATGCACTAATGCTAATTTTTCTTTTCTTGAGTAAGAGCAGTATTCTAGTTCGTGTTCATAAATTTTTTCTTGTGGTAAAGTGGGACGATCTTTCCAAAGCGGACTTATCAAATCTATATGTTTTAAATTTGCCTTGCAATTAATCTTTAAATCTTTTTGCAAAGATAAAGGTAAAAGTGCAAAATCGATGCCTAAAATTTGATCTTCGCTTAAATTTTTTTCCAACCATTTGGTAAAAGTATTTTTAGCATCTTGCTTTTGTAAAAGTATGCCACTACCTTCTAATTCCTTTTGTGCTTGAAGCCAATATCTTCCATCTACCCACAAAAAGCCCTCTTCTTGTGTGATAAGAACTGTTCCAACAGAACCCTTAAAGCCACTGATAAAGACTCTGTTTTTGTAATATTCTGGTAAATATTCGCTCAAATGCGGATCCGCGCTTAAGATGAGATAGGCGTCAATATTATTTTCTTTCATTAATCTTCTAAGTTCTAATACTCTTTGTTTGTAAATACTCATATTTTCTCCTTAATATTAATTTTTTAGTATTTTATTGATAGGTTTTTTGAGTATAAGTAAAATTATAACAGCACCAAGTAATATCCACATACATTGGTAAAATAAATTTGGCAAATAAGCTATATTTTCTTCACTTGCTTTACCACCTATGAATCCAGCTAAAGCATTGCCTAATGCACTTGCTACAAACCAAAGTCCCATGACTTGAGATTTAATTAAATTAGGTGCAATTTTTGTCATTATAGAAAGTCCCACAGGGGAAAGGCAAAGCTCTCCTAAAACCATAAGCAAAAAGCTACTGACAAGCCACCAAGGTGAAACTAAAATAATTTGTGATGAATTTTCTAAATTTTCTCTTAATGTATTAGCATCGCCATTTAAACTAATTGCATGATTTGAAGCTAAAGCCATTATTAAAAATGCCAAAGCTGCACCCAAAAGTCCTAATGCAAATTTAATAATAGATGAAATTTCTTTATTATTTTTGGCACATATAGTCCATATAAAAGCACTAAAAGGTGCAAAAAGTATAACAAATAAACCTCCAAGAGATTGAAACCATATTGTAGGAATTTCATAATTTAATATGGTTTTATCTGTTAATTTTTCTGCAAAAAAATTAAAAGAAGTGTATTGTTGCTCATATACTGACCAAAATAACGCAGCCGCTAAAAATAAAACAATAAAAATAATTAAATTTCTTTTTTCTTCTATTTTTAAAGAAGTAAAAGCGAAAAGATATAAAAAATAAATTCCAGCACAAGCTAAGATAGTTAGAATAATATTTTTATTAATAACTTGTGCATCTAATTTTATAAAACCACCAAGGATTAAAAATATTGCTCCAAGCAAAACAATACCTGATACAATGATGATGTAAAATGCGTTTTTGCTTTTTTTGCTTGGTCTATCCCAAGTAGAGTCTATGCCAACTTTTTCATCAAATTCTTTTAAATCAGGCATAGTTTTTAGGTAGAAAATAATTACCGCTAAAAGCATACCAATCCCACCTGCACCAAAACCAAAATGCCATCCGTATTCTTTTTGTAAAAAGCCGCAAATTAAAGGAGCTACAAAAGCACCAAAATTAAAGCACATATAAAAAAGAGTAAAACCAGAGTCACGCCTTGCATCATTTTTTTTATAAAGCATTCCAACCATTACAGAAGCACAAGTTTTAAAAAGTCCTGTACCTATAACCAAAAAAACCATACCAACAAAAATCATTTTATTGTTAAAATAAGAAAAGGCTATGCACAAATGTCCAAATGCTATAGTTAAAGCACCTAGTAAAATTGCTCTTTTTTGTCCTAAGTAATTGTCCGCAAGCCATCCACCTGGCAAAGCAGCAAGATATAAACAACTTGCAAAAATTCCCATAATTGCACTTGCTTCTTCAGGTTTTAAGTTCATTCCACTTTTTTCAAAACTTGCTATCATAAAAAGGTAAAGCAAGGGACGAATTCCGTAAAAAGAAAATCTTTCCCAAAGCTCAGTAAGTGAAAGAGATAAAAGTGGTTTTGGATGTCCAAAAAATGAAGTATCTAAATTTTTTACATTTTTACTCAATTTATATCCTTTGTGTATTTTTATTTATAAATTATAGACAAGAAATTAAAAAATATGTATAACTTTGTAATATTTTTAAATGATTTATATCATAATGTTACTTTTTTGCAAATATAAAAAAAGAAATATTAAGATCAATTTTAAACTTTGGTGTATTTTGTATTTTAAGTTTAGTTAGATAATTGCTTATTTTTTTTGTTAAGATGGTTTTTTAGCAATAAAAAGCAAAAGTGCTACAACAAAAAGCATCCACATGCATTGTCTAAAAATATTAGGAAGTTGATCGATGTTTTTAATATTGACATTTCCTCCTATAAGTCCTGCAACAAAATTTCCAAGCGCACTTGCTACAAACCAAAGTCCCATGATTTGATTTTTGATTAAATCAGGGGCAACCTTAGCCATTATAGAGAGTCCAATAGGAGACACGCATAGTTCCCCAAGTGTTAAAAAGAATATACTTATGATAATCCAAGCCATGGATATTGGTAAACCATTGTTGTTTATTAGATTTTGTGAAGCAAAGGTCATCATCATAAAGCCAATACCGGCAAATAATATTCCTAAAGTAAATTTTCCAATGGAAGAAAAATATATATTTTTTTCTCTAAAAATATCCAAATATAACTTGCTATAGGAGCAAGTATGATGATAAAAATTGGATTAAAAGATTGAAACCAGTTTGTTGGAATTTTCCAATCAAAAATATTTCTATTTGTAAAATCTTGCGCAAAAAGATTATAAGCGGTAGGGTTTTTGTTTAAAAGTACTCCAAAAAAAGTGGCTGCAAAGAATAAAACAATTAAAATTATTAATTGTTGTTTCTCTCTTTTATTTAAGGCTTTAAAAACAAAAAGATATATGAAATAAATTACCAAGCATAGTAAAATTACAATTAGAAGTTTTTTTGATAGTATTATATGGGATTAATATTTACAAGATTAATAAACATTAGAAAAAATCCAATAATACTTAACAAGCTTATACTTAGTATAAGAGTTAAATTTTTTACTTTTTTAAATGGTTGTTCCCAGTTTTGCTTTAAGGTGCAATTTTTATGAAATTCTTCAAGCTCAGGGACAGCTTTAAAATATAAAATAAGCAAAGAGATTAGCATACCTAAACCTCCTAGCCAAATCCTAAATGATAATTCCATTTTGCTTGAACAAAACCACATATAAGAGGAGCAATGAATGCTCCAATGTTAATTCCTATATAAAAAATCGTATAGCCAGTATCGCATCTTGTATCATTTTGTTTATACAACATTCCAACTGTTACAGAAGCGCTAGTTTTAAAAAATCCAGTACCAATAACGATAAAAGAAGTCCTAGGAAAAATATAGGTGTGCTTAAAATAGATAAGGCTATGCTAATATGTCCTAAAGCTATAATAAAAGAACCTAAAAATAAAGCCTTTTTTTGCCCTAAATAATTATCAGTAATCCAGCCTCCAGGAAGTGCTGCTAAATACAAGCATCCTGCAAAAATGCCATAAATTGCCGAGGCGTATTCAGTACTTATTCCAAGTCCACCTTTGCTTATGGTTGTTGCCATGAAAAGCACAAGTAAGATCGTATGCCATAAAAAGCAAATCTTTCCCAAAGTTCTACCATTGATAAAGAGAATAAAGGCTTGGGATGACCTAGGAAATTTGTATCGAGTTTTTGTATTTCTTGTTTAGTCACTTCCCAATACCTTTCTTTTTTATGCTTAAAATATTTTAACTAATAGTAATAGAAAAATAATTAAATTACAATATTTTTAAATATTTTTTTTATAATAATATTTAAAAATATAATATTTTAATATTATTATAAATTAACAAATTTAAACATTAAATCAAGCTTTAATTTTAAACCCTGTGTATTGTATAGTTTTATTTTATCAATTTTTAAAGCTATAGGAAGATTTTCTAAATTTTGTATAAAATTGAGTAAGTCTTTAAAGTTGCCATTTAAACTTAGAGAAACATAATTATAGTGAATAAAATTTTTGTTTTCTTGGGAAAATTTTATTTCATTAATGATTAAATTTTTGGATAAATTATTGATTTTTTTATTGAAAAAATCTTTATCATAAGAAAATAAATGCAATTTTTCTTTATAGTATTTTAATTTTTCTTCCTCTGTTTTTATCTGTTTTGTTAGCTTTGTCTCTATTTCTTTAAGATGTGAATTTTCTATTTTTGCTTCATTTAATGCAAGGCAATTATGTTCTACTAATGTTTTTTGAAAAATATCTTCCAAAAAGTGATCGTGAATTTTAAAAGCTAAAAACAAAGCACAAAGGCAGATAAAAGAAATAAAAAGAAATTTTTCCCTAGGATTTAAATTTTGCAAAAATACTTCTATTTTATTCATGTATGACTTCTAATATGATATTAAATGTTTCTTCATTTTTATCAAGAATTTTAAAAGCAGAATTTAGATTTTCTAATGCTCTTTTAAAGTGGTTTTCATCGATAAAAGAAAGAATGATTTTTGTTTGTTCAAATTCAAGATTTGTGATTTTAAGTTCATTGGAGTTAAGCCATGATATGATTTGATTTAGAATGATTGCTTTATTTTTATCTAAATTGATTTCTTTTGTTATGGTGGATAAAATATGAAATTGTTGTTGTGTAGATGATATTTTATTGGAAAGAGTAAAGTTTAAATCTTGTATGTTTGTTAATAATTTTTGCTTATCTTGTTTTAGTTTAGAAATTTCTTTTTGTATGATAAAATTTTTATTTTGAATTTCCTTATTTTGTTTGTACTCTATAAAATCTTTAAATAATAAAATCATCATGCTAAGACTAAAGCTAAAAATAAATATTAATATAATTTTAAAAGAAATAGATATTTTTATTTTATTATGCTTGATAAAATTACAATTTTGATCTAGATTTTTTATACTATATGAACTTAATTTCAATAAACTATTTTTATCAAGAATATCATTTAGATTTAAACATTTTATTTGAGATGAGAAGTAATGTTTGATTGTATCCAAATCTTGATAAAGTAGCAATTTGCTTTCATAGTGTTTTAAAAGTTCTGTAAATCGATTTTGTTTAAAAAATAAATCCATATTACCTGGGTTGAAATTTTCGATTTTTTTAAGATTGATAAATTTTCCTTCTTGGTAAAAATATAAATATAAAGTTTGATCATATAAATTTAAAACACAATAATCACTTTCTTCAATCAATCTTTCATCAAATAAAGCTTGAAAAATTAAAGGTTCAGGAAAGCAAAAACGACTTTTTCTCAATTTGCAAACAGGTGCTAAAAAACAATGATAAATTTCACTATGTTTAAAAAAAGCTATTTGATAGTCAAAGGGTTTGCTTAGCTTAAAATCTGCGGTTAAATTGTTAAAAAGTTCGTCTTCTTTGGATATTCCCGTTCTTTGAGCATAAAGTAAATCTGTAGATTTTATAAAATTTATTTTATTTAATGAATTAATTTTCATCATTTAGAAGTTTTTTTAAAAATTCTTCATCTTTTTGCCAGTTTTTTTTCACTGTTACAAAAAGCTTTAAAAGTACCTTTTTTTGGGCAAGTTTTGAAATTTTAAAGCGTGCATCTTTGCCTATTCTTTTTAAAGTTGCCCCTTCTTTTCCTATAAGCATACCCTTGTGAGAGTTTGTATCTGTGATGATATTGGCTTCTAGGATTAAAAGATTAGGTGTGTCTTTGGTGCGATTGATAAGCACTTCGCTACTATAAGGAAGCTCATCGCTTAAATTTTCATAAATACTTTCAAGTATGAAATCTCTATAAAGTTCTTTTTCGCTACTCGCACTTAAAAATTCAGGATTATAAAAATATTCATGTTCGTCAAGATATTTGACTATCTCATCTAACAAGCCTTTTTTATAGCTTTTTTTCTTAGAAGAATAAGGAATGATAGCCTTAAAATGTTGGCTAAATTTTGCATATTCGCTAAGTTTTTTTAAAAGCGTAGCATTGTCGGTTAAATCTACTTTATTTAAAGCGATGATATGTGGTACTTGTGGGTTTAGACTAAGGAAATTTTCATAGTCTTTTGTACTATCAAAAACACTTGCCACAAATAAAATCACATCACAATCTCCCATGGATTTAATAGCACTTTGGACAAGCAGTTGATTAAGCGTAGCACCGCTTTCGTGAAGTCCTGGGGTATCGATGAAAATGATTTGATTTTTTTCATGCATCACTATGGCTTTGATTTTACGCCTTGTGGCGTTTTGTTTGTGAGAAACTAGGGCGATTTTTTCTTCTAATAAGGAATTGATTAAAGTACTTTTTCCTGCATTAGTACGCCCTATGATACTAACAAAGCCACTTTTCACAAAATATACCTTGCAAGATCTTTATTTTCTATGATATCTCCGAGTTTTTCTTCTACCATTTTTTTATCCACTACGAATTTTTTACCCGCATACTCATCAGCTTCAAAGCTTAGATCTTCAAGTAATTTTTCTATCACAGTATGTAAGCGTCTAGCACCTATATCTTGCATTTCTTCATTGGCTCTTGAAGCTATTTTTGCTATTTCTTTAATAGCTTCATCATTAAATTCAAGTTCTAAATTTTCAGTTTTTAAAAGCTGAGAGTATTGTTTTAAAAGTGAATTTTTAGGGCGTGTTAAAATTTCATAAAGAGCTTTATCATCAAGACTATCTAATTCCACTCTTAAAGGAAAGCGTCCTTGCAGTTCAGGGATAAGATCACTTGGTTTGCTAAGGTGAAAAGCCCCTGCAGCGATAAAAAGAATATGATCGGTTTTTAAAGTACCTATTTTTGTTTGTACATTTGATCCCTCGACTATAGGAAGTAAGTCTCTTTGTACCCCTTCTTTACTTGGATCTTGGCGGTTTGAATTTCCGCTTGAAACAGCGATTTTATCAATTTCATCAATAAAAATAATCCCTTCATTTTCTGCTCTTTTTAAGGCTTCGCTTTTGATGCTTTCTTGGTCTAGGATTTTTTCTCCTGCTTCGTTTTTTAAAGCATTTTTAGCGTCTTTGATTTTCATTTCTTTTTTGACTTTTTTACTGCCAACGCCTATAACCTTAACTATATCTTGCATTGCACCCATTTCAGGAGGTAGGTTAGGATTGGTATCGAACATATTTTGTGAAATTTCTATTTCTATGGTGCTTTCATCAAGATTGCCATTTCTTAGTTTAGTTCTCATTTTTTCAAGACTGTTTTTATATTCTTCTTGTTTTTCATCGCTGATACCCTTTGGCAAAGGTGGCAAAAGTTTTTCTAAAATTTTATTTTCTATAAATTCATCGATTTTATCTTTGTTTTTTTCTCTTTGCTCATTTTTTACCAAATTTAAAGCTGCATTGGCAAGATCTCTTACCATGCTTTCTACATCACGACCTACAAAACCTACTTCAGTATATTTACTCGCCTCGATTTTGATGAAAGGAAAGCCCATCATTTTAGCTAAACGCCTAGCGATTTCTGTTTTTCCTACGCCTGTAGAACCTATCATCAAGATATTTTTTGGCACTATATCATCTTGCAACTCAGGGCTAAGTTGCATTCTGCGGTAGCGATTTCTTAAAGCTATAGCTATGATTTTTTTAGCTTTTTTTTGTCCTATAACATAATCATCTAAAAATTTAACGATTTCTTTTGGAGTTAGATTCATTTCTTATCCTCGATTACATAAGTTTTGATATTGGTATTGGTATAAATGCAAATTTCACCTGCGATTTGAAGGCTTGATTTTACAAGTTCTTCTTCATCTAAATCGGTATGTTTTGCTAAGGCTCTAGCAGCTGAAAGTGCATAGTTTCCACCACTTCCTATAGCTGCGATTTGCCCATCTTCAGGTTCGACCACATCGCCTGTACCAGAAAGTAGAAAAATGTGATTTCTATCAAGTACGAGCATCATGGCTTCAAGTTTTCTTAGGTATTTGTCTTTTCTCCATTCTTTAGAAAAGTCAATCGCTGCTTTTAAAAGATCGCCTTTAGAACTTTGAAGGAGATTTTCAAACATATCAAAAAGATTAAAAGCATCAGCTGTTGATCCTGCAAAACCTGCTAAAACTTTGCCATTGTTGAGTTTTCTAATCTTTACAGCATTGCCTTTTAGCACCGTATTTCCAAAGCTTACTTGTCCATCTCCGCCAATTACGGATTTATTTTTACCTTTGTAAGCTAAAATCGTTGTTGCGTGAAACATTATTCTGCCTTTATATTTATGTTAAATTTAGCATGGATTGCGTGTCCAAGTTTTACGCTTACTTCGTGGATTCCTAAGCTTTTTAAGGTATCACATTCTAAACTTTTTTTATCGATTTCTATATGGCTTTGTTCTTTTAGGGCGTGAGCGATTTCATCTTTGGTTACGCCACCAAACAAACTTCCATTTGCACCTACGGGTTTTGAAATTTCAAGAGTGATTTTGCTAAGTTCTTCTTTGAGTTTTTCTAAATTTGCGATTTCAAAGCGTAAATTTTCAGCCTCTTTTTTCTTGTCGCTTTCATATTTTCTTAAAACTTCATTAGTAGCTGCTTTAGCAAAGCCTTTAGCGATTAAGAAATTTTGTCCGTAGCCGTCTTTTACTTCTTTTATTTCTCCTGCTTTTCCAAGTGCTTTTACATCTTTGATTAATAATACTTTCATTTTATTCCTTTATTAAAATTTTCTTCCATTTTTTCCTGCGATGATAAAACGCAAAGCATTAAGCTTGATAAAGCCTGCTGCGTCTTTTTGATTATACACTTCATCTTCTTCAAAAGTACAATAAGCTGCGTTAAACAAGCTATCGTTCGAACTTTCGCGTCCTATAACTATCACATTGCCTTTATAAAGCTCGAGTTTTACTCTGCCATTGGCGTGAATTTGAGACTCATCGATTAAGGCTTGAAGCATCATTCTTTCAGGCGAGAACCAATAGCCATTATAAATTAAACTCGCGTATTTTGGCATGAGTTCATCTTTTAAGTGTGCTGCTTCTCTATCAAGCGTGATGCTTTCAAGCGCTCTGTGTGCTTTTAAAAGTATGGTACCACCTGGTGTTTCGTAACAACCACGGCTTTTCATACCTACATAGCGATTTTCTACTATATCAAGGCGTCCTATACCGTGTTTGCAGCCTAGTTCGTTAAGTTTGGTTAAAAGTCCTGCAGGACTTAGTTTTTCTCCATTTATCGCTACTAAATCTCCTTTTTGGAAATCAAGTTCTATAATTTCACTTTCATTTGGAGCATCTTTTGGGCTTTTACTCCATCTCCACATATCTTCTTCAGGTGCGTGTGCAGGATCTTCTAAGACAAGTCCTTCGTAAGAAATATGAAGTAAATTTGCGTCCATAGAATAAGGAGATTTTCCTTTTTTCTTAGAAATATCAATACCGTGTTTTTGTGCATAAGCAAGGAGTTTTTCACGACTGTTTAAATCCCACTCACGCCATGGAGCGATGATTTTTAAATCGGGATTAAAAGCAAGATAACCAAGTTCAAAACGCACTTGATCATTTCCTTTACCTGTGGCACCATGACTTACTGCATCAGCACCTGTTTGCAGGGCGATTTGTGCTTGAGTTTTTGCTATAAGTGGTCTTGCTATACTTGTTCCTAAAAGATATTCTCCTTCATAAATCGCATTGGCTCTAAACATAGGAAATACATAATCTTTAACAAATTCATCTCTTAAATCTTTAATGAAAATATTTTCTTCTTTTATGCCTAAAGAAAGGGCTTTTTTTCTTGCAGGTTCGAGTTCTTCACCTTGACCAATATCTGCTGTAAAAGTTACAACTTCACAATTATACTCATCTTGAAGCCATTTTAAAATAATGCTCGTATCAAGCCCCCCAGAATACGCTAAAACTACTTTTTTTACTTCATTTTTCATAAGATATCCTTTGTTAAAATAGATTTGAAAATTGTAAAATTGTATCCAAATTTCATTAAAGAAAAGTTTTTACTTGCTATTTTCTTAAAAAAATAAAGCAAAGGCGTAAGCAAATTTTGTTCCAAAAATTGATTTTTTTTGCTAAAATTGCTTTTATGAGAGTAGATAAATTTTTAAATGTAGTTAATATCACGAAAAGAAGAGCTATTTCTGAAGATATGTGTAAAAGTGGCGTAGTGGGGATTAATGGCGTTATTGTTAAGGCGAGTAAAGAGGTTAAGGTAGGTGATATTATCACTTTACATTTTACTGAATACACTCAAAAATATAAAGTGCTAGCTCTACCTAGTACGAAAAGCATTCCTAAAAACGCACAAAATGAATATGTGGTAAAATTATGAAAGAATTTATTTTAGCAAAAAATGAGATCAAAACGATGCTTCAAATAATGCCTAAAGAAGGTGTTGTTTTGCTTCAAGGAGATTTGGCTAGCGGAAAAACAAGCTTAGTGCAAGCTTGGGTTAAATTTCTTGGTCTTGATGCAAGGGTGGATTCTCCAACTTTTTCCATTATGCAAAGATATGAAAATCATGATATTTGCATTTATCATTATGATATTTATCAAGAAGGTTTAGAAGGACTTTTAGCGAATGGTTTATTTGAAAATTTTTTTGAAAAAGGTTTACATTTGGTTGAATGGGGCGGTGAAAATTTGAAAAAAACTTTAATGAAATTTGGAATTTCTACTATCCAGATTAAAATTAGCATTAAAGATGACAAAAGAAAGTATGAAATTTATGAGTAAATTAGAAATTGTAAATTTGGAAAAAATTATTAAAAAAACTAAGATTATACATGGAATTTCTTTGGAGGTTAATAGCGGAGAAGTTGTAGGACTTTTAGGGCCAAATGGTGCAGGAAAAACAACAACTTTTTATATGATATGTGGACTTATTTCTCCAAGTAGTGGAAAAGTTCTTTTAGATGGTTTAGATGTGACAAAAGATCCTTTAAATAAAAGAGCTCGATCAGGGATAGGTTATTTACCTCAAGAAAGTAGTATTTTTAAGGATTTAAGTGTAGAAGATAATCTGCTTTTAGCGGCTCAGATTTTTTATAAAGATAAAAAAATTTTACATGATAAAGTTGAGCAAATGCTTGAACTTTTAAGTATAGAACCTATTCGTTTAAGGAAAGGTTTAAGTTTAAGTGGAGGCGAAAGAAGGCGTTGTGAGATCGCTCGAAGTTTGATGTGTGAACCTAAGTTTTTGCTTCTTGATGAGCCTTTTGCAGGTGTTGATCCTATAGCAGTAGCTGAAATTCAAACTTTAATTAAAGAGCTTAAAAGATTGGGGATTGGGGTTTTAATTACCGATCATAATGTGCGTGAGACTTTGGCTATTTGTGATAGAGCTTATGTTATAAGATCAGGTTCTTTACTTGCTAGTGGGAATGCTGATGAAATTGCAACCAATAAAGACGTGAAAAAGTATTATTTAGGAGCGGAGTTTAAACTCCTTGATTGATGTTAAAGCAAAAAATCACCCAAGCGCCCAAGACTAAAATTTCTCAAACTTTACGCTCTTGGTTGCCTATTTTACAAGCAAATATAGAGGATTTAAAAGAAAATTTAGATAAATTTGCTGAGGATAATCCTTTCTTAAATGTTCAAGATTCGATACAAACTCATGATAAGGGTAAGAATTATTTTGATTCATTTTATAAACATAATGTAAATTCGGCTTTTGTGGATAGTAAAGGACTTGCCAAAAAAAGTGTTTATGAGCTTTTAAATGAACAGATTCTTCCTCCTTTGTTTCCTACAAACAAATCTCAAGAACTTGCAAAAAAAATTATAGAATGCTTAAATGAGGAAGGATATTTTGAATACGATGAAGAATTTTTAAAAGAGTATTCTTTGGAAGAAATTGAGCGAGTAAGAGCAAGATTTAAATTTTTAGATCCTGTAGGAGTGGGAGCTAAAGATTATAAAGAAGCATTTTTATTTGCTCTTGAAAATATGGAATTAGATGAAGATATTGATGAGTTTTGTAGAATGTTGATTATGGATTTTGAAAATATACAAAACTATACCAAAGAGCCTTTATATAAAGAAGCATTAGCTGTACTTAAGCGCTTTAGCACTCCTCCTTTTTTGGAATATTTTGAAGATTCTCGTATAATTGTTCCTGATATTTTTGTTTATAAAGAAAATGGTGAAATTAAAGTAAAAATCAATGATGATTATTATCCTGAAATTTCAATCCAAACTGATGGTTTAGAGCATGATTTTTTAAGTCATTACATCAAAGAAGCAAAAAATTTAGTCGATGCTCTAGCGATGAGAAAAGCTACTCTTTATAAAATAGGGCTTATGATAGTAGAATATCAATATGATTTTTTTATGGGAAAAGAGATAAAACCTATGACTTTTAAGGATTTAGCACTTGATTTAGAACGCAATGCTTCGACTATATCAAGAGCTGTGGCAAATAAATATTTAAGTTGTGAAAGAGGACTTATCCCTTTGCGTGATTTTTTTGCTTTTGCTCTTGATGAAGAGGGAGAGACTTCAAATGTAGGTGTTAAAGAATTTGTAGCAAATTTGGTAAAGAATGAAGATCGAAATAAACCTTTAAGTGATAGTAAAATTTTAGAATTAATCAAAGAAGAATTTAAAGTCGATATAGGGCGAAGAACTATTACAAAATATCGCAAACATCTTAATATAGCAAGCTCTACAGATAGAAAAAAATTATATGAACTTGAAGGATAAAATTCTATCAATCTATCAAACCCATTACACTTTTGTTTTATATTTAAATTTAATTTAAATAATATAAAAAATTATTGTTTTATTTTTAGAAATATTATTCTTTAATTTAAAAATGTGATACAATAATAACTGTTTTTAAATATTAATTTTCAAAGGAGTTAAAATGGACTTTTTAACAAGCCTTAGTGAGGGAGGGCAATTTGCAATCCAAATCATTATCGTTTTAATTTGTCTTTTTTACGGTGCAAAAAAAGGCGGCATAGCGCTTGGTTTACTTGGTGGTATAGGTATTTTAATGCTTGTATTTACTTTTCATATAAAGCCTGGAAAACCAGCCATAGATGTTATGCTTACAATTTTAGCGGTAGTGGTTGCGAGTGCAACTTTGCAAGCAAGCGGTGGTTTGGATGTTATGCTTCAAATAGCAGAAAGAATTTTAAGACGCAATCCTAAATTTTTAACAATATTAGCGCCTTTTGTAACCTGCTTTTTGACTATACTTTGTGGAACAGGACATGTGGTTTATACTATTATGCCTATTATTTATGATATAGCGATTAAAAACGGTATTCGTCCTGAGCGTCCAATGGCGGCAGCTTCTATATCATCACAAATGGGTATTATTGCATCTCCTGTATCTGTGGCTGTTGTGAGTTTGACTGCTTTGCTTTTAAATGCTAATCATAAATTAGCAGGTTTTGATGGCTATATCAATCTTCTTCAAATTACTATACCTAGTACGCTTTTTGGTGTTTTATGTGTGGGAATTTTTTCTTGGTTTAGAGGAAAAGATTTGGATAAAGATGAAGTATTTCAAGAAAAACTTAAAGATCCTGAATTTAAAAAATATGTTTATGGGGATTCTAAAACACTTTTAGGTGTTAAACTTCCAAAAAGCAATTGGGTTGCAATGTGGATTTTCTTAGGAGCTATTGCTTTAGTGGCTTTATTAGGTGTATTTGATTTCTTGCGTCCAAACTGGGGACAAGTTGTAAAAAATGGCATTCCTCAAGTAGACGCTTTAGGCAATCCTAAAATGGATGTTTTATCCATGGTTTCAGTTATTCAGATGTTTATGCTTTTAGCAGGTTCTTTGATTATCATCTTTACTAAAACAGATGCAAAGAAAATCGGCTCTAATGAAATTTTTAAATCAGGTATGATAGCTCTTGTTGCAGTTTTTGGAATTTCTTGGATGGCTGATACTATGTTTGCAGTTCACACTCCTATGATGAAAGCAGCGCTTGGAGATATAGTAAAAGAGCATCCTTGGACTTATGCTGTAATGCTTCTTTTAATTTCAAAATTTGTAAATTCTCAAGCAGCGGCTATTTCGGCTTTTGTTCCTTTGGCTTTAGGAATTGGTGTTGAACCTGGTGCAATTGTTGCCTTTGCGGCTGCTTGTTATGGATATTATATTTTACCAACTTATCCAAGCGATTTGGCTACTATACAATTTGACAGATCAGGTACTACTCACATTGGTAAATTTGTTATCAATCATAGTTTTATTTTACCAGGTCTTATAGGTGTAATCACTTCTTGTATAGCGGGATATTTTATCGCTATGGCAGCGGGTTATCTTTAAAAATTTTTAGTAGGATTTTTCCTGCTAAATTCTTCATTTGTCTTTTTATTTAATATAGATAAAAATTATAAATAAATCATAAAATTAGTATTAATCAAAATATAAGCTTAACAAGGATAGGATAAATCCTATTTTGAATCAATGAGAAAGGGCTATCCTATGGATGTTATCTTTGCTTTGCTTCTGCTTTTAGCTTTTGGTAGTTTATGGTTGTTTATCCGTTTTTGTGAAATTCAAACTAGGACAAGCGGATGATATTTTTACTAGTTTTAAGCTTAATACTTGCTCTTTATTTATTTTATGCTCTATTATATCCTGAAAAATTTTAAAGGAAAAATATGCTAGAAATTTTAATAACACTGATTATAGCTTTTATATTGGCTTTAATTTTTGGAAATTATCTTTATAAAATTGCAAGCTGTAAAAAAACTATTTTTGATTTTATTTTTAATCCAATTGATAACTTAATTTATAAAATTTGTGCAATTGATAGAAAAAATATGACTTGGCAAAAATTATTCTTTGCATTTAATTGCTTTTAATGCCTTAGTGGCTATTTTTTCTTTCGTGATTTTTTATTTACAAGATAAACTTTTTTTAAATCCTAATTCGATAAATTCTATGAAAGGGGATTTGAATTTAAATACTGTAATTAGTTTTATTACAAATACAAACCTTCAGCATTGTAGTGGAGAGAGTGCTTTAAGTTTGCTTTCGCAAAATACAGGCATTTTACTTGCTATGTTTGTTTCAAGTGCGAGTGGATATTCTGCTTGTATGGCTTTTTGTCGTGCTTTATGTAGTATGCAAATGGGAAATTTTTATGAAGATTTTACGCGTATTATTACGCATTTGATGTTGCCTTTAAGTTTTATTTTGGCTGTAATTTTTATCTCTGAAGGCGTGGTGTAAAATTATCACGCAAATTTTAGCGTGCTTACTTTAGAAAATAAATTTCAAAGCATTGCCACAGGTCCTGTTGCAGCTCTTGAGTCTATAAAACATTTAGGGACAAATGGGGGGGGGTGGTTTTTTTGGTGCTAATTCAAGCATGCCTTTTGAAAATCCTGCTTTACTTACAAATTTTTTGCAAATTTTATCCATGATGCTTATTCCTAGTGCCTGTGTTGTAGCTTTTGGATTGATGGTTTATCATAGAAAAGAAAGACAAGGTTTTGCTCTTATGGGAAAAGAAGGGGGAGTTATTTTTGGTGCAATGGGGATTATTTTTATCATTTCTTTGCTTTTAGTTTATTTTAGCGAAAAAATGTCAAATCCAAATTTGGATTCTTTGGGTTTAAATGCAAATTTGGGAAATTTGGAAGGTAAAGAAATAAGATTTGGCACAGATGGTTCGAGTTTATTTAGTGCTGTAACTACTGCTTTTACTGCAGGAAGCGTCAATAATATGCACGATAGTTTAAATCCATTAAGTATCAGTGCTACTTTGCTAAATATGATGCTAAATGTAGCTTTCGGTGGCGAAGGAGTAGAGGGCTTATGAATATATTATTTATGTGCTCTTAACCGTGTTTATTTGTGCATTAATGATAGGTAGAACTCCAGAATTCTTGGGTAAAAAAATAGAAAGCGCACAAATGAAGCTTATAGCTTTGGTAATTCTTATCCATCCTTTATTAATCCTTGTTTTAAGTGCATTAGCTGTTGTTTTTGCAAAAGATAGTATAAGCAATCCTAGCTTTCATGACTTGGCTCAAATTTTGTATGAATTTAGTTCTTCGGCAGCAAATAATGGTTCAGGACTTGAAGGTTTAAAAGATGATAATTTATTTTGGAATTTAAGCACAGCTTTTGCTATGTTTTGTGGGCGTTATTTGGTTTTAATAGCTCAGCTTGCTATAGCTGGATCGCTTTTGGCTAAAAATACACAAGAAAATACTGCAAATTCTTTAAAAACGGATAATTTAACTTTTATGTTTGTGCTTGTTTGTATTATATATATTTTTGCTGCACTTACTTTTTTTCCAGTGCTTACTTTATCAAGCGTTGCAGAATATTTATCTTTATGGCATTAAGGAGAGTCAATGTCTAAAAAACAAAATAAACTCATTACAAAAGAAATTTTAAATAATGCCATAAAAAAAGGAACATTTTTAAAATTTGATCCACGCTTGATGGTAAAAAATCCTGTTATGTTTATGGTGGAAGTTGGATCGATTCTTACTTTGATTTTAAGTATTTTTCCTACTTTATTTAATGGAAATTTTGATGAAAGAATTTATAACATCTTAATCACTTTTATTTTATTTATAATCTTGCTTTTTGCAAATTTTGCAGAAAGTATTGCAGAAGGAAGGGGTAAAGCCCAAGCAGCTACCTTAAGACAAAGCAAAAAGGATTCTAAAGCTAGACGCATAAAAAGTGATGGCAGTGAAGAAATGCTTAATTCTAGCGAGTTAAAAATAGGTGATATAGTTTTAGTTAAAGCAGGTGAACTTATACCTAATGATGGAGAAATTATAGAAGGTGCTGCAAGTGTTGATGAATCAGCTATTACAGGTGAAAGTGCACCTGTTATGCGTGAAGCGGGCGGTGATTTTTCTTCTGTTACAGGTGGGACTACGGTTTTAACTGATTTTTTAAAGATTAAAATTTTAGTTGGAGCTGGGGAAAGTTTTTTAGATAAAATGATCAATCTTGTAGAAGGTGCTGCGCGTCAAAAAACTCCAAATGAAATTGCTCTTAATACTCTTTTAATTGCACTTAGTTTGAGTTTTTTGGTGGTGGTTGTAAGTTTATATCCTTTTATACAATTTTTAGGCGTGAGTTTGCCTATTTCATGGTTAGTAGCATTGCTTGTATGTCTTATTCCTACAACTATAGGGGGGGGGGCTTTATCAGCTATAGGAATAGCAGGTATGGACAGGGTAACGCGTTTTAATGTGATCGCACTTTCAGGCAAGGCTGTTGAAAGTTGTGGTGATGTTGATACTATGATTTTGGATAAAACAGGAACGATTACTTTTGGAAACCGTTTGGCAAATGAATTTTATGAAGTCCAAGGTATAAGTAAAGAAGAAATGATTAAAGCTTGTGTTTTATCCTCTTTAAAAGATGAAACTCCAGAAGGTAAAAGCATAGTTGCATTGGCTTAAAAAATGGGTTATGAATTAGAAGGTAATGATATTAAAGAATTTATCGAATTTAGCGCTCAAAATAGAATGAGTGATGTGGATTTGCAAGATAATATAAAAATTCGCAAAGGTGCTTTTGATGCTATAAGAGCTTATATAAGCGAAATGAATGGAAAAATTCCTAGCGATTTAGAAACTAAGGTAATGGAAATTTCAAATCTTGGTGGTACTCCTTTGGTAGTGTGTAAAAATGAAAAAATTTTAGGAGTGATTTATCTAAAGGATACAGTAAAACACAGTAAAACCAGGACTTAAAGAGCGCTTTGATGAGCTTAGAAAAATGGGCATAAAAACTTAATGTGTACCGGAGATAATCCTTTAACAGCAGCTACTATAGCCAAAGAAGCAGGGCTTGATCGATTTATAGCAGAATGCAAGCCTGAAGATAAAATAGAAGCTATTAAAAAAGAACAAGCCCAAGGTAAGATAGTAGCCATGACAGGAGATGGAACCAATGATGCTCCAGCTCTTGCACAAGCTGATGTAGGTATAGCTATGAACTCAGGAACTCAAGCAGCTAAAGAAGCAGCCAATATGATAGATCTTGATTCTAATCCTACTAAAATTTTAGAAGTAGTTGAAATAGGAAAAGGTTTGCTTATTACTAGAGGCAGTCTTACAACTTTTAGTATGGCAAATGATATTGCTAAGTATTTTGCTATTTTACCTGCTATGTTTAGTGTGGTTTTACCTCAAATGCAAATTTTAAATATTATGCATTTAGCTACCCCGCAAAGCGCTATTTTATCAGCACTTATTTTTAATGCTATTATTATACTTTTGCTCATACCTATTGCTATGCGTGGAGTTAAATTTAAGCCTATGAAAAGTGAGCATTTGCTTTTAAGAAATTTGAGTATTTATGGTTTAGGTGGTATGATAGCACCTTTTATAGGGATAAAAATAATTGATATTCCTACAGCTTGGATACTTAGAATTTTAGGAGTGTGATATGCTTAGAACTTTGCTTAGTTTTTTTGTGGTAATGCTAATATTGTGTACTCTTATTTATCCTTTTGCTTTAAATACAGTTGCAAAATTTATTTTTCCTTATCAATCAAGTGGAAGTTTAGTGGGTAAAGAAGGTCGTCCGACTTTGGATATAAGCAAAGCGGTAGGTTCAAAACTTTTGGGTCAAGATTTTAATAAGCCTTATTTTCTACATTCAAGAGCATCTGTATCAAATTACAATACAAGTGATACAAATGAAAGCAGTGTAAGTTCAGGTGGATTTAATTATGCTATGTCAAATCCTGCTTTAAAAGAGCGTGTGCAAAAAGATTTGCAAAAATTTTTAGATGAAAATCCGCAAATTACAAAAGAACAAATTCCTTTGGATTTATTAAGCGCTTCAGGATCAGGATTTGATCCTCATATCAGTCTTCAAGCAGCCCTAGTGCAAATTCCTAGGATAAGTCAATCTTCAAAAATCATCAAAGAAGAATTAGAAAAAATCATTCAAGAAAATACAGAGTCTAAATTTTTAGGGATTTTTGGGGAAGAAAAGGTTAATGTTGTAACCGTTAATATAGCTATTACTAAAGCCATGAAAAAAGAATAAACATGTAAAGACAAAGTCCTGAACAAATTCTAAAAAACTTGAGGTTAAAGCTAAGGAAGAAGAAAAAAACAAACTTGCAAAATTAAAAATTTTCTTAGGTTATGCTGCAGGTTCTGGAAAAACTTATGCTATGTTAAGTGAAGCCAGAACTTTAAGGGATAATGGAGTTGATGTTGTTTTAGGCTATATAGAGCCTCACGATAGACCTGAAACAATGGCTTTAGCACAAGGTTTTGAAAGTATAGCTAATCTTGAAATTCCTTATAAAAATATAGTATTAAAAGAATTTGATTTAGACGCTACCCTTAAGAGAAAGCCTGCTTTGGTTTTAGTAGATGAGCTTGCACACACTAATGCTAAAGGCTTGCGTAATGAAAAGCGTTTTCAAGATATAGAAGAACTTCTAAAAGCAGGGATTGATGTTTATACTACTTTAAATATACAGCATTTAGAAAGTTTAAATGATTTAGTCGCTAATATCAGTAAGATAGAAGTTAAAGAGCGTATTCCTGATCGTATTTTTGATGAGGCTGATCAGGTTGAACTTGTTGATATTGAATCTAATAAGCTTTTAAAAAGAATGCAAGATGGTAAAATTTATAAGGAAAAACAAGCCAAACTAGCACTTGAAAATTTCTTTCGCCAAGAAAGACTTATAGCTTTGCGTGAGATTGCCTTAAGAAGACTTGCTTTAGCTTTTCATGCTAAATTGAGTGCGCTTTATATAAAAAATCCCAATATTAAAGAAGAAAAAGCCTTAGAAGAAAATATAGAACTAGCTAAAAGTTTTGATGCTGAAATCATTAGCGTATATGATGATGATATAGCAAGACAAATTGCAGAGTATTCAAGTCTTAGCAATGTTTCTAAAATTGTTTTAGGTAAAAATAAAGATAAAAAAAGTTTAAAGAAGAGATTTTTGAAGCTGTTGCTAAAAAAGCACCCAATATTGATTTATATCTTGTTAATGAAAATCAAATTTCTACTCCTAAAATACGAAGTAAAAAAGGTTTTGATTTTTTAGGTTTTTTAAAAATCACAGGAGTTTTGCTTTTAGCAACTTTTATAGCTTTTGTATTTCATAAATTTAATACTCAGCCAAGTAATATGGTTATGATTTTTATTTTAGCAGTTTTTGCTTCTTCTTTTATTTCTGATAATAAAATTTTCGCCTTTTATTCTTCTTTGGTAAGTGTTTTGATTTATAATTTTTTCTTTTTAGAACCTATTTTTAGTCTTAAAGTTCATGATAGTGGAAATATTGTTACTTTTACAACCATGTTTATAGTTGGATTTTTAACAGCTGTTTTTACTAGAAGATTAAAATTGCAATCTAAAGAACTCACTAAAAGAGCTTATAGAACAGCTATTTTGCTTGAAAATAGTGAAAATTTAGCAAGAGTGAAAAGCAAACAAGAGCTTTGGGAACAACTTGGAAATCAAGCTTTAAAATTATTAAATTTGCCTATTATTATTTATCCTATAAATAAAAACAATATTTTATCGAAACCTTTGTTGTTTTTTAACGATGATAAGCAAATGTTAAAAAATTGTTTTAGTGCTGATGAGATTGCTATTGCTCAATGGGTTGCAACAAATAAAGAAAGAGCAGGTGTTTGTACAAATACCCTGCCTAATGCTAATGCTAATGCTATGTATTTACCTATAGAAGATGGGAAAAAACTAAAGGGGTTATAGGTATAGTTTTAAAAGAAAAACGTCCCTTGCAAGACTTTCAGTATGAAATTTTAAGTGCTTTACTTAATGAGGCAGGAGTTAGAACAAGGGATATATTTTTATTATAAATCCCTTAATTTATTAATCTCATCTCTAATAGCAGCAGCTTTTTCAAACTCAAGTGCTTTAGCTGCTTCAAGCATTTGTTTTCTTAACTCTTTGGCAAGTTTAGCTCTTTCGCTAGCAGGCATTTTTTCTAGTTTTTTACCTTTGCGATAAATTTCGCCTAAATCCTCTTCATTTTTCAAACTCTCTTCAATATGGCGTTTGACTGAAGTTGGCGTGATATTGTATTTTTTATTATAAGCCATTTGAAGTTTGCGGCGTTCATTTGTGGTATCCATAGCTTCTTGCATGGATTTTGTAATCTTTTTGCAAAAAAGCAAAACCTTACCATTGACATTTCTAGCTGCTCTTCCCATGGTTTGGATTAAACTTGTAGTGCTTCTTAAAAAACCTTCCTTATCTGCATCCATAATGGCAATGAGTGAAACTTCAGGCAAATCAAGTCCTTCTCTAAGTAAGTTAATGCCAATTAGCATATCAAAAGCACCGCTTCTTAAACCTCTTATGATTTCATTGCGTTCTATAGCATCGATATCTGAGTGCATGTATTTGACTTTTATACCAAGCTCTAAATAATACCTTGTAAGCTCTTCAGCGAGTTTTTTAGTCAGTACAGTTACTAAAACCCGTTCGTTTCTTTGTATGACTTTTTTAGCCTCATCAAATAAAATTTCAACCTGATTATCACTATCTTTTAATTCTATTAAAGGATCAAGCAGTCCTGTAGGACGCATGATTTGATGAAAGATGTTTTCTTTACTCAGTTCAAGTTCTAAAGGTGCAGGTGTAGCTGAAACAAAAAGAAATTGACAATTTTTATGGATAAATTCATCAAACATTAAAGGACGATTATCCAAGGCTGAAGGCAAACGAAAACCATAATCCACCAAGGTTTGTTTTCTACTTCTATCTCCTGCAAACATACCTCTAAATTGCGGTAAAGATACATGGCTTTCATCGACTATGACAAGAAATTTTCTATTTTTAATCGCAAAATAATCAAAAAGCGTATAAGGAGTATCACCTTCTTTAAGCCCTGTTAAATGCCTTGCATAGTTTTCAACTCCTTTACACATTCCTGTGCTTGTAAGCATTTCAAGATCAAATTCAACCCTTTGTTTAAGGCGTTGATATTCTACGAGTTTATTTTCATGTTCAAAATAAGCAAGGCGTTCGTTAAGTTCTGCTTTTATGTCTTTTATCGCTTGTTTTAATCTTGTTTCGCCCACGCTAAACTGGCTTGTAGGATAGAGTATGAAGCGTTTTAAATCTTTGCCTTTTTTATTTTCTAAAACATTGTAATGATACATAGCATCAAGCTCATCGCCAAAAAATTCAAGTCTTACTACTTCATCTTCATAATAAGCTGGATAAATGTCTATAATATCTCCTTGAACTCTAAAATCTGCACGATCAAAAAAATTATCATTTCTTTTATAACCCATATCTACAAGTTTTTTTAAAAGTTCTTTTTGTGAAATTTGCATACCTAGTTCAAAGATTAAAACCATGCCTATGTATTCATTTGGATTACCAAGTCCATAATTTGCCGAAACGCTAGCTATGCAAACTACATCTTCATAACTTAAAAGAGAAGCAGTAGCACTCAGTCTTAAACGCTCTAAGTCTTCATTAGTGGAGCTGTCTTTTTCTATGAAAACATCAGTGCGTGGAATATAGGCTTCAGGTTGATAATAATCATAATAAGATATAAAATATTCCACATGATTTTTAGAAAAAAAGCCTTTAAATTCGCTATAAAGTTGTGCACAAAGGCTTTTATTGTGACTCATGATAAGAGTGGGTATATTAAGTTCTTTAATGACATTTGCCATGGTAAAGGTTTTTCCGCTTCCTGTAACGCCTAGTAAGGTTTGATATTTGTTGCCTTTTTTTATACTTTTTACTATACCTTTTATGGCTTCTTGTTGATCAGGACTAGGTTTAAATTCGCTGGTAAGTTCTAACATTTTTCTACTTTATTTTTATTTTTGAAAAAATTTTAAAAGAAAATGCTTTAATTAAAAATTAATTGACAATAAAAACCTAAATTTAAATTTTTTTCTGCTACAATATCAAATAATATTTTCCATAAATTACAAATTTTTTAAGAAGGCAAAAATATGTTTGATGAAAAAATAATCAATACTATGACAGATAAAGTAAATGAATTAATTGAAAAGTATAACGAAGTTTGCGAAGCCAATGAGGCTTTAAGAAATGAGCTTGTAAGCGTTAAAGCACAAAATGAAGCAAAAAGTAATCAAATTATGCGTTTGGAAGAAGAACTTAAATCTCGCAATATAGAAAGCGAAGATATTTATAAGAAAATAGAGGCTGTTCTTGGCAGATAATCTAAAACAAGTCATTGTTAATGTTAATGCAAAAGATTTCATTGTTAAGTGCAGTGAAGAATTTGCAAATTTTTTAGAAGATGATATCGCTTTGATTTCAGGGGGTACTAAAAAAATAGAACTTAAACGCTTTGTAGATGCGTTTGTTAAAAAAAGTTATGAAAATTATATTCTAGAAAGAGAACTTAAGAAACTAATAAAAGCAATCAATGAAGAACTCCCGACAAAATGAACAAAGCTTTTACTCTGCTTGAGCTTGTTTTTGTGATTTTGATTTTGGGAATTTTGTCAAGCTTATCTTTATCTTTTATCAATACTACAAAAGATGAGGTTAAAATTTTAAAATTAAAAATGGACTATGAAATGCTAAGCTCAGCTCTTGCTTTAATGCGTAGTCAAATGAGACTTAAAAATTTAAATTTTCCAGAAATTTTAGATAATGCGCAAAACAATCAAGCCAAAGAAAAACTCTTTTATTGTTTAAATGATTGTGATTATTCTTTGCTTGATACACCTATTTATTCTGATTTTAAATCTTGGATAAAAATAGGTAAAAATCACTATAGATTTGCATTAAATGCTAAAGAGATGGTTGAATTTATTTATGATTCTAAAGAAGGTTTGTTAAAATGTATAGGAAGTTCTAGATGCAAAGATCTGATATAAGATATTATGAACTTGCAATTTGTGGTTTGTATTTGGATAATTTAACTTTTCATAGTTTTGATGAAATCAAACCTTTAACACAAGTATTAGTGGATTTAAAATCTAAAAAAAATCTTAAAGCCATCGTACTTAAAGAATGTCAAAAACCTGATTTTAAAACTATAGAAATTAAAGAAATTACAGGGTATTTTCTAACTCCTTTGCAGTTTGAATTGGCAAATTTTATTGTTTATTATTATGCTTCAAAACTTGGTTTTGTTTTGGGTTTTTTTGAAACTAGTCCTAAGTATGAATGTCACAAAATGTTTTTTAAAGATACTCCTAAACTAAGCAATCAACAACAAAATGCCTTAAGTTTTCTTCAAAAAGAAAATAATTCCTTGCTTTTTGCTGATACGGGTAGTGGCAAGACTGAAATTTATATTTCTTTGATAAAAGAGTGTTTAGAACAGGGTAAGCAAGCTTTGCTTTTGATGCCAGAAATCGCACTTACTCCACAAATGCAAAAGCGTTTAGAAGTGTATTTTAAGGATAATTTTTTCCTGTGGCATTCTAAAATTTCAAAGAAAAAAAAGCAAGAATATTTAGAGCGTTTTTGCAAGGGAGAAGTGCTTTTAGTAGCGGGTGCAAGATCGGCTTTGTTTTTACCTTTTAGAAATTTAGGACTTATTGTAGTAGATGAAGAACATGATAATTCTTATAAGGCTTCTAACCAGCCTTTTATCAATGCAAGAGATTTAGCACTTTTTTTGGGTCAAAAAAATAATATTAAAGTGGTTTTAGGTTCTGCAACCCCATCTTTAACGAGCTTTTATAAACAAAAAAGTTTTAGATTAAAAGGAACTTTTTTTGAGAGTAAAAAACATTTTTTATATGATGAAAATGAGCTTGGTATAACGCCTATGCTTTTAAGTGAATTAGAAAAAAGTTTAAAACATCAAAAGCAAGCTATAGTGTTTTTACCTACAAGGGCTAATTTTAGGCAAATCATTTGTAAGGATTGCGGAGAAACGATAAAATGTCCTTTTTGTTCTATTGCTATGAGTATGCATAAAAAGAAAAATGTTTTAAAATGTCATTATTGTAATTATACTTCTTTAATAGAGCAAAATTGTCCAAGTTGCAAAGGAGAAATGTTAGAAGCTAGAAAAATGGGGACTGCTGAACTTTTAGAGCTTTTGCAAAATGCTTTGCCTTTAGCAAAAATAGCAAAATTTGATAGCGATGAAATCACAAGTGTTAAAAAGCTTAATACTATTTTAAAAGACTTTAATGAAAATAAGATCGATATACTTATTGGCACTTCTATGCTTGCTAAAGGACATGATTATCATAGTGTGGATTTGAGTGTGATTTTAGGGCTTGATGAATATTTGTTGCGTCCTAGTTTTAGAGCGAGTGAAGAAACTTTAGCTTTAGCTATGCAAGTTGCAGGCAGGGCAGGGCGTAAAGGCGAAGCAAGAGTACTTTTGCAAACAAAAAATAGAGCTTTTTTTGAAAGGTATATAGAGAATTATGATGCTTTTTTAAAAGATGAGTTAGAAAATAGAAAAGATCTTTACCCCCCATTTAAACGCCTTTTAAGAGTTCTTATAGAAGATAAAGATCAAAAAAGTGCACAAAAACTTTGTGAAAAATTTGCTTCTCAATTTAGAAATATCAAACAGGTAGAATTGGTAGGCTATGGAATTTGTGGAGTTGAAATGCTGTATGGAAAATATCGTTTTTATTTGTTGCTTAGAAGTGAAAATCATAAAGCTTTAGTGGCAATTGAAAATTATATTTTGCAATTTAAAAATGCAAGTGCGGATATTGATCCTATTGATTTTGTGTAAGTGATATGATTATTTATCTTTGTATATTTTTTCAAATTCTTTATAATATTTCCAAGAATCAATAATATGAGGATGTGTTTGTTTTAAATGATTTAGTTCATTTTCAAATATATTAAAAAAAGTGTAAATAAGTGATTTATTTTTTATAAAATAATCTATTACATCTTTTTCTTTCATCATTTTTGATTCTGTTTCATCTATGGTTATTTTAATTTGATATAAAAAATCATACAAATAATGTTTAATTGTTGAAAATAAAAGATTGTTTTGTTCTAATTGCTTAAAATCATTTTTATCAATATATACACCCATATCATTACATAGGTCGTTTTTTATAATTTCTTGTATTATGTCTATTTTTTCATGATTGATATGTTTTCTGTCTAAAATTATGGGAATGCTAGAAGTTCTATCAATATTGAAATTTTTATTATTTTTAGGAGTATTGAGATAAAAGGTGTTATTAATATCTTTAGAATTTGCATAAAGTGTAATAGGAAAAAGATAGCGAATATAACCTCTAAATTCTTTAATTTTAAATAAATCTAATTTATCTTTATGGGGGGGGGATAAAATTAAAATTTATAGCAAGTAAATTCATGGTATCGAAGGCCTTTGATTGGCGGATTTCTTCCATATCAAGATAGTATACATTGTCTTTGTTAAAATATTTTAATAAATAAGAGATGATAAAAACTCCTTGTTGTAGTTCATTTATATCGATTTTAATTTTATGATTTTGATGAGTAAGATAGTTGATGTAATAACGCCAATCATAAGTTAGATTAAATTCAGGGGGATAGTTTCTTAAAACTTTACTCCAATCTCTTCCCCAGCTATGCTTTAAAAGTCCTATTGGATCTCGAACTCCGCAAATAATCTTAGAATTAAAATCTAATAAAGATAGATATTTATCAAAATAAGGTAGATTAATTTCTGATATATTAATAGCATATTGAGCAATTGTATTATCATTTAGACACATGTAATTAATACAATATCTCTCTTTGCTATCAGGTGGTAAAACCCAGGAGGCAAAACAAGTTACATCGCAACATTGATTAAGGTATCTTAAAAATGCTGCTGCTCCAACGCCATGTGGAGAAATATAGATAAATTTATAGTGTTTAGGTAGGGGTAAATTTAAATCCCAAGCTAATTCTGCGCAATGTCGACTAGAATCTATTTCTATAAAATTAGGATTGATTAAAGGTGGATAAGGATGTTTTGTTGATAAATATCTATCCCTAAATTCGTTAGAATTGAGCCAAGTGCAAATTGTTTCAATATTTTTCAAAACAAAGGTAAAAAATTTTTCATTATTCGAATTTTTTAAAGCTTGTAAAAGAATTTGAGCTAGGGTTGGAGTTAGGTTATTTTTTATATAGAGTAAAAGATTTTGCATATAACCTCTTTTAATTGTATTTAATTTATATATAATTCATAAATATTTAAATGTCATGAAATTTAAATATATTATCAAAAATAAACTTTAATTAAAGCAATAAAAAGTTAAAATTTGATATTAAAATTTTTCAAAGAGTGAAGTTATGGAGTATAAAAGATTTAAAACCAGACAAATCAAAGTAGGAAATGTTTTAATAGGCGGTGATGCACCCATTTCAGTTCAATCTATGCTTTTTACTAAAACAAGAGATATAGAAGGTTCTTTAGAACAAATCAATCGTCTTTATTTTGCAGGAGCAAACATAGTGCGTTTGGCGTGCTTGGATATGGCTGATGCAAGGGCTTTAAAAGAGATTAAAGCTAAAAGTCCTCTACCTTTAATCGTAGATATTCATTTTAATCATAATTTGGCTGTATATTGTGCTGAATTTATCGATGGCGTGCGTATAAATCCTGGCAATATAGGCTCTAAAGAAAATATTAAAGAAGTGGTAAAAGCATGTAAAGAACGGGGTATCCCTATACGCATCGGTGTAAATCACGGCTCCATAGAAAAACAATTTAGTGATAAATTTGGTTATGGTGTCGATGCCATGCTAGAAAGTGCGATGTATAATATCAAGCTTTTAGAGGATTTAGACTTTTTTGATATTAAAATTTCCATGAAGACTTCAGATGCTCAAAAAACTATAGAAGCTTATGAGAGATTAAGACCGCTTTGTGATTATCCTTTTCACTTAGGGGTAACTGAAGCAGGAACTAAATTTCATAGCACTGTAAAAAGTTCTATAGCTTTAGGAAATTTACTTCTTAAAGGTATAGGCGATACTATGCGTGTTTCTATGACGGGTGAGCTTGAAGAAGAAATTCGTGTAGCAAGAGCAATTTTGCAAGATAGCGGAGTACAAAAAAGCGGAGTAAATATTATTTCATGTCCAACTTGCGGTAGGATTCAAAGTGATTTGTTAAGTGCGATTAAAATCGTAGAGGAAAAAACCAAGCATATAAAAGAACCTTTAAACATCAGTGTCATGGGTTGTGTGGTAAATGCTTTAGGCGAAGCCAAGGGCGCTGATGTGGCTATAGCCTTTGGGAAAAATCAAGGACTTGTCATAAGACATGGTGAAGTTGTAGCTAAATTAAAAGAAAGTGAACTTGTAGATAGATTTTTAGCTGAAGTTGAAGATGAGGTTAAAAGTAGGGCTGTAAAAGAATAAAAGCCTAAAAGCAAGGTTTAACCTTGCTTTTAGAATGGCCATATCGCTTCTATAACTTTACTACCCCAAGGTTTTCTTGTGCTTCTATCCACTTCTCCTTCTGTTTTATATAGAATTTTAGCATCTGCTATATATTTACTATCTATAGTATTGTCTTGACCGATGTCATAAGGACGAATAACACCGCTTAATTGTATGATTTGCTTCTCTCCGTTGATTAAAAGCTCTCTTGAACCTTCGATAAAATAATTACCATTTGATAAAATTTTAATTACACGTGTTGAAATTGTAGTATTGAAACTTTCATTTCTACTTTGTGAGCCTGTTCCTGTGTAGTTGTTTGAACTATTGGTTTGAAAGCCTATATTAGAATAAGCATTGACTTTATTAAGAGCATTAGCTACCACTCCTGAACTTCCTGTTAAAGCACCTCCGCCTAAATTTGAGGTATTAGTTCTACTTGTTGCTTTATTAGCTTGTGTGCTTTGAGTGGTACTTTCTTGTATAACAACTGTAACTAAATCATTTACATTCATAGCTTTTTTATCTGAAAATAAAGGATTATCCCCTTTGCCAAAAAGCGATCCTGGTGCACTTTCTACATTATTGCTTTGTTTTGGTGCAAGTTCTTCTACATAAGCAGGTGGTTTCATTGAAATTTGCGGATCAACCGTTGCAGAACAACCAAAAAATGCAAACGGTAACACATAAAATAAAACTTTTTTCATTTTCGTCCTTTAAAATATGAATTTTTATTTTTCTTTGTTAAAATTAGAAAAAGCAAAGAGTGTTCCACATTTATAAATTCAAGGAGAAAATGATGGCAAATCTTTATTTGATGAGATCTAGAAGTGATGAGTTAAATACTATTATTAGTACAAATTTGCTTAAAAATTATAGCAAAATTTACAAAAATATCGCAATTTATTGCCCTGTGATATACATACATCGCGTTCCTGTTTTGCAGGGTTGGTTGGAAGAATTTAATATCAATCAAACCGTAAAAAGCGCTTATGGTTTTACCTTTAGAGAGGCAATGGAGGAATTTAGCAAAGATCCTCATAATTTTTTTAATGTTATTTTAGAAGAATACGAAGAGTTAAAACGCAAATACGATTTTGTGCTTGTAAATAGTTTTTGCGAATTTGGAATACTTGATGGATTTGATCTTAGTATAAAATTGGCTAAAAATCTTAATACCCCTATCGCTGCTATTATTAACGATGAAGATAAACTTATAGCTCAAAAATATTTTGATCATGCTCTAGATGGTCGTAATTATGTTTTGATTAATGAAAATTTTAATTTTGAAGAAGTGCAAAAACTTAAAGAATATGATTTTATAACTCCTCATCGTTTTAAATATGAATTAATCAAACAAAGTATAAAAAATAAAAAAACCGTTGTTTTGCCAGAAAGTAATGATGAGAGAATTTTAAAAGCTGCTGAAATTTTATTAAAAAGTAAAGTTGTTGATCTTATTTTATTGGGCGATGAAGAAAAAATCAAACAAGATGCTACTAGATTAAGTCTTGATTTAAGTGCTATGCAAATTATGAATCCACTTAATTCAGAATATAATCAAGAATTTACTTCTATTCTTTATGAAGCAAGAAAATCTAAAGGCATGAGTTTAGAAGAGGCTAAGATGCTAGTTCAGGATAAAACTTATTTTGGAACTTTGCTTATACATACTGGAAAAGCTGATGCTATGGTTAGTGGAGCATCAACTACTACAGCTGAAACGATTCGCCCAGCATTACAGCTTATTAAAACCAAAGAAGGTATTAGTTCCGTTTCAGGAATTTTCTTTATGGGGCTTGAAGATCAAGTTTTAGCTTTTGCTGATTGTGCTGTAAATCCAAGTCCAACTGCCGAACAGCTTGCAACTAGTGCTTATGTAAGTGCTATGACTGCTAAATCTTTTGGACTTGAACCAAGAATAGCTTTGCTTTCTTATTCTAGTGGCGATAGTGGTAAAGGGGAAAGCGTAGATCTTGTAAAAGAAGCATTAAAGATTGCTAAAGAAAAATACCCTGAGTTAAATATAGATGGTCCTATGCAGTTTGATTGCGCTTATGATCCAAAGACTGCAGCAAAGAAAATGCCAAATTCTAAGATAGCAGGCCATGCAAATGTATATATTTTTCCTGATCTTAACGCAGCAAATATTTGTTACAAAGCAGTTCAAAGAACTGCTAATGCTTTAGCAATCGGTCCTATTTTGCAAGGTCTTAAAAAACCTGTTAATGATTTAAGTCGTGGATGTTTGGTAGATGATATTGTAGATACTGTTATTTTAAGTGCTATACAAGCTCAATAGAAAGGAATAATAAATGAAAATTTTAGTTTTAAATTCAGGTTCTTCATCGATTAAATTTAAATTTTTTGATAATAAAATCGTTAAAGCCAGTGGATTGGTAGAAAAAATTGGAGAGCAAAATTCAAAGGTTGTATTAAAAAATACTTTAAATAACGAAAGTTTTGAAAGAGAATTAACAATAAATAATCACGAAGAAGGACTTAGTATAGTCAACGAGCTTTTTAAAGAATCAGGAATTTTAGCAGATTTAAATGCTCTTGATGGCTGTGGTCATCGTATAGTTCACGGGGGAAGAAATTTAAGTGAGCATTGTTTAGTAGATGATTATGTTCTTAAAGAGATAGATAGGGTTAGTATTTTTGCTCCTTTGCATAATCCTGCCCATTTAGCAGGTATAAAAACAATGATCAAAGCTGCACCTAGTGTTGCTAATGCAGCTATTTTTGATACAGCTTTTCATCGCACTATGCCTGATTTTGCTTATATGTATGCTTTGCCTTATGATTTTTATGATAAGCATAATATTAGAAGATATGGTTTTCATGGGACTTCTCATGCTTATGTTAGTTCTAGAGCGGCAAAATTTCTTCAAAAAGATCAAAATGAATTAAATGTCATCTCTGCTCATCTTGGAAATGGTGCAAGTGTATGTGCTATAGAAAAAGGTAAGAGTATGGATACTTCTATGGGCTTTACTCCACTTGAAGGACTTATTATGGGAACGCGTTGTGGAGATTTAGACCCTGCTATTTTACCTTTTGTTAGTCATCTTAAGGGTTTAACTATAGAAGAAATAGATACACTGATGAATAAAAAAAGTGGAGTATATGGAATTTGCGGTTATAATGATTTTAGAGATATAGAAAGAGAGATAGAACAAGGTAATGATAAAGCACGCTTGGCTCTTGATATGTTTTGTTATCGTCTTGTTAAATATATAGGATCCTACTTTGCTGTGTTGCCAAAAACCGATGCTATTATTTTTACAGGTGGTATAGGAGAAAATGATAGTTTGGTTCGACAAAAAGTATGCGAGAGATTAGCTCATCTTGGTATCGAGTTAGATTTTGAACTTAACAAACAAAGGATTTCGGGCGAAAGAATGATAAATCATGCAAATTCTAAACTTAAAGTGCTTGTTATTCCTACAGATGAAGAATTAGAAATCGCTAGAATCACAGAAGAACTTATCGGTAAAAATTAAATTTTAAAAACTATATAAATCTTTCATTTATATAGTTTTTAGCAAGGTTGTATATTCACTTTGCTTTTCATTTAAAACTTTAAAAGTGCTTATCATGTAAGAAAATTCATCATCACTTAAATCATAAAGTTTTTTAACCAATAAATCATTTTTTGCTCTTAAGATATCATAAGCCTTTTTAGTTTTTGGAATTTCTTCATTTTTTATATTAAATTCTTGTTTTAGCTCATCAAAATGATGATTTTTATCATTGTAAAGCTGTAAAAGCAAAGCATTTTTAGCGAGGGTTTTATAAATTTCATTGTTTTGAATTTCTTCATCACTTGGTTGAGGCAGAGGAATTCTTTCTAGATAGGTTTTGCTTACATTGATTTGCACCATATTTCTTATGATAAAATCAACCACTAAAGAATTAAACAAAGCCAAAACAAATAAAATTCTTTCATAAGGCACTATATCCATGCAAATTGCATCATCTTTTACAATATATTGTTTCGGAATATTAGAATAAACACTATTTCCGCACCCGCAATTTTTTGGCAATAAAGAAGCTATCAAGGTTCTTTCATTTGTATCGCTTGCAATAGTTCTATATCCAAGTCTAAAAAATTCTCTATCGTATTTTATCAATTTAGGATTTAATTCTTTCCCAGTAGCTTTTTTAGCTCTTGAAAGTTCTTTGCTTTTTAATCGCTCGTCAAATTTAGCCTTTTCTAAAAAATAAGTAGCTTGGCTAAAATTTGTATCAAACTGATGTATCATTTTGCCTTCAAATAAAGGCAAAAGTCCTTCCCTAAACTCTTCTATAAACAAATCTTTATCATTTGTCATATGAAGTTCATTTACAAAATCTATATAATCAAAAGACAAGTTTTGAAAAGCATTGTAGCATTTTCTTAGAATTTCTAAAGCCTGTTTGTCTTTTAACTCCATTAAAGCTAGGTGAGTTGGGCTTAGTTTTTTGATATCTTTTAAACTTAGAGTTAAAATTTCATCTTTGTTTTTTAATGGGTTCATATCTGTTTTATAAAACATCGTTTTGATTTTGTGAGTGTGATTTGCTTGTGTGTTTTTTACTTGCATAAGAGCAAATTTATAGCTTTTATGCACATCAGCAAATATAGCTTGTCTATTTTCAAAACTATAAAAATATTCTAAAGTTTTATTTTCTAAAATTTCTTTTCTTAAAGTTAAGCTTCCATCTTCAAACATCAAAGCACTAGGAAGTACATAAGCTAAATTTCCATCTTGTTTTAAAAGAGAAAGATTTTTTTCTACAAAAAGACGAAATAAATTTCCATCTCCACTGCCTTTGTTTAAAGGATAAGCTTTTTTATAATACTCGCTTAAATCATTTATATATGCTTTTTGTTTTTCATAATTTTGCTTTATATAATCTTTCGCTAGCAAATTGTCTTGAATTTCTTTTTTCTTGCTAGCGATTAAGCTTCTATAATCGCTTTTATATTGCGGAAAGAAATCATCGTCACTAAATTTAGTTTTATCCCAAGGTGGATTACCTATGATGATATCAAAGCCTTTAAAGACTTGATTTTCTACGATTTCAGGAAATTCTAACTCATAGTTAAAGAAATTAAATTCTTTTTGATATTTGCTAATGACAGCTTTTGCTTGTTCATTTTGGCTTAAATTTTGTATATCATCTTGACTTAGGGCTTTTAGAATTTGTAATTCTTCTTTGTTGACAAAATGAAGCGTGTTGATATAGTTTAGATATAAATTTAGTTTCTTAAGTTTTGGTGTGATTTCATTTTGATAGATTTGTTTAGATTGTTTGATTTGTTCTTCGTTGGTATCTTTTAGATTGTCAAGTTTTTCAAATACTTCTTGTAAAATTTCAAATTCTTGTGTTATGGAATTTGTAAAAAGGTTGCTTGAGTTTTGTTTTATCAAATCTTTAAAATCACTTAGGTTAGAATTTATCAAAGCATTGCCGCACTTTATGTGGTGTTCTATAAAAGAAAGTGGGGTTGTAAAGATAAAACTATCTATCCAAAGGCTAAGTTTAGTAAGCTCTATGCTAAAAGGGTTTAAATCCACTCCATAAATAATGCGTTTTAGTAAAAGTCGTTTTAAAATATCACTCTCATCTACTTCATAGTCTTGCACAAAATCTTTTATATGATTTAAAATATTTTCTTTTTCTTCTTCGTAAAGTTCTTTTAAATTTGTAAAATGATCAAAATCTGATAAAACAATGTGTGTAATAGCGTTTAAAACTCCAACTAAAAAATGTCCACTACCGCAAGCATTGTCTAGTATTTTAAATTTCAAAATATTTTCATTGTTTAGTTTGTCTTTTAAAGCACTTTGGATTAAAAAATTAGCTATGGATTGAGGTGTGTAAAAGCTTGCGCTTGCTTTTCTTGAGTTGCTAGTATTTTTAAGGTAAATTTGTCCTTTTTTGTAAAAGGTGTATTTTTCTACTTTTTTTGATTTTTCTAAAATTTTGAAATCATAATTATCAAAATAACATTCTATTTCTTTTGATTTTTCTTTATAGCTTACATAGTAAATATCTTCATTTGCTATTTCAAAAAAATAAGAAAGCAAGCCTTCATAAATCGTGCCTAAATGTTCTACACTTAAAGTTTTGTAATCTCTTTTAAAGCTTAGATTTTTATCTTTAAAATTTAATAATTGGTTTAAAATGAATTTTAAATCTTTATCGTTAAAGATTTTTGGCGTGCTTAAAAGAGCGGTTTTGCTCTCATCAAACAAACCGCCATTAAAAACAGGCATGTCAAAATTGCCTTTGCCTTTGTTGTAAATGTTGAAAATATTTTCAAGTTCTCCAAAGCCACCACTTGAGCTTTCATCTTCTTGTAAATTTTCAAGTAAGGTTCTAAGACTGATTTTACTTTTAAAATACTTATGTTTTTCTAGTATAATTTCAAATTTATCTTCAAAATAAGCAATAAATAAAAGCCTAAAGATAAAATATAAAGAATTTTCATAGATTAGTTTTAAATCCGCCTTTGTTTTATTGTAAATTCTAGAGCCTATGAATTCAAATAAAGATTCATTTCCATTGGTTCCGTAAATGATAGATTTTAAATCATCTTCTATTTTGATTTTTGAAAGTTTATTGTTTTGTAGAGTTATTTCTAAATGATCTTCTTTTTCTGTGAAATTAAAAGCGCTAAATACACTATAAAAATACGCAAAAGCTTCAATATTTTGATCTTCAATGATTTTTTCTAGATTGATTTCGTAAAAAACTTTGTTTGAATTCAGTATAGAATTATCATAAAAACGCCAAAATCTACCATTGGTTAAAAAACCATAATTTTTCTTAAGATTGCCTAGATATCTTAGAATTTGAAAGTGAGGGTTGTCTTTTACTTTTTTATTGTCTATTTCTATATTATAAGCTTTTGACTCTAAAATGATTGTGAAATCATTGCTTGATTTTTTTGTTTCTTTGTCTAAATTTTCGTATTTTGATTTTAATTTGTCATTGCTAAAAAGTAGAAAATCAGGTTTTTCCAATTTTCCTTGTATGATTTTTTCATCTTGTCTTACAAAGCACCACCCTAAAATTTCTAATACTTTTGATATAAATTCATCTTCAAATTGATGTTCGTTTTGTTTTATAAATTTATTTTTGTCGTAAATTTTTGTAATTTTAGTTAAAATATCTCTAAAGGCTTTTTGATTTGCGTTGAAATTATAAATCTTAGGAAAGTCAATTTCTAAAGAATAGCTTGTAAAAAGATTATTGTTGAGGTATTTTTTAAGTTCTTGATAGTAATTCATGGCTTTCTTTCTAAAGTATTTTTAAAAATTTGACATTTTAAATTATATCTAAAAAACTTTAAAGACTTGTGCTTATTTATGAAAATGATTTTTTAGTTGGAATTAATTTTCTTTGGATAAAATTTTAATTAAAAAATAAAGCGTGGATTATGAAAAAATTTAAAGAATTTAGCCTTCGTTTTTTATTTAAAGTATCAGAGCAACCTGTTCTTATAAGAGATTTATTAGAGGCAAATGCACTTTTTAACGATGGAATGCTTGTAGATCCTTCTAAGCTAAATTTTAATTTCAAAATTCTAAATTCTTATATTTATTTTGGTGTTTTTTGCGCTGTGATTTTATTGCCATTGCTTTTGATTACTCATTATTTTTTAACAAAGCTTGACTTTCATATAAGCATAGTGAGCGCTGTTATGGTTACTGCTTGTGTATTTATAGGATATGATATTTTTAAAGTTTATACTCGCAAAATAATCTCAAAAAAAATAATACAAAAAGCCTGGGCTTTACACTTTCCTTATTTTGCTTATGAAAAGTACTCTACAATGGCGGGTGAATTTTATAAAGAAGCTTTAAAAGAAGAAATTCCAAAAGCAAATTTAGAGCAGTATGTTTTAGATAAGATTATTCATTCTAAATAATCTAAAATTTGATTTTGGAATCGCATATTTTCAAGTCTTCTTTTTAAGTCTTTATTTTCCTCGTTTAAAACACTTTCTTCTGTTCTTAATGTAGCAATCTCTCTACTAAGATAATAAATTTGATTTCTAATATAAATTTGTGGGGCAAATAAAAATAATGCAAAACTAACAAGTAAAGCTGCAAAAAGAAGATGATTGAAGTTTAGGTTTCTATCTTCTTTGGTAGCATTAGAGAAGCCTTCTAGTAAAATATTTTTTGCCTTTTGAGCATCTTCATCATTTTGTTGTTTTTCTTGAGCTTGATTAGATGGTTTTGGAAGTTCTTGTTTATTTTCTTGTGGTGTTATTTTTTTTTGTAAATTTTCTAAACTTTTCTTGATATTAGGTTGATTTTTAACATCTAGTTTTTTTTCTATAATTAGGGGTTTTTGTATTTTAGTTTCTGTTTTTTGAATTTTTTCTATAGAATTTGTAAGTCCCTTTTTTTCTTGTTTTGTTTGAGTGGTAGCTTGATTGCTTTTTGTTTGAATTTGTGTTTTGGTTTGGATATTTTTTATTTCGTTTGCTTTTTTTCTGCTAAATAAAAAATTTTTTTTAGTTTTTTTATTTTCTCCTTTTCTTCTTTCTTTCATTTTGGAAAAAATTTTTTTAGCAAGAGATTGCTTTTCTTCTAATTTAACATTGATTAGATCTTCTTTTAAATATATATTTGATTTTTTAGTATGTTTTGACTCATACTCTTCATCGAGTTCTTCTAAGAATTTATTAGGAGTCTTTTTTTTAAAACGACGTCTTAAAATATCATCGCTAGAAATTTCATCTCTTAAATCATCATCAAGCGGTTTGCCTTGATTTATGGCGCGAGAAAATTTCAGCATTTTTTGGCGTATGTTTTGGCGTTCTTTTATAAAATCATCTTCTAGCATTATTTATTATCCAAATTATTAAAATAAAAAGCCCGCATTTTAGCACAACTAGAGCGAGAATTTTTTAAAAGTTCTTCCTTGCTCGCACTTATAGCTTTTTTAGTTATTATTTGTCCTAGGCTATGGTTATTTCCACATTCGCAACGCATTATTTTTTCATTACAAATGCAGTTTTTTGACCATTTTTTGAAAAATTGTTTTACTATTCTATCTTCTAAAGAATGAAAGCTAATGATAGCTAAAATGCAATTTTTTGGTTTTAAATTTTCTAAATGCCCAAGAAAATCTTTAAGCACTTTAAGTTCTTGATTTACTTCTATTCTAATGGCTTGAAATGCTAAAGTAGCTTTGGAAATTTTTCTATGATTTTGTTTACCTTTTCCTATGATTTGATAAAGCTCTTTGGCACTTTTGATTGGATTTTTACTTCTTTCTAGGCAAATTTTTTCAGCAATAAAATGTGCATCATGTAATTCTCCATAATCTTTAAAAATGGAAGTTAATTGCTCTTTTGTATAAGTATTAATAATCTCATAAGCCGATATTTTGGAGTTTTGATTCATTCTCATATCCAAAAAGTCAGAATTTACACTAAAACCTCTTTCGTTATTATCAAGCTGAAATGAAGAAACTCCAATGTCTGCTAAAATACCTCTTAATTCTTCTTTATGTGAAATTTTTTCTAAAACTTCACTAAAATTACTTTGCATAAAAGTTATCCTATTGCGAAAATCTTTAAGACGTTTTTTAGAAAATTCTAAAGCTTGTTGATCTTGATCACAAGCAATGAATTTAAGATCAGGATGATTTTTAAGCAAAGCTTCACTATGTCCGCCAAATCCTAAAGTGCAGTCTAAAAAATAACCTGTTTTAAGATTTTTAAAAATCTCTTGAACTTCATTAAGCAAAACTGGGATATGAGGAATTTCCAAAATCAATCCTAATAAATTTTTATAAACTATAATTATAACTAAATTTCATTGTAAAAATCATAAAATTTAAAGAACAAATATTTTTTGGTAAAAATTTTATAATTAAACTCCACTTAAACACTTCTACGATACAATATCTGGTTTAAATTTAATCAAGGAATGATATGCTTACTTGGATGCAACATCACAAAAAATATCTTGTTGTTACTATATGGGTTAGTACTATAGCTTTTGTTGGCGCTGGCTTTTTAGGTTGGGGTGCTTATGATTTTAATCTCAATAGAAGTTCGAGTGTTGCAACTGTAGGAAATGAAAAGATAGGTTTTAGCGAATTTGATACTAGATATAGACAAATTTTAAGTTATTATAATCAAATTAGCAATGGTGCTTTAACTCCAGAAAATGCTGAGCAACTAGGCATTAAAAATATAGCTTTAAGCTCTCTTGTTGAAGATAAGCTTTTGTTAAATTTTGCCAAAGATTTGGGTATTGGTGTAAACGAGAATGAAATTTTACAAAAACTTGCAAATACTAGAGAATTTCAAGATCCTACAGGGGATTTTAACAAAACAATTTATTATGAACTTTTAAATGCCAATAATTTAGCTCCAAAAGATTATGAAACACAACTTGCAAATGAAGTAATTACCGATAAACTTAATCAAATTTTTAATATTCCTAGCAAAGATGAGGAATTAAAAATGTTAGCTTCTAGTTATTTTATGCAAGATGCTTTAAGTATTGCAAAAATTGATTATGACAAAAAAAATATTAAGATTAACGAAGAGGATTTAAAAAAGCTTTGGAATGAACATAAAGAAGATTATAAAACTAAAAAAATATATGAAATTTCAACTTATTTTTTGCCAGTTAGCAATGAGAAAATTGACGACAAAGAATTAGAAAAATTTTATAATCAAGATGAAAATAAACTAAAATATAAAGATTTTGCAGGTAAAGTGATGGATTTTCAGTCTGCTAAAAATGAAGTTGCTAAAGATTACGCCTTAATGCAACTAAAGAATGTGGCTAATGCTAAATTTTTAGATTTAAAAAATGGGAAAGATAATTTTCAAAAAGATCAAAATATTAGTGAATCTGATGTTTATTATCCAATTGATCTTTTGAGTAAAGCTAAAAATGGAGATGTTTTACGGCCAGCACCTTATAATAACGGATATATCATAGTTAAACTAAATAAAGTAGATCCTATAAGAAATAAAACTTTTGAAGAAGCTAGAGAAGAAGTTTTACCTATGTATTTAAGCGAACAAACTAGAAAAAATTTAGAAGAAAAAGCTAAAAATAGTTTAGTAAATTTTAAAGGCGATGATATAGGCTTTGTAAGTCGAGATAGTTCTCGCGAGAGTGTAAAGGTTAGCGATAAAATATTAAACGATTCTGAATTTGCTTATTTTTTAATGAATGTATTTAATACTGATCAAAATAGTTCTTATGTGGTCATTAATGACAATAAAGCAATATTATATAAAATAAATAAACAAAAATTAGATATGAACTCCGATAAATTTGAACAATACAAAACTATGCTTGAACAAAATTTGCAAAATTTAAAAGCAAATGAGCTTAAGCAAGAACTTGTTGATGAACTTAAAAAGATATATCCGATAAAAATTTATTATAAAGGGAATTGATTTTGAATATATTAGGAATTGACTTAGGCTCAACCCAGACTTGTGCCATTATTGCTCAAAAAGATGAAGATGGATTAAAAATTATTGGTTTTTCCAAGTCGAAAACCAACGGGGTTAAAAAAGGTGCCATTACCAATATAGAGCTTGCTTCTAAATCTATTGAAGAGGCTGTTAGAAGTGCTGAGATGATGAGCGGAGTTCATTATGATAGGGTTGTGGTGTCTATATCAGGTGCTTATACTAAAAGCGTTGATAGCATAGGTGTTGTTAATATTCCAAATCATGAAATAGGCATTAAAGAAATTCATCGTGCTGTAAGTACAGCTAAGCATACTGCCAATCTACCAAGTGGTTATGAAATTATCCATGTTTTGCCTTATAATTTTAAGGTTAATGATCTTGAACATGTTGATGATCCTTTGGGAATGAGTGGTAATCGTTTAGAAGTTTCAACCCATATAGTGATTTCACAAGAATCTCATATTAAAAATCTTAAGAAAGCAGTTGAATTAGCTGATTTAAGAGTGGATAATATAGTTCTTTCAGGATATGCTTCAGCTATAGCTTGTTTAGATGATAGCGAAAAGGAATTAGGTGCTGTTTTGATTGATATGGGTGGAGCGATTTGTGATATGGTTGTTCATACTGGAAATTCAATTAGATATAATGATTGTTTGCAAATTGGCTCGATTAATATCACCCAAGATTTATCAATGGCATTGCATACACCTTTAAAAGAAGCAGAAAAAATCAAGCTTAATTATGCAGCTCTTTCACAACAGCCTAATACCCTTATACAAATTCCTTCAATGGGTGATGAAAGAAAAGTTAATGAAGTTTCTTTGGATATTATTTCAAACGTAATTTATGCAAGAGCGGAAGAAACTTTGATGATTTTGGCAAAAATCTTAAGTGATAATCGTTATGCCAATGCTATAGGTGGCGGAGTTGTTTTAACAGGTGGAATGACTAAGTTAGCAGGTATTGATGAGCTAGCTCCTGCAACATTTGATAATCGCTCAGTTAGACTGGCTACTGCAAGAAAAGATTTGATTACTGGTTTTAGTGAAATTTTTAATGATCCTGAAAATACTTGTGCTATAGGACTTTGTTTATATGGAGCGGGATATTTTACGCCTTATGAACTTGATTCTAATGAGAAATTAAGATATAAAGGGGAAATTGAAAATTTTAATCGTCAAATTAAACAAGATATTGTTTTGCAAAAAGATACAGAAAGTGAAATAAAATCTGATTTTTTTGATGAAAATTTGCAAGAAAATGATACAATTGCAATACAAGAACAATTAGATTTTAAAGAGCCAAAAGAAAAAAAACCTAGTGTTTTTTCAAATATCTGGCATAAAATTATGAATCAATTTTAACAAGGAGAAATTTTTATGAGTGAATTTTTAGTAGAAGAAATGCAACATAATAAAGGTGCAAAAATTAAGGTTATAGGCTGCGGTGGCGGTGGCGGTAATATGATCAATCATATGGTTAAAATGGGATTAAATGATCTTGATTTAATTGCAGCGAATACTGATGCACAAGCTATTTCAATTTCATTAGCAAAAACTAAAATTCAACTTGGCGAGAAAAAAACTAAAGGTTTGGGCGCTGGTATGCTTCCTGAAGTAGGTGCAGAAAGCGCTAGAGAAAGTTTTGAAGAAATAAAAGCAAGTCTTAGTCAAAGTGATATTGTATTTATTGCTTCAGGTTTTGGTGGAGGTACTGGAACGGGTGCCACTCCAGTTATTGCACAAGCAGCTAAAGAGATTGGAGCTTTAACTGTTTCTGTTGTAACTATGCCTTTTGCATTCGAAGGAAAACAAAGAAAAAAACTTGCTGAAAGCGGTCTCCTTGAGCTTAAAAAAGAAAGTGATTCTATTCTTGTAATTCAAAATGAAAAATTATTGAGCATTATTGATAAAAAAGCAGGCATTAAAGATGCTTTTAGGTTGGTTGATGATATTTTAGCTCGTGCTGTAAAAGGTATGGTGTCTATCTTACTTGATAATGGAGATATTAATGTTGACTTTGCGGATGTAAGAACCATCATGAGTCATCGCGGACTCGCGCTTATGGGTGTTGGTAGTGCTAGCGGTGAAAATGCTATAGAAGAGGCTCTTTCAAACGCTATAGAATCTCCTTTGCTTGATGGAATGGATATTAAAGGTGCCAAGGGAGTTATTTTACATTTTAAAACAAGTTCTAATTGCTCTTTGTTTGAAATTTCGGCAGCAGCAAATAGTATACAAGAAATTGTTGATGAAAATGCTAAGATTATTTTTGGTTCTACCACAGATGATAGCATGGAAGATAGAGTTGAAGTAACTATTATTGCGACAGGGTTTGAAGATAAAGATACAGTAGCTAAAAAATCTACCGAAGAAGCTCAAGCTTCTAAGAAAAATCCTTATTTAAGTCTTAAAAAGGTAAGCGGTGGTTACGATGAAGAGATAATGGCGCAAATTGAAACACCAACTTTCTTGCGTCGTCAAATGGATTAAAATTGATTTTTAAAGCAAGATTGAGTCAAATCTTGCTTTTTATAGTTTAAAATTCTCTCCTAATAATCTTTCAAATATTTATTTTTCTTTGTTTTTAAAAGTTGGAACACTCTTTGCTTTTATAGTTATAAAATCTTAAATTTATAGGTGAAAATATGCAAAATGGATATTATCAAGCAACTGGCGGAATGGTAACTCAGTTTAATAAACTTGATGTGATTACTAATAATCTTGCCAATATCAATACAAGTGGATATAAAAGAGATGATGTGGTTATTGCAGATTTTAAAAGGATTTTTAAAGAAACTCAGGATGAGTTGCCTATAGAAAATCACACAAGAGATGCATCTCGTTTTGTAAATACTACAATAGATAGAATCCCACAAGTTTCTCAAGAATATACGGATTTTAGCCTAGGTTCTTTAAAGGCCACAAACAATCCTTTGGATTTGGCAATGACTAGAGAAGATGCTTTTTATTTGGTTCAGACCAAAGATGGAGAAGTAAGATTAACCAAAGATGGAAATTTTCAACTTGATGATGAGGGTTATTTGGTAAATAAGCAAGGATACAAGGTATTAAGTAGTGATTATTTTAATAATCCTCAGAATGCTGGCATACGCATTCCTAATGGTGCTGTTCAAATTAGCGTTGATAAAAACGGAAGCATTGAAGTTGATGGAGCTCAAAATGCAAGATTATTTGTAGCACAAGTAGATGATATAAGAGCTTTGCAAAAAGATGGGGATAATGTCTATAAAATAGATGATCTAACCCGTATTAGAGATTTGAAAAACTCCAATGCTATTCGCCAAGGTTTTTCTCAGGGATCAAATGTTAATCCAGTTACTGAAATGGTAGGACTGATTGAAGCAAACAGAATGGTAGAAATGTATCAAAAAGTTATGACAGCTCATATGGATGACTTAAATCAAGAAGCTATCAATAAGCTTGCAGCTGTTAAATAATTTAAAATAAAATAAAAAAGGATTCAAGATGATGAGATCACTTCATACTGCTGCTACAGGAATGGTAGCGCAGCAAACACAAATTGATGTTACTTCAAATAACATCGCCAATGTTAATACAGCAGGTTTTAAGAAAAGTCGTGCAGAATTTGCTGATCTTATGTATCAAGTTATGAAGTATGCAGGAACTTCAACTTCAGCTACTACTCTTTCTCCTTCGGGTATAGAAGTGGGTGTGGGTGTTCGTCCAACAGCGGTAACTAAAGTTTTTACTGAAGGAAATTTAAAATCAACAAGTACTGATGGTCTTGATATGGCTATTGCAGGTAATGGGTTTTTTCAAATACAACTTCCTGATGGCACTATAGGATATACTAGAAATGGGCAATTTACAAAAGATAATGAAGGTAATATTGTAAATTCAGATGGCTATAGACTTTTACCTGAAATGACAATACCTGAAGGCGCAACAGCAATTAATGTTGCTACAGATGGAACCGTTTCTGTAATGCTACCAGGGGAGCAACAAGAAACTCAAATTGGCCAAGTGGAGCTAGTTCAGTTTATAAATCCAGCGGGTCTTCATTCTATGGGTGATAATCTTTATCTCGAAACAGGAGCAAGTGGTGCACCTGTTGCGGGTATAGCAGGACAAGATGGGCTTGGAACAATAAGACATGGATTTATAGAACTTAGTAATGTTCAGCTTGTTGAAGAAATGACAGATCTTATCACAGGACAAAGAGCTTATGAAGCGGGTTCTAAGGCCATTACAACAAGTGATGATATGCTAGGAATTGTAAATCAGCTTAAGCGATAGTTGATATAAAATAAATAATTTTTAATTCTTTTTTGTTTAATGGCGTGTTAAACGCCATTAAATTTTTAGCAAGAGTAGCAAGTTTTAAATTCATAAGCAGTTGGACGAGCTTCTACTGGCCAAACTTGTGTTTCAAATTTTAAATGCTGATAGTCATCGATAAAAATATCGCTCATTACAGGTTTTAAATAAGAATTATGTCGGATTAAAGCTTCTAAACTTCCTCTTAGAGTATGTGGTAATTGCTCTATCCCTTTTTCACGTATTTCATCCAAAGTAAGATCAAATAAATTTTCATCCATAGGACCCACAGGAATGGTTTTATTTTTGATTCCATCAAGACCTGCCATTAAAAGACTAACAAAAGCTAAATAAGGATTAGCAGTGCTATCAGGGAAGCGAATTTCTATACGAGCTGAATTTTTACCTATGCCATAAGGAACGCGACAACTTGCTGATCTGTTTTGACAAGAATAAGTTAAAATACAAGGAGCTTCAAAGCCAGGAACTATTCTTTTGTAAGAGTTGGAACTTGGATTTGTAAAAGCTGCAACACTTCTAGCATTTTTTAAAATTCCACCTATATAATTTATAGCAGTTTGACTAAGTCCACTGTATCCATCTTTATCGTAAAATAAATTTACTCCATTTTTCCATAAGCTCATATGAACATGCATACCATTGCCATTATCTCCGTATAAAGGTTTTGGCATAAAAGTGGCAGTTTTGCCATTTAAATGAGCTACCATTTTTACAACATATTTATAAATTTGAACATTGTCAGCTGCTTCTACAAGCGTGCCAAAATTTACTCCTATTTCAGCTTGTCCTTGTGCAACTTCATGATGATGAACAAAAGTTTTAAGACCTACTTTTTCAAGGGTTTGAACCATTTCAGAACGAATATCTACTAAAGAATCAATTGGCTGAACTGGAAAATATCCACCTTTGTTTCTTGGCCTGTGTCCAGTATTGTAGCTATCGGTAAATTCTCTATCATCATTCCACTCTCCTTCTTCGGTATCAACTTCATACTTAGAACAATGAGCAGTATCAACTATTTTTACACTATCAAAAACAAAGAATTCATTTTCTGGTCCAAAGTAAGCAGTATCAGCTATGCCACTATTTTTAAGGTGTTCCATTGCTTTTTTTGCTATGCTTCTTGGACATTTTTCATACATTTGTCCTTTGTAAATATCATACACATCACAAAATACTATGATAGTAGGATCAGCCGTAAAAGGATCTAAAAAAGCACTTTGAGCATCAGGTTTTAAAATCATATCTGATTTTTCTATAGGTTGCCATCCATGAATTGAGCTTCCATCAAATGGAATGCCAGTTTGAAATGTTTCTTCATTGATTGCATGAAGATTATAGGTAATATGATGCCAAGTTCCTATCATATCTGTAAAACGAAAATCAACAAAAAGCACTTCATTTTGTTTGCAAAATTTGAAAAAATCATCTATATTATTAACAAATTTTCCCATATTTTTACTCCTTTATGTAATTAAATTTATAAAATTATATCATAAAATTTTTAATTAAGATTTAATTAATATATTTTTTTTAATAAATTTAAAAATTTAATTTAAAAAGATTAAAAAATAAAAATTTATATTTTTGTTTTAGATAAAATTGATTATAATTTTGAGCAATTATTGAAAATCTAGATTTAAAAAAGGGAAAAAAATGACTCAAGAAGAGCTTGATGCTTTGATGAATGGTGATGTTGATCTTGATTCAGAGACAGAAGCAGAGGTAAAAACCGAAGAATCGAATACCGAAGAAGATGCTTTGATGTTAGAAGATGTCAAAATAGCTGATTACAAACCTAATCCTAGCGTGGTATGGCCACCACCCCCACCAAATCAGGAGCATAAAGTTGTACATCAGTTAGATGATGTTACAAAAGATAGCGAGCTTAAAGCAACGGAAATGATGGATAAGCTTGAAAGTATTAATAATTTTTTTGCGGATTCTGAAAGTTTACTCAAAGAGATAAATAAAGCAATAGAAAAAAATATTGATATTTTTTCTAAACTTAGTGAAAAATTTCCTAATGTGGAAAGTTTCAGTGAAGCTTTAGAATTAAACAATCAAGCTAAAAAAAGTTCTAAGGAGATTGTCGGAAATCTTCAAAGCGGACAAGATGAAGTGATGATGGCAATGGATGCAATGCAGTATCAAGATATACATCGTCAAAAAATCGAACGTGTTATTAATGTAATGCGTGCTTTAAGCCGTTATATGAGTTCCTTATTTGAAGGTAAAATTGATGATAAAAAACGTGTAAGTTCTGCAGTGCATATTGAAGGTGATAGTACTGCTGATGTTGTAAGTAATGATGATATAGAAGCTTTAATTGCAAGTTTAGGGCAAAAATGATCATTCCTGAAATAGTAGCTCCTGCAGGAAATTTCACAAAATTAAAAATTGCTTTAGCTTATGGCGCAGATGCGGTTTATGCGGGTGTGAATAATTTTTCTTTAAGATCACGCACTGCAAGAGAATTTAATTATGAAAGTTTTGAAGAAGCTATTAAATATACCCATAAGTGTGGTAAGAAAATTTATGTTACTTTAAATGGTTTTCATTTAAGCTCCCAAATTGAAGGTTTAAAAAGACATATTTTAAAATTGCGTGAGATGAAACCTGATGCTTTTATTGTAGCTTCTGTTGGAGCTATGCGTCTTGTTAAAGAACTTGCACCTGAAATTTCTTTACATGTTTCTACTCAGGCAAATATTTTAAATTATTTAGATGCTCAAGTTTATAAGGATATGGGTGCTAAAAGGGTTGTAATTGCCAGAGAATTAGGGCTTAAAGACGCTAAAGCTTTAAAGGAAAATTGCGATATTGAACTTGAAGCTTTTGTGCATGGTTCTATGTGTTTTGCTTATTCAGGGCGTTGTTTAATAAGCTCTGTGCAAAGTGGAAGAATGAGCAATCGTGGATCTTGTGCAAATGACTGTAGATTTAATTATGAGCTTTATGCTAAAAATCCAGAAAATGGCACTTTATTTCGCTTAGAAGAAGATGAAAATGGTACTCATGTGTTTAATTCTAAGGATTTAAATCTTTGTTCTTATATAGAAAAAATCATGCAAGAAAATTGTATCAGTGCTTTTAAAATAGAAGGGCGTACTAAAAGCGAATATTATGTTGCGCTTACAACAAGGACTTATAAAATGGCCATACAAGATGCTTTAGAGAGTAAATTTGAGTCAAGTAAGTATGAAAAAGAGATTACTACACTTAAAAATCGTGGTTTTACAGATGGTTATCTTGTTTCGCGTCCTTTAGAAAAAACCGACACGCAAAATCATAATACAAGCATAGAAGAAGGTTCTCATCAAGTGCATGCTATAAGCGAAGATGGAAGCTTTTTTAAATGTAAAGGGAAAATCGTTTTAAACACGCCTTATGAAATTTTAGCCCCTTTAGGCGATGTGATTCAAACTTGCGATAATGAACTAGGTAAAATTTATCAAAAAGAGGATAAATATTTTATAGAGTTTAAAAAACTCATTGCTAAAAACAATAAGGAATTTAGCGAAATTCATAGTGGCAATGAACATGAAATCCAATTACCAAATAAAATCAGTGCATTAAGTTTTTTAAGAAAGGAAATATAGATGAATTTTGTTTCTATTTTAATGGGAAGCAAGAGTGATTATGAGACTATGAAAGAGGCTGCTAAAACTTTAGAAAGTTTTGGGGTAAAGTATGAACTTATTATCTCATCAGCTCATCGTAGTCCAAAAAGAACAAAAGAGTATATTGCAAATGCTGAAGAAAAAGGTGTGAAAGTTTTTATAGCAGCAGCTGGAATGGCAGCGCATTTAGCTGGAGCTGTTGCAGCTTATACAACAAAACCTGTTTTGGGAGTGCCTATGTCAGGAAGCAATCTTGCAAGTATGGATTCTTTGTTTTCTACGGTGCAAATGCCTAGTGGAATTCCTGTAGGAACTTTAGCTATTGGTAAGGCTGGAGCAATCAATGCTGCTTATTTGGCTATGCAAATTTTAGCTATTTATGATGTTGATTTAGCACAAAAGCTTAAAGAAGATCGTCTTGAAAAAGAAAAAAAACTTGTATCTGATTCAAAAGAAGTAGAAGTTTTATTATAAGGGATAAAAATGCAAACCTATCTTGAACTTGAAGAATTTTGTAAACTTGTGCATTTAAATGAAGATGTGGTTAAAGGTATGATGGCTAATGGGGCTTTAAATTTTAAAGAAGAAGAGGGTAAAATTTACATCGAAGCTCATCAAGGTACTTTTAGTGTAGTACCTGGTTCTGCAAAATCTCAAACTACAATGGTAAATTCAATGACTTTAGCAGGGGAAAGTTTTGTTGAAAAAACAATAGGAACTATTTTAAATTTACATGAAAAAGTTTTAGATGCTAAAGATGAAACACTTGAAGCATTAAAAAATGAGAATAAATTTTTAAAAGATGCTCTTTATTCTATGCAAGAACTTTATGATGAAGATAGAAAAACTATAGAAACCTTAAACAATGAGCTAAAACATGCGCGTGAAGAGATAGAATTTCTCAAGCGTAAATATAAATTAATGTGGAGTAAAACTGCAGAAATTTTTGGAGCTAAGACAGAGCCTGATTTGGAAATGAATAAAAAATTAGAAAAACCTATTGAAAATATGGAACAATAAAGAGAGATACAATGACTTTTTCACAAATGATACTTAATTTACAAAATTATTGGCAAGAGCAAGGTTGTGCGATTATGCAACCTTATGATATGCCAGCAGGTGCAGGAACCTTTCATCCAGCAACTTTTTTAAGAAGTTTAGGAAAAAAACCTTGGGCAGCTGCTTATGTGGCTCCAAGTAGAAGGCCTACTGATGGACGTTATGGTGAAAATCCTAATCGCTTAGGTGCTTATTATCAATTTCAAGTTTTAATTAAACCTAGTCCTGATAATATCCAAGAATTATATCTTAAAAGTCTTGAAAATTTAGGTTTTGATTTAAAAAGTCATGATATTCGTTTTGTTGAAGATAATTGGGAGAGTCCAAGTTTGGGTGCTTGGGGTTTAGGCTGGGAAGTATGGCTTGATGGTATGGAAGTCACTCAATTTACTTATTTTCAGCAAGTTGGTGGTATAGCGGTAGATTTAGTAAGTGCTGAAATTACCTATGGTCTTGAAAGAATAGCCATGTATCTTCAAAATGTTGATAATGTTTATGATATAGTTTGGAGTGAATTTAATGGAGAAAAAATTAAATACGCAGATGTGCATAAGCAAAGTGAATATGAATTTAGTAAATACAATTTTGAAATAAGTGATGTTAAAATCTTAAATGAGCAGTTTGAAAATTCTTATAAAGAATGTAAAAATATTTTAGAGCAAGGACTAGCTTTGCCTGCTTATGATTATTGTATGCTTGCTGCACATACTTTTAATCTTTTAGATGCAAGAGGATCAATTTCTGTAGCACAAAGACAAGATTATATGTTAAAAATTCGTGAACTTTCAAAAAATTGTGCTGAAATTTATAAGAAAAATTTAAATGAAGCTGAGTGAAATTTATAATTTTTTAGATCAATTAAGTCCCTTTAATATCCAAGAATCATGGGATAATAGTGGAATTTTGCTTGGAGATAGGGATAGTGAAATTTCAACTGTTTATTTAAGTTTAGATATTGATGAAAATATCATTAAAGAAGCGAGTGAAAATTCTTTAATTATCACACACCATCCTTTGATATTTAAAGGTTTAAAAGATTTATATGACAAGACTTATCCTAGAGCTTTTATTAAAGAAATGATTTGTAAAAATATTTCTTTAATCAGTATGCATACAAATTACGATTTAAGTCATTTAAATACTTATTTTACGGAAGAAATTTTAGGTTTTAAAATTTCTTTTAAAGACGAATTTTTAATTTATGTAGAAAATTCTATGTCTTTTGAAGCTTTGTGTGACTGGGTGAAAAAAAAGTTAAATTTGCAAATTTTACGTGTAAGTGATTGTGGTAAAAAAGACATTAAGCGTATTGCTATATGTACTGGAAGTGGTGGGGATTTAATTTCTAAAGTAGATGCGGATTGTTTTTTAAGTGGAGATTTTAAATATCATCAAGCTTTAGAGGCGCTTAGTAATCAAATCAGTCTTATTGATTTAGGTCATTTTGAAAGTGAGAGATATTTTTCTCAATGTTTAGCAAAAGACTTGAAAAATTTGCCACTACAAGTTATAATAACAGTTTCAAAAAATCCATTTCAATATTTTTAAGGAAAATAAATGAATAAATATCTCGAACAATTAGTGCTTTTATCAAAAATAGATCAAGAAATTGATAGTTATGAACCAAAAATAGACAGTATTAATAGGACTTTAAAAGATGCTGAGTTAAAAATAGGAAAAATCAACACAGATTTAGAAAAAATCGATGAAGAAATCAAAGATATAGAAAATCAAAAAGTGCAAAATAATGCTCATATTTCTGAGTTTTCAGCAAAAATTAAAGAGCTTTCTAAAAAAAGTGGCGCAGTAAAAACAGAAAAAGAAGCTAATGCTTTAAAAATTGAAGAAGATATTGCAAAAGAGCAATTAGACGCTGCAAATGATGAGATTGTAAGACTGGATAAAATTTTAGAGAATAAAGAAACTTATAAAAAAGAACTCGAAGAAGAAAAAATCAAACAAGAGCAAAATATTAATGAGATTAGAGTAAGTATTAAATCTGAAATGGAAGTTCTTGAAAAAGATAGAATGAGTGTTTATGATAAAAAAACCAAACTTGTGGGCGAGATGAATCAAAAAGTTCTAAGTTTTTATGAGAAAATTCGCAAATGGGCGAAAAATACTGCTGTAGTACCCGTTAAGAAACAAGCATGCTATGGATGTTTTATGAAAATTTACGATAAGACCTATCTATCTGTTGTAAAAGGCGAAGAGATTGTAACTTGCCCCCATTGTGGAAGAATTCTTTATAAAGAGCAAGAAGAACAAAATTGATCTTTTTTTATTATTTTTTAACTTGGACGGCATTTTTATTTTGTGCTGTCTTTATTCTTTTGCTTTCTTTTTTAAAATCCAAATACAAAACTAGTTTAAAATCCCGATTTTTTCTTTATAAAAATTTACATCAAGAAAAAGCTGATGTACATTTTCATGCTTGTTCTTACGGGGAGGTAAGAAGTATTAAAACTTTGGTTTTGAAATTTGATTCAAGAATAACTACTATTACTCAAACAGGTTTTGAATGTGCAAAAGAATTTTGTAAAAAGGTAAATTATCTTGCTTTTGAAAATTTTTTGCCTTTTTGGTTTAAACCTTGTAAGGTTTTGGTAATTTTTGAAGCAGAATATTGGCTTATGCTTGTTTTTATGGCACGTATTTATAAGGCTAAGATTATTTTGCTTAATGCAAGAATATCTGATAAATCTTATCATTCTTATCAAAGATTTTCTTTTTTTTATAAAAAAATTTTTTCTTATATTGATGAAGTTTTTGCTCAAAGCGATTTAGATAAAGCAAGACTTGAAAGTTTGGGAGCTAAAAATGTTAAAATTTTTAAAAATATTAAGGCAAATTTAGAAATTAAAAATAATAAAATTTATGCCAAACCTAAGGAAAAGCTTATCATTTTTGCTAGTACGCATAAAGATGAAGAAGAGCTTTTGCTTGATTATTTTAAACTAGAAGAAAATGAAAAACTCATTATCGCCCCACGACACCCTGAGCGTTTTAAAGAAGTTGAAAATTTGCTTTTAAACAAAGGTTTGGAATTTGAAAAATTTAGTTCTTTAAAAGATGAAAATAAGAAATTTGCTAAAAAAATTTTGCTTTTAGATGCTTTAGGAGAGCTTGTAAATTTTTATACAATTTCTGATGTTGTTGTGCTTGGAGGTTCTTTCATAGAAGGCATAGGAGGACACAATCCTATAGAAGTGGCATATTTTGACAATGTATTAATCAGTGGGAAATTTATTCATAATCAAAAGGCTTTATTTGAAGAAGTAGAAAATGTATATTTTTGCGAAAATTTAAAAGATTTAAATGATAAAATTCATTATTTAAATTTAAAAGCTAAAATTTCCAAAAAAGGAAATTTAGATCTTATCATACAGACCATACAAAAGGGAATTGATGCAAGAAAAAGCTTATAAACTCTTAGCTTTGCAAGAAAAAATTTCAAATCGTGAAGCTAAAGATTTGATTGATAAGGGTTGTGTTTTTTCACATGGAAAAAAAGTTGTGGTTGCTAGAGCTTTGATGAGCGATAAGGCAAGATTTAATGTGATAAAAGCTAAAAATCCTCAAATTATTTTTGAAGATGATAAGATTATTGCTATTAATAAACCTTATGCTTATGTGAGTGAAGACTTGGAGAAAAAATTTAATGCCAAGCTTTTAAATCGTTTAGACAAAGAAACAAGCGGTGTGATTTTGCTTTGTAAAGATGAAGATTTTAGAAAGCTTTGTATAGAAGAATTTAAAAAACACAGGGTTTATAAAAGTTATATTGCGGTTTTAGATGGGGTTTTGGCTGAAGAGGTTGAAGTGAATGAGCCTATTTTTACCATAAAAGCAAAAGGTGGGGCATTAAGTAAAGTTTCAAAAGATGGTTTAAGTGCCTTAAGTATCATTACTCCTATCATGATGCAGTCAAAAAAAACCTTAGCAAAAATAGTCATTCAAACAGGTAGAACTCATCAAATCAGAGTGCATGCTAAATTTATAAAACATGGCGTTGTAGGTGATGAAAAATATGCTAAAATTTCAAGCGATAGAATGTATTTACATAGTTATGAAATTAAAATTTTTGATTATTATTTTAAGGCTGAGCTAGATAATAGTTTTGCAAAAGTTGGCTTTGAGATAAAAAATTTAGATTTTTAAAGCCATTTAAGAAAAAATTTTGTATAATGCAAGGTTTAATTTAAAAATTTTATAGAAAGGTGATAAAGTGTTTGAGTTAGTTAGCGAATCTTTTAAATCAGCGATTAATAAATTACGTTTTGTTGATGATGAAAAAGCACTTAAGAACGCTTTAGAAACCTTAAAAAAAGCTCTTTTAAAAGCAGATGTTCACCATAAGGTAACTAAAGAGCTTTTGACTTTGATAGAAGAAGATGTAAAGCAAAACGGAATAGGTCAAAAACAATTTTTAAATGCCATTAAAGTAAATTTAGAAAATATTTTAAGTGTCAATGGCAAAAATCAAGGTTTTGTTTTTGCTTCTAAACCCCCAACAGTAGTTCTAATGGCAGGTTTGCAAGGGGGCGGTAAGACTACAAGCACTATCAAACTCGCAAATTATTTAAAATTACGTAATAAAAAAGTTTTAGTTGCAGCTTGTGATTTGCAGCGTTTAGCAGCAGTGGAGCAACTAAGACAACTTTGTGAAGCTAATGAAATTGAACTTTTCTTTATAGAAAATGAAAAAGATCCTATTAGAGTTGCTAAAGAGGCTTTAAAAAAGGCTGAAAGTTCCATGGTGGATGTTTTGCTTGTGGATACTGCTGGACGTTTGGCTATAGATGAGGCTTTGATGAATGAATTAAAAGCAGTTAAGGATGTTTTAAATCCTGATGAGATTTTCTATGTTGCTGATGCAATGAGTGGTCAAGATGGGGTTAAGACTGCGGCTAGTTTTAATGAAGCTTTGAATATCAGCGGGGTAATTTTATCAAAATTTGATGCAGATACTAAAGGTGGAGTAGCCTTGGGTATAGCAAAACAAATCGGTATTCCTTTAAGATTTATTGGTGTGGGTGAAAAAGTAGCAGATTTAGAAGTTTTTATACCAGATCGTATAGTAAGTCGTATTATGGGCGAGGGTGATTTGGCTACTTTAGCTGAAAAAACTGCTGCAGTGATTGATGAAAAAGAAGCTAAAAAACTCAATCAAAAAATTAAAAAAGGGGAATTTAATTTTAATGATTTTCTTAACCAAATGGAAAGTATTAAAAAATTAGGAAGTATGAAGTCTTTAATCGGTATGATACCAGGACTTGGTGGAATGGCAAATGCGGTAAAAGATATAGATTTGGATAATTCTAAAGAAATTATACACATTAAAGCAATGATTTCTTCAATGACTCCAAAAGAAAGAGAAAATCCTGATTTATTAAATAATGCTAGAAAGCGTCGTATAGCAGAGGGAGCAGGTCTTTCTCAGGTAGAAGTCAATCGTTTTTTAAAACAATTTAGCAATGCAGCAAAACTTGCAAAAAGATTTTCAGGTAAAAAAGGAATGGAGAGTTTGACACAAATGATGAGTCAAGCTAGAAGACAATTTTAAATTTTATTTATAAATACTTTTTATAGTATCTATAAATAAAATTTTTAATTTTTTAAGGAGTATAAATGACAGTTATTAGACTTACAAGAATGGGTAGAACCAAAAGACCATTTTATCGTATTGTAGTTACGGACAGTAGAAAACGTCGTGATGGTGGTTGGATAGAAAGTATTGGGTATTATAATCCTATGGTAGAACCTGAAGTAATTAAAGTTGATGCAGAGCGTTTAGCTTATTGGAAAAGCGTTGGTGCAAAACTTAGCGATAAAGTTGCTTCTATCACTAGCAAATAATCATGGTAGAGAATTTTCTTAGAGAATACGCAAAATTAATTGCAGATTATCCTGAACAGATTGATACTCAAAAAATTGAATTAAGTGAAAATTTTTTTGAGATTGTTCTTTTTGCACATAAGGTTGATACAGGTAAGCTTATAGGTAAAAATGGAAAAATGATCAATGCTATAAAAACTGTAATCTCTGCTTATAAGAGCAAGGATGCAAGTTCTTATAGAGTAACGGTAAAAGCGCTTGAGTGAAAAAGATTTTGTTCAAGTTGCAAAACTTGGTAAAACTGTGGGTCTTAAGGGTTATGTAAAATTGCATAACCTGAGCGACTTTTCTTCTCAATTTAAAAAAGATGCTACTTTTTTTATAAAAAACACCAAAGAAATGTTAAAGATTAAGCATTATAATGCAAACAATTCTACTGTTTTATTTGAAAATTATGAAGATATAGAAAAGGCCAAAGAATTAACTAATCTTATTCTTTTTCAGAGTATCGAGAAAAGCAGACAAACTTGTAAATTAAAAAAAGATGAGTTTTTTTATTTTGATATTTTAGAGTGTGAAGTTTTTGAAGAAGATAAAAGATTAGGTAAAGTGGTTGATATCTTGGAAACTGGAGCTTCTTATTTATTTGAAATTCAAAGTGATGAAAAATGGGTTGAAAAAAAATATCCTAAAATATTTTTTATTCCATATTTGGGTAAATTTGTTAAAAATATAGATATAGAAAAACGACAGATTTTTTGCACGCAAGATGCTTTTTTAATTTTAGAAAATTCATGAAATTTAGTTTCGTTTCTTTGTTCCCTAATCTTATGGAATTTTACTTCCAAGATTCTATACTTGCAAGAGCAAAAGAAAAAAAACTTTTCAAACTTAATTTTTATAATCCAAGAGATTTTTCTAAAAATTCCTATCATAAAGTCGATGATTATAAAATAGGTGGTGGAGCTGGACTTTTGATGCAAGCTGAACCTATGTATGAGGTGCTAAGAAGTATTCAAGAAAAAAAAGAAAATCCCTATTTTATTTTTTTAAATCCAAGTGGTAAAACCTTTAATCAAAAAGACGCCAAACGCTTAAGTAAAAAAGAACATATAGTTTTTGTATGTGGGCGCTATGAAGGTATAGATGAAAGAGTGCTTGAAATTTTTGCGAATGAAATTTTTAGTATAGGGGATTTTATTTTAACAGGAGGAGAATTACCTGCGCTTGTAATGTGTGATGCGATTTTAAGAAATGTTAACGGGGTTTTAGGAAATATGGAAAGTTTGAAAGAAGAAAGCTTTGAAAATAATTTACTCGAAGCGCCTGCTTTTTCAAAACCTTTTATTTTTGAGAAAAAAAATAAAAAATTTTATACTCCTTCAGAGTTTTTAAAGGGTAATCACGCTAGAATTGCAAGTTTAAAAACTACTTTGGCGTCTTGCAAAACGAAATTTTTTCGTCCAGATTTATTTTTAGAGCATGAACGCAAAAAATAAGGGATTTTTTATGAAAAATAAATATATAGAACAATTTGAAGCAAAACAAATTGAAGGTAAAAATGTTCCAGATTTTCGTGCTGGTGATACTTTAAAGCTTGCAATTCGCATTAAAGAAGGGGATAAAACAAGAATCCAAAATTTTGAGGGTATTTGTATTGCTAGAAGAGGTAATGGCGTAAGTGAAACTTTTATCGTGCGTAAAATTGGCGCTAATAATGTTGGCGTTGAGAGAATTTTCCCTATTTATAGTGAAAGTTTAGAAAGTATTACTGTTTTGCGTCGTGGTCGTGTACGCCGTGCAAGATTATTCTACTTAAGAGATAGACGTGGTAAAGCAGCACGTATTAAAGAGCTTAAAAAATAATTTATAATTATTTTCTATTATAAGTCTAACAATTAAATAATTATAATTAATTTATAATTATTATTTATTTGATTTTAATTATTAATAATACTCTTGTATAATATTTCTTGTAAATATTATACAAGGAGAGAAAATGTTTTCTATTAAAAAAACTTTATTAATACTAGCAAGCGTGCCAATGTTTTTGAGTGCTACTGAATATCAATTAAGTACTCATGTCTTGGATATTACTTCTGGACAACCTGCTCCTAAAGTAAAAGTTGAGCTTTATAAGTTGGAAGCAAATCAACAGTGGAAAAAAGTAAGTGAAGAATTTACCGAAGAAAATGGTAGAATAGGAGATTTATTACCATATGAAAAAGCTGAAAATAGGGCTTTTGGAATTTATAAGCTTAAATTTTTTACAAAAGACTATTACACATCACACAAAATAAATACTTTTTATCCTTTTGTAGAGGTAAGTTTTGAGCTTTCTAAAGATCAGAAACATTATCATGTTCCAATAACCCTTTCTCCTTTTGGTTATTCAACTTATAGAGGAAGCTGATAAATAAAACGAAAGAAAAAACCATGTGGGCTAAGAATTCTTGGAAAAACTATCCTATAAAACAGCAACCTATCTATCCAGATCAAGAGGAAATGAATAGAGTTTTAGCAAGACTTGAGAAACTTCCTCCTTTGGTTTTTGCTGGAGAAGTGAGAAATCTTCAAAAGTCTTTAGCAAGAGTTTGTAAAAAAGAAGCTTTTTTACTTCAAGGTGGAGATTGCGCTGAAAGTTTTGAAAATTTTGGCGCTGTAAATATCCGTGATATGTTTAAAATTTTACTTCAAATGGCTATAGTACTTACATTTGCTGGTGGATGTCCTGTTATAAAAATTGGTCGTATTGCAGGGCAGTTTGCCAAGCCAAGAAGTAGTGATTTTGAAGAGTTAGATGGTATAAGTCTTCCTAGTTATCGTGGTGATATTATTAATGGTTTTGAATTTAGTGAACAAGCACGCATTCCTGATCCACATAGAATGCTTGAAGCTTATTATCAAAGCGCAACAACGCTAAATTTGTTGCGTGGATTTGCTAAGGGTGGTTTAGCAGATTTACATGAAGTACATCGTTGGAATTTGGGCTTTTTAAAAAAGAGTGAACTCCATAAGCAATATACTGATATCAGTGAAAAAATTTCACAAGCTTTAGCTTTTATGGAAGCTTGTGGAATTAATACAAGTAATACTCCAAGTCTAAGAGAAGTTAGTGTTTATACTTCACATGAAGCTTTACTTTTGCCTTATGAAGAAGCTTTAACTAGAGTGGATAGTTTAAGTGGAGAAATTTACGATTGTTCAGCTCACATGCTTTGGATAGGTGAAAGAACAAGGGCGCTTGATGAAGCTCATGTGCATTTTTTAAGTGGAGTAAAAAATCCTTTAGGGGTTAAAATAGGACCTAGTGCAAGTGCTGATGATATCATAGCTTTAGCAAATGTTTTAAATCCAAATAATGAAGAAGGAAGATTAAATATTATTATCCGCATGGGTGCAGATAAAATTATCAATAATTTGCCAAAAATTTTCTCTAAACTTAAAAGTGAAGGTTTAAATTTAGTATATAGCATAGATCCTATGCATGGAAATACGGTAAAAGCAGGCAATTTTAAAACACGTGAGTTTGATAAAATTATGCAAGAAGTGAGATCTTTTTTTGAGATTGCAATAAGCGAAGGGGTTTATCCAGGTGGAGTGCATCTTGAAATGACTGGGAAAGATGTAACAGAATGCACAGGTGGTGCAAGCAATGTTACTGCTCAAAGCTTGGAAGATCGTTATGAGACTCAATGCGATCCAAGACTTAATGCGGATCAAGCATTAGAACTTGCTTTTTTAATCGCAGATTTGGTAAAAAAGGCTAGAAAATGAAATTTTATGGTATTAAAAATTGCAATTCTGTAAAGAAAGCTATAGATGCTTTAACACAAAAAGGTATTGTGTTTGATTTTATGGATATTAAAAAGATTAATCAAGATATTTTATACACATGGTTAAAACAAAAATCTTTTGAAGAACTTATCAATACTGCTGGATTAACTTCTAAAAAACTTGGCTTAAACAAAGAAAAAGTTAAAAATTTAAATGAAAAAGAACTTGAAAAAATTGTATTAGAAAATCCAAGTTGTATTAAGCGTCCTATTATCGAGTATGAGCAAAACATATATATTGGTAAGGAATATGAGAAAATGTTATGATAGAGTGTTTGATTACACTCTATTTTTTATTAATTGATTAATTTCATTTTGATATGGAAATCTTTCACTTTCGCAATTAATAAGTTGTGTTTTAGAGAAGATAACTTTTCCGTCTACTTCAACGATAAAATCACCTCTGCCGCCAATTTCAAATTCTACTTCAACATCTTTGAAATCGCTTTGTAGTTCTTCTGCAATCCTTGCAGCTTATGGGCGATAATTTCAAAGATTGCAATAAGCAATTTTTACTTTCATCATTTCATCCTTTGAAAAGTTCTTTTTATTAAGATTAAAATCTTAGACTTTATTATAGTTTATTTTGGCTGAATTTTTGCCTTTTTGTAAAATTTAAGTTGAAATTTAGGGTCAATTTCTTTCAAATTCAGCGAGAAAAATTTATAATTTTTATCAAAATTAAAATAAGCCTTAAAAAACTAAAGGAAGAAAATGAGTCAATTTACACACTTGCATTTACATACAGAATATTCTTTGCTTGATGGAGCCAATAAGCTTAAAGAATTAGCTTTGACTTTAAAAGAGCAGGGTGCTACAAGTGTTGCTATGACAGATCATGGAAATATGTTTGGGGCAATTGATTTTTATCAAACAATGAAAGCACAAGGTTTAAAACCTATCATTGGTATGGAAGCGTATTTACATAATCACGATGAATTAGATGATAAAAGTTCTCGTCAGCGTTTTCACCTTTGTTTGTATGCAAAAAATGAGATCGGATATCAAAATTTAATGTATTTAAGTTCTCAAAGTTATATTAAAGGTTTGTATTATTATCCGCGTATCAATAAAAAGCTTTTGGAAGATTATAGCGAAGGTCTTATTTGCTCTTCTGCTTGCTTGCAAGGTGAAGTAAATTGGCACTTAAATACTTATAGTGAAAGAAATGTGCGTTTTGGTGCAAAAGGCTATGAAGCAGCAAAAGAAGCGGCATTATGGTATAAAAAAGTTTTTAAAGATGATTTTTATTTTGAAATCATGCGTCATGGTATAGGCGATCAAAGAATGATAGATGATGATATTATCAGACTTTCTAAAGAATTAAATATAAAAATCATTGCTACAAATGATACGCATTACACTTTTAAAGAAAGAGCGGCTGCCCATGAGGTTTTTATGTGTATAGCCATGGGAAAAAAACTTAACGATCCTGATAGAATGCGTCATAGTGTGCATGAATTTTATGTTAAAAGTCCTGAGCAGATGAGTGAGCTTTTTGCAGATATTCCAGAAGCTATAGAAAATACACAAGAAATCGCACAAAAATGTAATTTAGAGCTTAATCTTGGCAATCCCACTCCACCGAATTTTAAATTTACAAGAGAATATGCTAAAGATCATAATATTATCTTACCTGAAGAAACAAAAGAATTTAGCTTTGATAATGATGACATGGTTTTTGAAGAACTTTGTAAAAAAGGACTTAAAGAGAGATTAAAATTTATCGATGAAAGTAAGCATGAAGAATACAAACAAAGACTTGAAGTAGAAATTAACATCATTAAAAATATGAAATTTTCAGGTTATATGCTTATTGTTCATGATTTTATTAAAGTGGCTAAGGATAAAGGTATTCCAGTAGGCCCTGGAAGAGGATCAGCTGCAGGAAGTTTGGTTTCTTATTGTTTAAGGATTACGGATTTAGATCCTATTCCTTATAGTCTACTTTTTGAGCGTTTTTTAAATCCTGAGCGTGTGAGCATGCCTGATATTGATGTGGATTTTTGTCAAGACAGACGTGCTGAAGTGATTGATTATGTGATTGATAAATATGGAGCGGATAAGGTTGCACAGGTGATTACCTTTGGTAAACTTTTGGCTAAAGGGGTGATTCGTGATGTGGCTAGAGTTTGTGATATGAGTATTCAAGATGCTGATGAACTTGCTAAACTTGTGCCTGAAGAGCTTAAAATCACTCTTGATGCTGCTTATGAAAAAGAACCTAAAATCAAAGAATTTATCGATCGTCATCCTAAAGGTCCTGAAGTTTGGGAGTATGCAAGAGCTTTGGAAGGATTAAATCGCAATGCTGGTATGCACGCAGCGGGTGTTGTAATTTCTAATGAAAGTTTATGGAAGAAAACTCCGCTTTTTAGACAAAGTAAAAATGATGAAAGACATTTAGTAACGCAGTACTCTAAAGATCATTTAGAAGATGTGGATTTGATAAAATTTGACTTTTTAGGTCTTAAAACTTTAACAGTAATTAATAATGCAATCAAGCTTATTAAAAAGCGTTACAATAAAGACATTATTTGGGAAACTATAGATGTAAATGATAGCAAGGTTTATAAAACCATACAAAGTGGAAATACTTTAGGGATTTTTCAAATCGAATCAGGCGGTATGCAAAGCTTAAATGCACGCTTAAAACCAGAGCGTTTTGAAGATATCATTGCGGTTCTTGCGCTTTATCGTCCAGGCCCTATGGAATCAGGAATGCTTGATGATTTTATCGATAGAAAGCACGGTTTAAAAAACATAGAATATCCTTTTGACAGTTTAGCAAAGGTTTTAGAACCTACTTATGGGGTTATTGTTTATCAAGAACAGGTTATGCAAATTGTTCAAATTATAGGTGGCTTTTCTTTAGGAGGTGCTGATGTAGTGCGTCGTGCTATGGGTAAAAAAGATCCTGAGAAGATGAAGAAGCTTAAGACTGATTTTGCAGATGGAGCAGAAAAACAAGGATATGATAGAGTAAAAGCTGAAGATTTATGGGAGCTTATCGTAAAATTTGCAGGATATGGTTTTAATAAATCTCACTCTGCGGCTTATGCGTTGATTACTTTTCAAACAGCTTATTTAAAAACTTATTACCCTAGTGAATTTATGGCAGCGCTTTTAACAAGCGAAGAAAACAATGTGGATAAAATTGCTGTTTATATTGATGAGATGAAAAAAATGAATATTAAACTTTTACCTCCATCGATTAACAAAGCGATCCGTGAATTTAGTGCTTTAGAGCAAGATGGCAAGGATGCTATTATATACGGACTTGGGGCTATAAAAAGTGTGGGTATTCCTGCAGTTGAAAATTTACTTGAAGCAAGGCAAGATGGAGAATTTAAGGATATTAATGATTTCTTAGGTAAGATAGATCCTACCAAGATAAACCGTAGAACATTAGAAAGTCTTATTAAGGCAGGGGCTTTTGATGAGTTTGGTTTTACTAGAAAAGCTTTGTTTGATAATATGGAAAATCTTAGCGAAGCATCGCGTAAAATGGCTGAAGTAAGAAAAAATGCTGCAAGTTCTCTTTTTGGTGAAGAGGAGTTAACTTCAGGTGTTCAAGTAAATTTTACTCCCAAAAATGAAGAATTTGAAGTGATGGAAAAATTGGGATATGAAAAAGAAATTTTAGGAATTTATGTTTCAGGCCATCCTTTAGATCGATTTTATGAACAAATTAATGCCATAGATTATGTTAAAAGTTTAGAGTTTGAAGGTTTAAAAAACAATGGAGAAATTTTAAGTATAGGTAAAATTGAAGATTTTAAATCTATGATGAGTAAAAATAATAAGCGTTATGGTAGAATTGAAATTTTGGATTATTATTCTTCGTTTGATGCTACTGTATTTGAAAGTAATGTAGAAGAAATAGAAAATATCATTAAAGATGAAAATTTGAAAAATAATGCTTATGGTTTTGTATTGGGATTTAAAGCTGAAGGAGGGGAAAAGCCCAGCTTTTTTTTAAAAGCAATTAAAGACTTGCAAAGTCTTGAAGATGGTGAGATTAAAGCTATAAAAAAATTTGGCACAAAAAAAGATTTTAAAAATAAAGAAGAAAATCATTTTACCGCAGAACCTAAGGAATTTGAAAAAAATATCATAGAGCTAGATTTGACAAGGTTAAATAGAGAATTAATCTATGAAATTCATGAAATTGCTAGAAATGCACATAATCCTAATGAAAAAAATAATAAAAAACTTGTTTTAAAAGTTATTAGCGCGGGATCTTGCCTGCTTTATCATACAGATTTTATTATCTCTGATAGTATAGTAGAGGAAATTTCTAATAAATATGCTTAAGTAAGATTGTTTTACTTAAGATTTTTAAATAAAATGCTTCCGAGTCTTACCAAGTTGGATCCGCATTTTATAGCAATTTCAAAATCATTACTCATCCCCATAGAGCAAATCTTAGCCCCATGTTTTTGAAGAATTTCATAAATTTTAAATGTAGTTTCAAAGCTTTTTATAATATTTTCTTTATCTTGGCTGTGTGATCCTATGCTCATTACGCCACAAAGATTTAAATTAGAGCATTCTTCTTGTATTTGTAAATATTCTTCTACGGCTTGATTTGGATCTAGACCGCTTTTGCTATTTTCATTTGCACTATTGATTTCTAATAAAGTATTTAATTTATAATCAAGTCTTTTGTCCATAGCTTTAGCTATTTTAATACCATTGCAAGAGTGCCATAATATAGGTTTTTGTTTGATTAAGAGATTGATTTTGTTGCTTTGTAGCGTTCCTATAAAATGCCACTTTATGTCTAGTTTTTTTTCATCAAGATTTTCTTTTTTTTGTGCTAGAGCTTGGACTTGATTTTCTCCAAATTCTACTATACCTTGATCAAAAAGCTTTTCAATTATACTTGCATCGACATACTTGCTTGCGGCTACAAGACGAACGTTTTTGGTTTTTTCTAAAATTTGCTCTAAAGTCATTTTGATAAAAAATAAGCCCTAAATAGGGCTTATTTTATTGTAATAAATTAGCAATTTTGCTTTGAAGCTGCATGTTGGATTGCGCAGCAACAAAAGCAGCAGCATTTTCTTTTAGATAATTGGCATTAAAATCATTGACATTTTTTGCCATGTCATTATTTAGTAAATTATTTTCAGCTGCTTTTGAGTTGATGCTATTTTGAACACTTGCATTAATATTTGATGTGATGGCATTGATACCCGAGCCTATTTCACTTCTTAAACTTCCAAGTTGATCCATAAAATTTGTAATACTATCTTGATTATCTATGCTTAATCCATCTGTTGCTAATGGATTTAAATTTGTAGTTTCAGTTCCGCTACCTACTACAAAATTCATAGTTTGAAAGACATTTTTTCCATTATAAGTTGCATTATTAAAAGAATCATTGATGGATTCTTGTATGCGTGTTGCTTCTGTTCTTAGCATTCCTTTTTGAGAATCATTAAGTGCAGCATTGTTCATTTTTACTGAAAGTTCATTAAGTCTATCTGCGCTTTGAGAGATATTGGTAAGGCTAGCATCTGCAATTTGTAAAACCCCTATAGCATCATAAGCATTTGCGACACCTTGATCTATAGTGCTTGATTGAGATCTTAAAGAATCAGCAATAGCTAAATTAGCACTATCAACTCCACTTATTGCGCGAACAGCTGCAATATTTTCTAAAGCTTTATCGCTAGCTTTTTGTGCATTATTTAAATAATAATTTTGTTGCATTATAGTTGCATCAGAGATCATCATGGCCTACTCCTTCTCTTTTGGATTTATTTAATATTTTATCATTTTTTTGCTATTTTAAAGCTTAAGAAATATAAAAAAACTTGCATTATCAAGATGATTTTAATCACCACTTCACTTGCATTATGGATGCTGATAAATTCTTGAGTTTTTGTAGTGTTTTCGCCTAATTTCTGGAGTTCAATTATGGTATTAGTAAAATAAAAAACAAATATTAAGCTTAAAATCAAAATAAGCAAACTCAGCATAAATTTTGAAAATTTTATTTTAAATTTTATTTCATCTTTTATAAGAGAATAAATTTCATATAAAAAATTAACCACTGAAACAAAAACCAGTAAATATCCCATCTTAATAAAAATTCGCGTCATCATTAAGCCACTTTGAAAATGGCTCAACACTCCTTCTCCTATAAGATTTTGAGGAAAAAAAATTGTTGGCGCAACAACTATTCCTAGTATGAGTTCAACCCCTATTATGGAGGCAAGTAAAAATAAATTAACAGCTTTCAAGAGTTTCTCCTTTTATTTTTTATCATAACGCATATTTGTAAATTTAGCTACAAAAGCACGATTATAACCTTGTTCATCTTTGAAAAAATCAACAATGAAATTATTTTGATATAAAATTTTTTCCAAAATTTCTTTTTGATCATAGCCAAATTCGCAAGCTAAAAATTTAACTTTTTTATCAAGGGAAAAATGTATGATTTCTTCTAGAATTTCATATCCTTTTTCTCCTCCAAATAAAGCCTCTTTGGGTTCTTTTTGCACCCAAATATCTATAGGATATGAATTTTTAATATAGGGTGGATTTGAAAAAATAAAATCATAATTTTCTTTAATTTGCTTAAAATTACAAAGTTTAAAGTCAATCAAGTGATCGACTTTGTGTAATTTGGCATTCTCTAAAGCTAATTCTAAGGCTTTGAGATTGATATCGCAGGCTGTGATTTTTAACCCAAGTTCTTTGGCTAAAATAATGCTTAAAATTCCACTTCCAAATCCTATTTCTAAAATCCCATTAAAAGTATTTTTTTTGCATAAATTTAAAATTTGAAAAAGTAAAATTTCACTATCGTAGCGAGGGATTAGAATGCCTTTTTTTATCTTAAATTCTAAGCCCCAAAAATCCACTTTTTCAAATATATATTCAAAAGGTTCTCCAGATTTAAAACGCCTTATAAGCTTAAAATAAGGTTCATGATCTATTTGTATATCTTGGTTTAAAAATAACCAAGCTTTATCTTTTTTTAGATATTCACAGAGTATAAATACTGCTTCATTTTCATAACCTTTTAAGCTAGATTTAGCTTCCATAAGAGCATTTTTTATAGTCAAGAAAGAGCCTTGATTCTATCACTAATACTTGGATGGCTGAGATAAAAAAATGCATATATTTTACTTGTTTTGATAAAAGCTTTATTTTCTCTTGCTAGGGCTATCAATGCATTTTTCATATCTTCTTTGCTTGTAACTTTAGCTCCGTGTTGATCAGCCGCAAATTCATTTTTTCTACTTAAGGCATTAAGCATAGGAGAGATTAAAAAGTTAAAAATATTTGCCAAGATAAATAAAAGAGCAAACACACCGCCATTTACTCCTTCTAGATGACTTTCTAAGTAAACAAATTCAGGTAAATTTGCAAAAACAAAAAAAAGTAAAAACATAGTTATAGCGCCGTTAAATAAAGCTTTGATAATATCCTTATGAACAAAATGTCCAAGCTCGTGTCCTAAAACAGCTAAAAGTTCTCTTTCATTTAAGGCTTTTAATAATGTATCAAAAAGCACCACTCTTTTGCTTTTAAAAAGTCCACCAAAATAAGCATTTAAACGCTTATCTCTTTTGCTTGCATCAATAACATAAATCCCATTTGCACTAAACCCGCATTGTTTCATTAAAGAGCTGATTTTTTTCAATAAATTTTCATCGTCTAGTTTTTTCATTTTATTAAAAATAGGTGCTATTAAGGTAGGGTAGATGAGATTTATAATCACTATAATACAAAAGGCAAAAATAAAGGCCGCAATCCACCAAAAAGTTCCAAAAAAATCATAGCAAAAAAGCAAAGCATAAAGGATTAAAAATCCAAATATTAAAGTTAAAATAAGACTTTTCATAGTGTCTTTGATAAAAAGTTTTACAGTCATATTTGAAAAACCATGGGCTTTATCTTTGATAAAACTTTCATAAATACTTAAAGGTAGATTTAAAATACTTGTGATTATTAAAAAAGATAATAAAAATAAAGTATTTTCAAAACGAGTGTTGTTTAAGATAAGCAATTCTTTAAGATATAAAAATCCAAAACCTATCCATGCAATATTGATGATTAAATTATAAAAATTGGAAAATAGTTTAAATTTTTCATTTTCGATGGCAATATCTGCTGCATTTTGATAGTCTTTTTCGCTTAAAATTTGAGCTTGTTTGTCTTTTTCTCTTTCTAAGAAACGAATTTGAGCATAGGAAATCCAAGATAAAAGTGCTGTGTAAAGACATAAAATTGCAATTAAAGTCATTATTTTTCCTTGATTGGTTTTTTGCGAATTCTAGCTTAAAATAATGAAATAAAGTTAATAGTTTAAAATCTAAAATAATATTCTTTTCAACTAAGTTGGTGTATATTTATAAAAAAGGATTAAAGAATGTTTTTTAAGAAAAAGATTTCACAAAAGCAAAAAGAAAAGCCTAAAATTCCAATCAATGATGTGATTTTAGATGACAGGCTTTGTAAGTTTAAAAACAAAGTGCAAAAGATAAGCAAAGATGAAGCTTCGGCAAGTCTACTTGCTAGACAATTAAGCAGACTTGTTAGGGCTAATAAATTTTAATTTTGACATTTTTTCTTAGGGCGAAAAACCTTAATAACTTCATCATTTGCTTCTATATAAGCGCCTTCTATCAAATCGATACAGTAAGGTATAGCCGGAAAAACAGGCTCTAGGCATTCTTTTATAGCCTTAGGATTTCCTGGTAAATTAATGATAAAAGATTTATTGCGAATTCCTGCACTCTGTCTTGAAAGTATAGCTGTTGGGACATATTTTAAACTTTCTAAGCGCATAAGTTCTCCAAAACCTGGCATCATTTTATCACACACGGCTTCCGTGGCTTCTGGGGTTACATCACGAAGTGCTGGACCTGTACCTCCGCTTGTAACAATCAAATCGCATTTTTTTTCATCTGCTAGATAAAGTAATTTTTTAATGATCAAATCATAATCATCAGGGATTAATTCTTTATGATAAATAATATCATTTTTTATATATGAATTTAACACTCTTTCAATTTCAGCAGTGGCTTTATCTTCGTATATACCACTACTTGCTCTATCGCTTAGGGTTAAAATTCCTATGTTTATTGTATCCATTGTTTCTCCTTAATAAATTTTTATAACCATCCTTTTTTCTTGAAAACAACCAAAGGTAAAATGATAGAAATTACCATCACGCCAAGCACTATGGGATAAGCATAGTGAAGTTCAAGTTCGGGCATGAATTTAAAATTCATACCATAAACAGTTCCTATTAAAGTAGGTGGCATCATGGCAACAGTTGCAACGGTGAAAATTTTAATGATTTTGTTTTGTTCTATGTTGATTTGGCTGGCTAAAATGGTTTGGATATTATCTAAGATATTAAGTTGCGAAACACTAAATTCAACCAAAGAATTTAAGTCTTTTAAAACTATAGTGAGATTTTGTTTTATGTCTTTATCGATTTTATCGCTTTTTAGCAAAGAAGTCATAGCGCGACGCTTATCAAATAAAGAATCTCTTACGCGCATATTAAGCTCTTGCAAACTTGAAATATCCTTTAGCATTTCATCATAACTATATTCATCTTTTTTTTCTAAAACACTTGTTCTTAAGCGTCTTGCTTCTTTATCTATCCATTCTAGTAAATCCGCATCTTTTTCAACGCGCACTTCAAACATTTTATCAATAATATCAAAACCATCTTCAAAATTCTTTGGACTAGCTAAAATCCTTGCTTGAATTTCTTCAAAAGTGCTAAATTCGTTATATCTTATAGTAAATAAGATATTTTTAGCGGTAGCAAAAGTAACAATTTCTGTGCGAAGCTTGATTAAATTCCTATCCTCTTCATCATTTTTAAGATCTCTTACTAAAAAATGAGCATTGATGGTTATTGTCGCATTATCTTCCCAATATTTTGCGCTAAGCTCTATTTCTTCCCTTTCTTCTTTTGTAGGAAACTCAAGATTAAATTCACTTGATATAAAAGCAATTTCTGCTGCACTTGGATGAAGTAAATCAATCCATAAAATATTTTGTGGTAGTTCTTGACTATCGAGATTAAAATTGATTCTTTGAACTAAAGCATTTTGAGTTTTGATATAAATATAAAGCATGATCGCTCCTTGTTTATGACTTTAAAATTATAACCTTGTTTGCTTAAAAATTAACTTGTTTCTAAAATGTTTCTAAAACTCATTAAATTTTCAAAATATTTTTTGAAAGGAAAAAAATGAGTAAGAAATTTTTCTTAAGTTTAGGTCTTGTTGCCTTATTGTTTTCAAATTCACAAGCTATTGATGAGAATTTGATTAAAGCTGCGCAAGCAGAAGGTAGGGTAAATTCTTTAGCTATGCCTGATACTTGGGCAAATTGGAAGGATACTTGGGCAGATCTTAAAAATCTTTATGGCATAGAACATAGCGATACAGATATGAGTTCAGCTCAAGAAATTGCTAAATTTAAAGCCGAAAAGAAAAATGCAAGCGGTGATATAGGGGATGTAGGAGCTTCTTTTGGAGAGATAGCGGTTAAACAAGGAGTAGCTCAGCCTTTTAAGACAAGCTACTGGGATCAAATTCCAACTTGGGCTAAAGATAAAGATGGAAATTGGCTTTTAGCTTATACAGGAACCATAGCTTTTATAGTCAATAAAGATGTAGTAAAAGATATACCTAAAACTTGGCAAGATTTGCTTAAGGGAAATTATAAAATTACCGTGGGTGATGTAAGCGTAGCAGCTCAAGCTGTGAGTGCAGTTTTAGCAGCTAATTATGCCTTAGGTGGGGATGAAAAAGATTTAAGTCCTGCTTTAGCTTTTTTTAATACTTTAGCCAAACAAGGAAGACTTGTAAATAATGATGTAAGTATAGCCAATCTTGAAAAAGGTGAAGTTGAAGTGGGTTTAGTTTGGGATTTTAATGGTTTAGGCTATAGAGATAAAGTGGGCAAAGATCGTTATGAAGTTTTAATCCCTGCTGATGGTAGTGTTATTTCGGGTTATACAACTATTATCAATAAATACGCAAAACATCCAAATGCGGCTAAATTAGCTCGTGAGTTTATACTTTCTGATAAAGGACAAATCAATCTAGCAAAAGGTTATGCAAGGCCAATAAGAATTGATCATATTACCTTGCCAGATGATATAAAAGCCAAACTTTTACCAAGTGAGCAATACAAAAATGCAAGAGCAATCAAAGATCAAAAAGCTTGGGAAAAAAGCGCTAAAGAACTACCACAACTTTGGCAAGAAAAAGTTATAGTGGATATGAAATAAAGGAGATTGGATGAAAAAGGTTATTTTAACAAGTGCTATGCTTTGCAGTGTTTTATTTGGAGTTCAAGAGTATGAGGCCAATTTAGCAGGGCATATTATCATAGATTCTAAAAGTACAGTAAAACCTCCTAAGGATGCTCCTGATTTTTTTAAAACTTATGGGAAATTTGCAAATATCACTAGAGAAGAAAAAATTGGAACTTTTAAATCTAAGGGAAACAGGGAAACAGATTTTTATTTACCTTTTAAAAATCAACCTATACAAGGACATAGTGGGATAAAATATATTCCAAAAAAAGATGTTTTTTGGGTAATTAGCGATAATGGCTTGGGTAAAAAGTATAATTCTTATGATTCTATGCTTTATGCTCACGAGTTTAAATTTGATTTTAAAAACTCAAAATACGAACTTTTAAAAACAGTTTTTTTTAAAGATAGTGATAAAAAATGCCCCTATCCTATAACCACCGAAACAACTAAAGAAAGGTATTTAAGTGGGGCTGATTTTGATACTGAGAGTATACAGGTTATCAATGATGAATTTTATATAGGTGATGAATTTGGTCCTTATTTGCTTCATTTTGATAAGAATGGGAATTTGAAAGAAGTTTTTGATGTGTATGTGGAGGGTAAAAAACTTATTTCTCCTGATAATCCAAGTTTAAAATTTAGCGATAAGCCTGATGGAGAAAATGAGAAATTTAATATCAAGCGTTCTAAAGGCTTTGAAGCTATGGCAAGCTCTAAAGATGGTTCTAAACTTTATTTGCTTTTAGAAGGAAGCATTTATAATAACAACGCTTATGAGAATGAAAAAGGTAAAGAATATCTAAGAATCATAGAATTTGATGTAAAAAATAAAAAATTCACTGGAAAAACTTATAAATATTTCTTAGAAGATAAAAGCCATTCCATAGGTGATTTTAATATGATAGATGATAAATACGGCATCATCATAGAAAGAGATCAAAAAGAAGGCACTAAAGATAAGGCTTGCAAAGAAGGTGAAGATACTAAGCATTGTTTTAATAATGTAGCTCAATTCAAAAGAATTTATAAGGTTAAATTAGATGATAAAACTCATGAAGCTCAAAAAATTTCTTATATAGATCTTTTAAATATTAAGGATAGAAATAAAATTTCTAAAAAGCCTTTGGTAAATGATAAATTTGTTTTTCCTTTTGAAACCATAGAAGGTGTGGATATAGTAGATGACTCTCATATAGTTGTAGAAAATGACAATAACTTTCCTTATTCTTCAAGTAGAGAACCTAATAAAACTGATGATAATGAATTTATTTTACTTGAAGTAAAAGATTTTTTAAAGAGTAAATGATGTCCAAAGTTATTTTAGTTGTGCTTGATGGCTTAAATTGTAAAAGCGCTAGTATAAATATGGGATATTTAAATGCACTTTGCAAAGAGAATTTAGGCAAATTTTATTCTTTAGAATGCGAACTTCCTAGTATGTCTCGTCCTTTATACGAGTGCTTATTAACAGGCGTAAAGCCTGTTTTAAGTGAGATAATTAATAATAAATTGAGTTTTTCAAAACAAACAAGCATTTTTGACCTTTGCAAAGAACAAGGCTTAAAAGCTGGAGGCGCAGCTTATCATTGGGTTTTTGAGCTTTATAATAAAAAAGAATTTATTCCTTCTTTACATCGCCACATAGAAGATGAAAATTTAACTTTGCCTTATGGACATTTTTATTATGAAGATGATTATTTAGATTCTCATTTATTTGCAGATGGGGAGCATTTAAGAAACAAATATAATCTAGATTTTACTCTTATACATTCTATGAATATAGATGATGCAGGACATAAATTTGGCTCACACTCTATTGAGTATGCTAATAAAACCAAAAAAGTTGATGTTTTGATTTCTGAGTATTTGCCTACTTGGTTAGAACAAGGTATTAATGTAATCATCACAAGCGATCATGGTATGACAGAGGGTAAAAGTCATGGAGGCTTAAGTGAAGATGAAATTTTAGTGCCTTTTTTCACTTTTGGTAGTGCTTTTTCGTATGAAAATGCCAAGATAAAACAGGATGAAATTTGTGGCAGTATCTGTGAAATTTTAGGACTTAAACACGATAAGAGATATAATGATGAAATTTTAAAGGCCAAAAAATGAAAGAAAAATTTCTAGCCTTTTTAAGTATTTTACCTTTTTTTATAGTTTTTACTTTTTTTATGATAGCACCTTTGATTTGGATTGTTTTTAATGCTTTTTATGTAGAAGAGGATGAAATTTATTCTTTAGCCAATTTTATACATATTTTTGAGTCCAAATTCTATCTACAAAGCATTATAAATTCTTTACAAATCAGTTTTATTTCTAGTATTTTTGGACTTTTAATAGGGCTTTTGGCGAGCTATTCTTTATTTGTTTTAGCTCCATCAAAAATATGTAAATTTCTTTTTTCTTTAAATACCATGATAAGTAATTTTTCAGGAGTTCCTTTAGCTTTTGCTTTCATTATAGTTCTTGGAAGCAATGGTGTAGTTAATGTGTTTTTGAAGAATTTAGGTATAGAGCCTTTTGTTAGTGTTTATGCTAATTTCGGGGTAAATATTGTTTATGTGTATTTTCAAATTCCTTTGGCGATCTTGCTTTTGCTTCCAGCTTTTAAAAGTCTTGAAAATTCACATTTAAATGCTTGTAAAATGTTAGGTGGAGGCAATTTTTTATATTGGTTAAAAATAGCTTTGCCTTTGCTCGCTCCTGCTTTGTTTGGTGTTTTTGTGATTTTATTTGCCAATGCTTTTGGAGCTTATGCGACTATTTATGCTTTAAGTTCGGGAAATTTTAATGTCGCTCCTGTAAGAATCGCTGCTTTAATCGCAGGCGATATCAATCTTGATCCTTATATGGCTAGTGCTTTAAGTATCATTATAACTATTATCATGCTTGTTGTTACCTTTATAGCCAATTTCCTTTCTAAAAAATATAATTTTAAGGTGCTTTAAAATGAATGAAAATTTGAGTTTAAAAGCTAAAATTTATCATTATGCAGTTTTGTTTTTGGTTTTTTTGTTTTTAGCTTTGCCTTTAATGGCTACTTTTTTATATTCTATTTCCACTTCTTGGGGTGTAAGTGTTTTGCCTGATGATCTTACGCTTAAATGGTATCAAGAACTTTTTCATGACGAAAGATTTTTACTTGCTCTTTGGCATTCTTTGCTTGTTTGTGTGGGCAGTATTTTACTTTCTGTGATTCTTGTTTTTCCTTTGGTTTTTGTGCTAAATTATTATTTTTTAAAATTAAAAGCCTTTGTAAATATACTTATTATCATGCCTTTTGCTGTACCTCCTATAGTTAGCTGTGTGGGGCTTTTGCAACTTTATGCTGACAATATAGGAGGCACAGCTTGGATGCTCATTTTTACTTATTTTACTATAGCTTTGCCTTTTATATATAGGGCTTTAGATAATGCTATGTCTAATGTCAATTTAAATGAACTCATCGCATCTAATGCTATGCTTGGAGGTTCTTTAATGGGAGCGATTTTTAAGCTTGTCTTGCCTAATTTAAGAAATGGAATTTTGGTGGCAGTTTTTTTAAGTTTTTCTTTTTTAATAGGCGAATTTTTATACGCAAATATTCTTGTAGGAAGTGCTTATGAGACTTTGCAAGTTTATCTTTATAATATCAAAAATCAAAGTGGGCATTATTCTAGTGCTTTGGTAATAGTTTATTTTGTGTTAATTTTTATAACAACTTTTATAGCTAGTTTGATTAAGGAGTAAAAAATGGCTTATTTAAAGATTAAAAATTTTAAAAAAGCTTATGGGGATAAAATTATTTTTGAAGATATTAATTTTAGTGCTAAAAAGGGTGAGTTTATAACCCTTTTGGGCCCAAGTGGCTGTGGAAAATCCACTCTTTTAAGGTGTATAGCAGGGCTTAGCCAAATTAATGGAGGAAAAATTTCTTTAAATGATAAAGATCTTACTAAATTAAGTCCTCAAAAAAGAAATATAGGTATGGTTTTTCAAAATTACGCTCTTTTTCCAAATCTTAACGTTTTTGAAAATGTAGCTTTTGGTTTAAAGATCAAAAAAATGGATAAAAAGGACATAGAAAAAAGAGTGAAAAAAATGTTAAAACTCGTCGAGCTTGAAGAATACGCTAAAACTTATCCACATAAGCTTTCAGGCGGACAAATGCAAAGAGTGGCTTTAGCAAGATCTTTGGTGACTAAACCTGATTTACTTTTGCTTGATGAGCCTTTATCGGCACTTGATGCTAAAATTCGTAAGCATTTAAGGGTGCAAATTAAAGAAATTCAAAAAGAACTTGAACTCACCACTATTTTTGTAACGCACGATCAAGAAGAAGCTTTAGAGTTATCCGATAGGATTATTTTAATGAATGAGGGTAAAATCATACAAAATTCCAACGCAAACAATCTTTATCTTTTGCCAGAATCTCATTTTGTGGCTAGCTTTATAGGAAATTACAATATTTTAAGCCCTAAAGAGCTTGATAGCTTGGGTTTAAAACACGATTTTAAAAAAGATATAGCCTTGCGTCCTGAAACCATAGAAATTTCTAACGAAGGCTTAGAGGCTAAGATCAAAGAAAAATCATTGCTAGGTAATATCATACGCTATAGGGTTAGAGTGCAAGAAATTGAATTTAAGGTAGATACTTTAAATTTTAGCACTCATAGTACTTATGAAGCAGGTGATAAAATCGCTTTAAAATTCAATCTTTCTTTAGCAAAAGAGTTAAAATGAAGCTTGTTTTATTTGATTTAGATGATACTTTAATACAAGGCGATAGTGCTAAACTTTGGCTTAAATTTTGTGTTGAAAAAGGTTTTTTACCTCAAGAATATTTAGAAAAAATCGTTTTTTATCAAAAACAATATCAAGAAAAAAAGCTTGATATGGATGAATTTATGACTTTTTTTCTTCAAAGTGTTAAGGGTAAAAATGAAGATAGAATTTCATCTTTAGTAGATGAATTTATAAAAATTTATATAAAACCTTATGAAAAAGCTAAAGAACTTATAATCAAATATCAAGATCAAAGGTGTATTATAATTTCAGCTACGGCTGAATTTTTAGTTAGAAAAATCGCCTCTTTTTTGGGAGTGAGAGAAAGCATAGCCATAAAATGTGAGCGTGTGGGTGATAAATTTAGCGGAAAAGCTTACGGGATTTATAGCTTTAAGGAAGGCAAGGTTTTAAGACTTAAGGAATATTTGGGTAAAGATTATGAAAAATGGATGAAAGATTCTTATTTTTTTAGTGATTCTATCAATGATTTACCTTTACTAGAGTCTGTTAGCAAAGCCTTTGTATGTAATGGCGATGAAAAAATTTTAAAAATTGCAAAAGAGAGAAAATATGAAATTTTAACTTTTTAAGCTATAAGCGTGAAAATTCACGCTTATTCTAATTCATATTTTTTAATTAAAGTATCATAAAATCCATCAGTTTTTGCTTCATCTATGCCTTTGTTAAATATTTCAATAATATCTTTTTGTTTATTTTTATCAAAAGCAAAACTAAAGCCTTCTCCTCCATCTGTTTCTTGGTAGAAACTTACCAATTCTGGATTTTCAGCTAAAAAACCTTTAGCAGTATCTTGATCAGCTACAATAGCATCGATTTTGTTGTTTTTTAGTGCTAAAACAGCTATGTTTAAATCTTTATTGCTTTGTACTTGTGCATTTTTGATAGCTTTTGCAGTATTTTCTTGTAAAGTTCCTAATTGAACTCCTATTTTTTTGCCTTCTAAATCATTTTTTGTTTGAAGAGAGTCGTTGTTTTTTAGCTTAAGATAAAGATTTTTACTCATATAGTAAGGTTTGGTAAAATCAACACTTTGTCTTCTTTCATCAGTTGCGCTCATAGCTGAGGCAATCATATCGATTTTGCCAGCTTTTAAAGCAGGAATCAATCCATCGAAATTGGTTTCAACCCAAACAATTTTAATACCATTTTTTTTGGCAATCTCTTCAACCAAATCAGTATCAAAACCTGTAAGTTTTGAGTTTTCTTTATAATTAAAAGGTTTATAATTTGGAGCAGTTCCAACCTTTAATTCTACACTTGCATTTGATTCTTTATTTTTAGAATCACTACAAGCACCTAAAAATAAACCAACTAAAGCAACTAGAGCAATGCTTAATATTTTTTTCATTTTTTTCCTTTGATATAAAATGTTTTAAAATTATACTTATTTTAAATTTATATTTAATTAAGTCTGGATCAATTTTTAGAAAAGTTATATTAATGTTGTGCTTTTAGATAATATTTAAATAATTATAAAAGTATTTTTTTAATATTTAAAATAAAATTTTATTTAAGAATATATTAATATAAAATTTGTTAAATTTTCATTAAATTTAAATATTGAAAAATAAAATATCAAATTAATATTTTATTTTATAATTAACTCAGGACATACGGGATAGTGTTGCAAATAATCAATTTGCGATAAATCAAAAGGATTTTATTTTAGTGAGAAATGAGATGAAAAAATATTTTAATATTTTTAAAATTTTTATAAATAAGACAAATGCAAAATTTGGCTTGGGCGTTTGTAGTGTGGTTTTATCTTCTTCGGTTTGTTTTGCGGCGGTTCAGGCTACAAGCAAGGATGGAAAAATTTTTTATATTTCTGAACATTCTTTTAAGGATAATCAAGTTTATGATCCTCAAGCAGAAATTTTTAAAAAAATTAATGGAAAAAATTTCTATGCTTCTAAGTCAAAATACCCTATATCAAATTTAACTATGATTTATAATAACCCTAAATCTGGAAATAAAAATTTATCCAAGCTTGAAATTTTAACTCCGGATACTTCAAAAGAAGAGATCATAACAGCTTTTAGCACTTTAGGAACCGTATCTTCAGATACTCAAGCCGTTCCTAGTTCTTTTATACCTTTTATTGTAACAGCTTATGCTCAAAATACAAATGCAACAAATAATAAACTTATATTAGAAAATGGAGAATTATCTTCTGTGTATTTTTGCAAACCAAGCATAGGGGATTGTGGAGTGCCTAATAATTCTCAAAAAGGTGATCGTTTTAAGTATTTAATTACTGCGGCGTTTACTGACAGGCGGGGGGGGGAATTTAACAATCAAACCATTTTAAAAGAAAACTCCTATATCAATAATGGGTGTAGAAAATATCTACACCTTGCCCTTAAATGGAGCTCCTTATATTTCAGGATCTGTAGCTTTTGATGGTGAAGCTAAAGACAATAAATTAATCTTAGAGTCAAATACAAAAATTGACCTTCATAATTCCCAGTATTTTTCAGATGAAGAAGGTAAGGGTATTTATGATGAAAGAATTACTCGTTTAATGGGAGCTTTTGGCATAAATTCTAATTTACAAAACAATAAAGTTCTTATCGATTCAGCCAATATCGTCCCTCATGGGCCAGATGGTGAGTATACAGCTCGTTCGACCTTTGAAATTTTAGGTGCTTTAGCTGATGTAAATAATCTTAAAAAATACAATGTAAGTAAAAATTCCGTAATAATTAAAAATTTAAATTTAGATTTAATGGTGAATTCGCAAAATAAAATAACTTTTTATGATGCTGTTTTATTTGGAGAAATTTATGGTGGAAGAACATTACAGGGTAATGCAGAGAAAAATTCTATAGAAGTTTATCATTTTAACTCATTAGATCATCTTAATAAAAACATTAAAACACATGCATCGTTAAACCTCTATGGTGTGTATTCTAATGATGGTGAAGCTAATGGAAATAAAATTGTATTTCGCCTTAAAAAACCTTTAAAAATCAGTGATAATTTTTATGGAAAAAATTATCACAATCTTTACGGAGGTTTTGCTACGGAGGGTGCGAATTTTAATGTTATTGATATACAAAATGATTTAACCTATGAAAAAGTTCCACAAAATTATTCTGATAAATTTACCGTATATGTGGCAAGAACTTTAAGTGGAAAAGCAAATAATAACACCTTAAGTATAAAAGATTCTGTTATTTCATTGCCTTTATATGCTTTTATTACAAGTGAAATTACGCTAGATGGTATAGACTATATCGCTGATGAATCAAACAATAATGAAGTAAATTTTGAAAATATTAAATCATCTAAAAATTTAAGTTTGATGATCAATGCTAAAAATGTTTCAAATAATAAAATAAATTATAATCTCATTCAGAGTCTAATCGAAGCGAGTTCTTTAGGAAAGGGTTTAAAAATTATTTTAAAAGCAGCTCAAAATGCAAATAACAACCTTATAAAGCTTAAAGATTGTTCTTCTGGAAAGTTCGTGCATCATAAAAGCAGATAAAGAAAGTGCTTTTAATAAAATCATCATCAACAACACAGTTTTTAGTACTGCCTCAGATAAAAGACAAGGTTATGCGGAGTTGATAGCTGGAGTGTCTGCAAATTCTCATGATAATATCATGGAATTTGTTAATTTAAATATAGATGAGTATAAAAATCAAGATGCTATATTTTTAGCTCCATCTGGAAGATATTTCAAATTTTAAATCTTATAACAATACTTTATATTTAGGCGGAGAGTTAAATTTCTTTAAAGATGTAAATATCGATTTGCTTTCTGGTTCTGTTTTTCATGAAGTAAATAAAAAAGGCAAAATAATCACTCAAATTCTACCGCATCAAGAAGATTTTTCTAAAAATAATCGTTTGATTATAGATACTCAAGATGTCAAATCAGAAGTGGTAAATAACTTTGAAAATTTTACTTATTTTACCAAATAAAATAAAAAATCCTATCTTGACTATAGAAAAACTTATCAATCTTCCTGCAAATGGAAGTATGGAAATTTTTACTAAAAATAAACCAACAAAAGGAAAATATATTCTCATACAAAGTGATGTTGGAATTTATGATGGTGACAATGGATTGTTAAATCAACAAGAATTAGAAAATTTGTTAGAAAAAATGAAAAATAATAAAAATAAATTTAATTACAACAAGATAGAAAAGTTGGCTAAAAGTACATTGAAAAATGCAAATTTTAGCTTTGAAGTTTCAGATGATGCAAAAATAATTTATATCAACATACTTTAAAGGAGAGTAACATGAAAAAGATGAGTAAACATATAGTTTTATCATTTGCGGTGGGTTCTTTGCTCTTTTCTCAAGCTTATGCTGTACCACGAGGAGGTAAATTTACTCATGGTGCAAGTGGGACTATCCACACCTCTGGAAATACTGTAATGATTACAGGAAAAGGACAAAATCATGTTATCCAATGGGGTGGTGGTTTTAATATAGCTCAGGGGGAAAGTGTAAATTTTACAACTTCTGGTAAAAACTACCTAAACATTGTTTATCACAAAGATGCTTCTAAAATAGATGGAGCTTTAAATGGCGGGAATAACAATATCTTTTTAGTTAATCCTATGGGAGTTTTGATTGGTCAAACAGGAACTATTACTGCGGGAAAATTTGTAGCTAGTACGACGCCTTTAAATGATGAGAATGTTAAAACTTTTTAAAGCAAGGAGCTAGTTTTTCTCCAGCATTTGATGTAAGCAAGCAAGGAAATATTATAAATCTTGGAAAGATTAATGCAGATAATATTGTTTTAATAGGAAATAAGGTTGAAATCAATAAAGGAAAAATTACTTTGGATGTATTAAAACTTGAAGGTAATAAAGTTTATGTTGATGCTGGAGTGGTAAAAGATACAAAAAATATCGTAGCCAAAGCAGAGCAAGAAGTTATCATTCAACAAAGCATAACAAGTTTTGAAGAAGATGGAGCTTTATTGGGTAATTCTAGTAGTAAATTTAGTTTTGATGATAGTAGTAAAGTTAAAAACTGGACTAAATATGGAAGTATTGCGGATGCAACAGAATGGAATAAATTTGCTGATTTTTGGAATGTAAATAAAGAAAAATTTAGAACAGCTTTTGATCATTTTCGTTTGATTGATGATATTGATTTTAGTGGCGTGAAAACATACATAGTAGGTGATAATACAAGCAATGCTTTTGCTAAATCTTTCGATGGTTCTGGTTATGCTTTAAAAAATGTTAATATTAATTCATCAAATCAATATGTAGGAATTTTTGGAGTTGTTCAAAATAGCTATATAAGAAACCTTAATATTCAAGGATTGAAAATTGCTTCAACTGGTTATGATGCTTATGTTGGAGGTATAGTAGGGCAAAATATTGCAAACAGTTATACGGGTTTTGAAAATGTGACTGTTAATGATCTCGTTATTAATACAGCTGTAAATACTAAAGTTGGCGGAATAATAGGCTGGGGAAATGGTAGTGGAGGGAATAACACTATCAATTTTACAAATGTTGCTATTAATAATATAAGTATAGTAGCAAAAAAAGGTTCTTATGTGGGTGGCATAGGCAGACAAATTGATGGTGGTAATTTTAATAATGTTGTGGTTAATGACATAGAAAAACTTATAACTTCTGGGAATGATAGTAAAACAGGAGGATTTACTGGAAAAGTTGGAAATTTAAAGATTAATAATGCTTACTTATTTTATAAAAATGGAGCAATTTTGAGTGCTGGAAACTATAAAACACAAGCTGGAAAAGTTATTGGTGATCCTGGAATTAGTGTAAATAATAATTTTAGTAATATTTATGTTTATCATAATTTAGAAAATGGTTACATTGATGAAGGACAGAATTTTTTTAAGTCTGTGCAATATAATAATGAAGTAACAGGAAAAAAGATTTTGATAGCGCTGTAAGAAAGAAATTTAACGATATAAAATATCTTGATAATAATTCTTATGCTTTTGCTGATTCTTTTACCAAGGTAACAGATGCTGTGAAATTATCCAAAGACGACTTTGACCCTAAATTGCTTCAAAGAATTTTAGATGATTTGATGAATGGAAAATACACTTATGATTTTGATACCAAAACTTGGACTTACGCAGATAGCAAGGGTGTGGCAGGGGAAAATGAAGCCAGTGAGATCACTCAAAGTTTAAATTTCTTAAATGCATTTAAAGATACTGGAGTAGAACAAGAATTTTTAAAGTTATGGCAAGGTTCGCAAGAACAAAGTTATAAAAATTATACCAATCTTTATGAAAAATGGACGCAAAAGAAAACTGCTATGGATAAAATCAAAACCGGCAAAGGTTGTTTCGCTAGTTTTAAAGAAGAATTATAAAAATACCAAGAAGCCTTAGCTCAACTTGACAAAGAAAATAAAAACTATGAAAAATCAAAGAATCAGGCTTAGTTAGCGATGAAACGCTTAGAGTTATGTATGCAAAACTTTTAGAACAAAAAGAAGCTCTTGAAAAGCAGTTTGCGGATCTTAGTGGAAATGAAGGATTTCACTATAAGCTTGAAAATGAGATTCTAAATTCTCAAGGTTTTGCTATAAATGGAAGCGATGTAGATGGTAAAGTGTACACTGGAAAATATAATTTTGAAGGAAAATTAGCCTCATTGCCAGAAAAATCAAATATATCTATCTATGAGCCAGATAAACAAAAAAAAGAGGGAGGGGGTGAAGATCCAGACAAACCTTCTGTATTGCCGCCTGAAATTCCTGAAAAGGTTGTAGAAGCTCCTATAAAAATTCAAACTAAAGTAGACACAAAAAAAGAAGATGATGATCAAGTGGACATAGGAGAAGTAGATGCTAGAAGTAGTGGTTTGCGTTGTATTGTAAGTGATAATTTTAAGACAATGAACATTTGTGTAAATGCAAAATAGGAAATAAAAATGAGAAAAATTTTAGTTGTTTTAATCTTATTGTAAGTATTTTCACATGCTGAAGAGCTAAATAATAATAAAATAAGAGAGCTTATAGAAAGCTCTTCTGAAGCAAATGGACCACAAAATAAAAATTAAAAAATACATTAAAAAATCAAAAAAGCCCTGTAAATTTTAAAGAGCAAAATACTACAAATATTGCAAATTTACAAACTGATCAAAATGAAGCTAAGGTTTTTGTAAGAGAGTATGTTTTGCATATCGATAATAAAGATTTGACATTTAAAAAATTAAGAATTAGCGAAAAATAAATTCAAGATGCAATAGCTGAATATCGCAACCAAGAATTAAGCTTACAAAATTTAAAAGATATAACAAACATTATAGTTTATTATTGTCAATTAAGTGGCCATCCTTCGGCAACTGCTTATATACCACCGCAAGATTTAAGTTCTAACAAAGTGCAAATTAACATAGTTTTTGGAACTTTTAGGAAAAGTAATTATTAAAAACAACTCAGGTGTCAGAGATTATGCTTTAGAGAGTAAATTGAACAAAAATCTTAAAGGGAAAGTTATCACAACTAAAAATGTGGAAAATGAAATTTATAAAATCAATGAAATATACGGAATCCAAACCAATGCTAATTTACAATCAGGTGATGGTTGTGGAGAAAGCGATGTTATTATAGAAGTAAACAAAGGTGAGATAGTGCAACTTTAACTTTATATTCTAACAACTATGGGGCTAAAGAAACAGGTCGTTTTAGAGCAGGAATGAGTCAAAGTTTAAACAATATAGCAAGATAAGGGGATAACTTAAATTTTTATCTTCAAGATAGTGATGAAAATCAAACAGATTATGGGATTAATTATAGTACTTTTATAGGGAATTTAAAAATTACTCCATTTGCAACTCAAGGACATTATGTTCCTGGCAGAATTTATAGAAATCTTAGTTTTTATAGGGACTCTATGAATGTTGGAGTAAATTTTTCTTATCCTGTGTTTTTATATACTGAGTATTCTTTATATCTTGTTTCGGGTTTTACTCATAAAAAGATTAAAGATTATTATCTTGATGGTTTAGTAAGCAATGAAAAAGCGAGAAATAGTGTAAATTTGGGCATAGAAAGAACTTATAGAGGTTTGGAGAATAATGTCCTAAGTTATACTTTAAATTTTTATATATGGTAATGTTGAAAATGATGGTGATTTTTCTGGATTTAATGAAGTAAATTTAGGAAATTTTGGAAAAATGAATTTAAATTTAAGCAACAAATATCAATTCTAAGAACGCTTAACTCACATTTTTCAACTTAATTATCAAAAAGTTATCAGCGATGCTGTTTTAGATAGTAGTGAATCCGTATCTTTAGGTAGACCTTGTGGTGTATGTGTTTGTTTAGAAGGTGAGGGAAGTGCGGATAATGTTGTTTCTGGCGCCTTGGGAATAAGATTTCAAACACCTTTAGAAGGGCTTTACTCGACTCCTTTTTATGATATAGGGTATTCTTGGTATGAAAATAAAGAATATCAAAGTGAAAATCATTATCTTATGGATGCAATGGGTATACAAATACTCTATACAAGAAGTGCTAATTTTTATGTAAAAATGGATGCTGCAAGAGCTGTTCATCGGTTTAAACACGATGGAGAACATCGAGCAAGAGTTTATGCAAGCCTAGAAAAATACTTTTAACTTTGGGGTGATTGGAAAATCCCCCCCCCCATTTTTAAACCCACCAAATACTTATATAAATACTTACACAAATATTTATACTATTTAATCCTTTGTTTAATCCCCTTTTAAGTTTAATTGGTTATACTTTCATTTCCTTTTTTTGAAAAAAGGACTTAAAATCTTTTAAATTATAAAGTTTCACTAGCTTAGTAGATTTTATAAATTAACTCTTTTGGTTTTTGTCTTATAAACTAAAAGCTTTTTTATAAATCTTGTTTTTTAATTTAAAAACTTTTCTTTTAAAAATGATTTTTTGTTTTGTTCTTTTAACTTAGTATTGTTATTCAAATCTTATTAGTCAATCTTTGAAATCTAAATAAGTGATCGATTGAGCCAGAAAGATTTAGGCATAAGTAATTATGTAAAATCTATTCAATCTAATAATTAAAAAGATTAAAAGTTTTTCTTTTAATCTTTCATAACTTTTTCTTTGAAGAAAAAGATTAAACTATCTATAATTTTTATGGAGAGTTTGATCCTGGCTCAGAGTGAACGCTGGCGGCGTGCCTAATACATGCAAGTCGAACGATGAAGCTTCTAGCTTGCTAGAAGTGGATTAGTGGCGCACGGGTGAGTAAGGTATAGTTAATCTGCCCTACACAAGAGGACAACAGTTGGAAACGACTGCTAATACTCTATACTCCTGCTTAACACAAGTTGAGTAGGGAAAGTTTTTCGGTGTAGGATGAGACTATATAGTATCAGCTAGTTGGTAAGGTAATGGCTTACCAAGGCTATGACGCTTAACTGGTCTGAGAGGATGATCAGTCACACTGGAACTGAGACACGGTCCAGACTCCTACGGGAGGCAGCAGTAGGGAATATTGCGCAATGGGGGAAACCCTGACGCAGCAACGCCGCGTGGAGGATGACACTTTTCGGAGCGTAAACTCCTTTTCTTAGGGAAGAATTCTGACGGTACCTAAGGAATAAGCACCGGCTAACTCCGTGCCAGCAGCCGCGGTAATACGGAGGGTGCAAGCGTTACTCGGAATCACTGGGCGTAAAGGGCGCGTAGGCGGATTATCAAGTCTCTTGTGAAATCTAATGGCTTAACCATTAAACTGCTTGGGAAACTGATAGTCTAGAGTGAGGGAGAGGCAGATGGAATTGGTGGTGTAGGGGTAAAATCCGTAGATATCACCAAGAATACCCATTGCGAAGGCGATCTGCTGGAACTCAACTGACGCTAAGGCGCGAAAGCGTGGGGAGCAAACAGGATTAGATACCCTGGTAGTCCACGCCCTAAACGATGTACACTAGTTGTTGGGGTGCTAGTCATCTCAGTAATGCAGCTAACGCATTAAGTGTACCGCCTGGGGAGTACGGTCGCAAGATTAAAACTCAAAGGAATAGACGGGGACCCGCACAAGCGGTGGAGCATGTGGTTTAATTCGAAGATACGCGAAGAACCTTACCTGGGCTTGATATCCTAAGAACCTTTTAGAGATAAGAGGGTGCTAGCTTGCTAGAACTTAGAGACAGGTGCTGCACGGCTGTCGTCAGCTCGTGTCGTGAGATGTTGGGTTAAGTCCCGCAACGAGCGCAACCCACGTATTTAGTTGCTAACGGTTCGGCCGAGCACTCTAAATAGACTGCCTTCGTAAGGAGGAGGAAGGTGTGGACGACGTCAAGTCATCATGGCCCTTATGCCCAGGGCGACACACGTGCTACAATGGCATATACAATGAGACGCAATACCGCGAGGTGGAGCAAATCTATAAAATATGTCCCAGTTCGGATTGTTCTCTGCAACTCGAGAGCATGAAGCCGGAATCGCTAGTAATCGTAGATCAGCCATGCTACGGTGAATACGTTCCCGGGTCTTGTACTCACCGCCCGTCACACCATGGGAGTTGATTTCACTCGAAGCCGGAATACTAAACTAGTTACCGTCCACAGTGGAATCAGCGACTGGGGTGAAGTCGTAACAAGGTAACCGTAGGAGAACCTGCGGTTGGATCACCTCCTTTCTAGAGTACAAAGTAATAAGTCTCACAACTATTACTTCAATATATAAACTCAATTGATTCTTGTTTAGATTTCAAAGATTGATGATAAAGCTAATTGTTTATGGGGAATTAGCTCAGCTGGGAGAGCGCCTGCTTTGCACGCAGGAGGTCAGCGGTTCGATCCCGCTATTCTCCACCATTTATTAAGGGCCTATAGCTCAGCTGGTTAGAGTGCACCCCTGATAAGGGTGAGGTCACAAGTTCAAGTCTTGTTAGGCCCACCATAAAAAAGATTTGAATAAAGAAGCTTTAAAATCTAAAGCAAGTATATAAAATAGATTAAATATAAAATATAAACTCTATACTTAGATTTATTTTTATCTTTAACTATAAAAGAATATACTTTAATAGATATAAGTAGCATATACATTATGCATTTATATTTATAATGATTATGTTAATATATATACTTCCTTTAGGTTTTAAACCTAAATGTTCTTTTAATTATCATTGTTAAGAGTCACAAGCAAGTTTTAATAAAAACAATTTTACAGGACTTGTTAAAGGATAAAACCTATTTATCTTTTCTTTAGTTTAACTTAACTTTTAGCTGTCTTCTCTTCTATGAATAAAGAGAATATTAGATTTAAGGATTATAAATTAAAGACAAGTTTCAAACTCACAGCTTAGTTGAGACTAAATCATTTAGTTTTATATTAAGTGTTTGAATGCTTTCCGTCTTAAGATAAAGAAGTCTTATCATAAAAACTTTAACAAGGAAGTGATGCGTTTTAGAATCAATAATAAAAGGTAAAAAAGGTAAGCTACTAAGAGCGAATGGTGGATGCCTTGACTGGTAAAGGCGATGAAGGACGTACTAGACTGCGATAAGCTACGGGGAGCTGTCAAGAAGCTTTGATCCGTAGATTTCCGAATGGGGCAACCCAATGTATAGAGATATACATTACCTATATAGGAGCGAACGAGGGGAATTGAAACATCTTAGTACCCTCAGGAAAAGAAATCAATAGAGATTGCGTCAGTAGCGGCGAGCGAAAGCGCAAGAGGGCAAACCCAGTGCTTGCACTGGGGGTTGTAGGACTGCAATGTGCAAGAGGTAAGTTTAGCAGAACATTCTGGAAAGTATAACCATAGAGGGTGATAGTCCCGTATGCGAAAAACAAACCTTAGCTAGCAGTATCCTGAGTAGGGCGGGACACGAGGAATCCTGTCTGAATCCGGGTCGACCACGATCCAACCCTAAATACTAATACCAGATCGATAGTGCACAAGTACCGTGAGGGAAAGGTGAAAAGAACTGAGGTGATCAGAGTGAAATAGAACCTGAAACCATTTGCTTACAATCATTCAGAGCCCTATGTAGCAATACAGGGTGATGGACTGCCTTTTGCATAATGAGCCTGCGAGTTGTGGTGTCTGGCAAGGTTAAGCAAACGCGAAGCCGTAGCGAAAGCGAGTCTGAATAGGGCGCTTAGTCAGATGCTGCAGACCCGAAACGAAGTGATCTATCCATGAGCAAGTTGAAGCTAGTGTAAGAACTAGTGGAGGACTGAACCCATAGGCGTTGAAAAGCCCCGGGATGACTTGTGGATAGGGGTGAAAGGCCAATCAAACTTCGTGATAGCTGGTTCTCTCCGAAATATATTTAGGTATAGCGTTGTGTCGTAATATAAGGGGGTAGAGCACTGAATGGGCTAGGGCATACACCAATGTACCAAACCCTATCAAACTCCGAATACCTTATATGTAATCACAGCAGTCAGGCGGCGAGTGATAAAATCCGTCGTCAAGAGGGAAACAACCCAGACTACCAGCTAAGGTCCCTAAATCTTACTTAAGTGGAAAACGATGTGAAGTTACTTAAACAACCAGGAGGTTGGCTTAGAAGCAGCCATCCTTTAAAGAAAGCGTAATAGCTCACTGGTCTAGTGATTTTGCGCGGAAAATATAACGGGGCTAAAGTAAGTACCGAAGCTGTAGACTTGCACACAACTTAGATTATTTAAGTTTAGAATATGAGAAACTAAGTTATATGTTTAGTTATATTTTTACTGATTTTTATAGAGTAAAGATAGAAATAAAACTTAGTAAAATCAGTAAAAATATTCTTAGACTAAAGTTAAGTAGTTTAAGTTGTGTGCAAGTGGTAGGAGAGCGTTCTATTTGCGTCGAAGGTATACCGGTAAGGAGTGCTGGAGCGAATAGAAGTGAGCATGCAGGCATGAGTAGCGATAATTAATGTGAGAATCATTAACGCCGTAAACCCAAGGTTTCCTACGCGATGCTCGTCATCGTAGGGTTAGTCGGGTCCTAAGTCGAGTCCGAAAGGGGTAGACGATGGCAAATTGGTTAATATTCCAATACCAACATTAGTGTGCGATGGAAGGACGCTTAGGGCTAAGGGGGCTAGCGGATGGAAGTGCTAGTCTAAGGTCGTAGGAGGTTATACAGGCAAATCCGTATAACAATACTCCGAGAACTGAAAGGCTTTTTGAAGTCTTCGGATGGATAGAAGAACCCCTGATGCCGTCGAGCCAAGAAAAGTTTCTAAGTTTAGCTAATGTTGCCCGTACCGTAAACCGACACAGGTGGGTGGGATGAGTATTCTAAGGCGCGTGGAAGAACTCTCTTTAAGGAACTCTGCAAAATAGCACCGTATCTTCGGTATAAGGTGTGGTTAGCTTTGTATTAGGATTTACTCCGAAAGCAAGGAAACTTACAACAAAGAGTCCCTCCCGACTGTTTACCAAAAACACAGCACTCTGCTAACTCGTAAGAGGATGTATAGGGTGTGACGCCTGCCCGGTGCTCGAAGGTTAATTGATGGGGTTAGCATTAGCGAAGCTCTTGATCGAAGCCCGAGTAAACGGCGGCCGTAACTATAACGGTCCTAAGGTAGCGAAATTCCTTGTCGGTTAAATACCGACCTGCATGAATGGCGTAACGAGATGGGAGCTGTCTCAAAGAGGGATCCAGTGAAATTGTAGTGGAGGTGAAAATTCCTCCTACCCGCGGCAAGACGGAAAGACCCCGTGGACCTTTACTACAGCTTGACACTGCTACTTGGATAAGAATGTGCAGGATAGGTGGGAGGCTTTGAGTATATGACGCCAGTTGTATATGAGCCATTGTTGAGATACCACTCTTTCTTATTTGGGTAGCTAACCAGCTTGAGTTATCCTCAAGTGGGACAATGTCTGGTGGGTAGTTTGACTGGGGCGGTCGCCTCCCAAATAATAACGGAGGCTTACAAAGGTTGGCTCAGAACGGTTGGAAATCGTTCGTAGAGTATAAAGGTATAAGCCAGCTTAACTGCAAGACATACAAGTCAAGCAGAGACGAAAGTCGGTCTTAGTGATCCGGTGGTTCTGTGTGGAAGGGCCATCGCTCAAAGGATAAAAGGTACCCCGGGGATAACAGGCTGATCTCCCCCAAGAGCTCACATCGACGGGGAGGTTTGGCACCTCGATGTCGGCTCATCGCATCCTGGGGCTGGAGCAGGTCCCAAGGGTATGGCTGTTCGCCATTTAAAGCGGTACGCGAGCTGGGTTCAGAACGTCGTGAGACAGTTCGGTCCCTATCTGCCGTGGGCGTAAGAAGATTGAAGAGATTTGACCCTAGTACGAGAGGACCGGGTTGAACAAACCACTGGTGTAGCTGTTGTTCTGCCAAGAGCATCGCAGCGTAGCTAAGTTTGGAAAGGATAAACGCTGAAAGCATCTAAGCGTGAAGCCAACTCTAAGATGAATCTTCTCTAAGCTCTCTAGAAGACTACTAGTTTGATAGGCTGGGTGTGTAATGGATGAAAGTCCTTTAGCTGACCAGTACTAATAGAGCGTTTGGCTTATCTTTAATAAAGCATCACTTCCTTGTTAAGGTTTTTAAGAAGACTTTGAATATAGATAATATTTAGAGTTTAATAGAAATCTTTCAAGTAGAGTTTGTATTAGAACTTGCTCTTAACATTGTTTTTTAAGTATTCTATATAAAAACTTATCAAAGATAAAAGATAAGAAAAGAAGAAAGAGAATAAAGAAAAAAGTAAAGAAATAAAAGATTAAGCTTTATTTTTTAAATTCAATCTTTCAAAGAATATTTAAATAACAATGTCCGTGATTATACAGATGTGGAAACGCCTTGCTCCATCCCGAACCAAGAAGCTAAGCACATCGTGGGTGATGATACTACGCCTTACTGGCAGGGGGAAAGTAGCTCATTGCGGACTTGTTAA